>CAYJBY010000015.1:0-70746 GCA_964368645.1 uncultured Christensenellaceae bacterium
AATCGCTTACTACGGCAAGCAGGCGGCAAGCCCTACGCGCCCACTATCAACACAGCCAACCTACGCAATTCCGCGTAACTTCTTTCCCAATACCGATTAATAACCGACGATTAATAACCGAAAAAAAGCCCGCTGACTTCTGTGAAGCAGTGGGCTGATTTTTATTTAATGTTCCCGATTTCGGCTTAGTACGCCTTGGCGAAATAGGTCACGAAGCCCGTGACTCTCTCGTCAAACGCTTTGCCACAGCACACGCAACGGGTGCCGACAGGGGTTTGGTCAAAGGGCATACAGCGAGAAGTGGCAGAGGTAAGCTCCTTGATTTTCGCTTCGCAGGCAGGATCGCCGCACCACATAGCCTTAACGAAATTGCCGCCGCTTAATGCCTCGGAAAGCTCGTCCATATCGGCGCAGGTCTTGATATGCGCGTCACGGAAGTTTTTAGCTTGATTATACATAGTTGTTTGAATATCCGCAAGCTCCACCGCCACGGTTTCCGCCACGTTGTCCAGAGAAACCACCTTCTTCTCGAAGGTATCGCGGCGAACCAGTACACAGCTGTTGCTTTCTATATCGCGAGGTCCTAACTCGATACGGCAGGGCACGCCCTTCATTTCCCACTCGTTGAACTTCCAACCCGGGCTCTGATCGCGGTCGTCAAGCTCTACTCTCAATCCGCTTGCTCTCAGCGTTGCGGCAAGCTCCTCGCTCTTTTCGGTAACGCCGGGCTTAAACGCCGCCACGGGGATAATCACAACCTGATAAGGAGCGACCATAGGAGGAAGTTTCAAACCTCTCTCATCGCCGTGCGCCATAATAATTGCGCCGATTAATCGGGTGGAAACGCCCCAACTGCTTTGGTAAGGATATTTCAAGGTATTGTCCTTGTCCAGATACTGAATATCAAAAGCCTTGCCGAAGTTCTGTCCTAAATTGTGACTTGTACCCGACTGCAAGCTCTTGCCGTCCAGCATCATAGCTTCCATCGTATAGGTAGCCACTGCGCCTGCAAACTTTTCCTTCTCGCTCTTTCTGCCGGTAAGGACGGGGATAGCCAGTACGTTCTTGGCAAACTCCTCGTAAACGCCCAGCATCTGCATAGTTTCGGCTTGCGCCTCCTCATCGGTGCGGTGAGCGGTGTGCCCCTCCTGCCACAAAAACTCCGAAGTACGCAGGAAAGGTCTGGTAGCCTTTTCCCAACGCACCACGTTAGCCCACTGATTGAGCTTCAAGGGCAGGTCGCGGTAGCTTTTTATCCACTTGGCGTACATATGTCCGATAATAGTCTCGCTGGTAGGACGAACCACCAGTTTTTCGGGAAGCTCCTCGTTGCCGACGTGGGTAACAAGGGCGACTTCGGGGGCAAAACCTTCTACGTGTTCCGCTTCCTTAACGAGAAAGCTGTAAGGTATAAACATAGGGAAATAGGCGTTCTTGTGACCTGTAGCGGCGAAACGCTCGTTAAGCTCGCGCTGAATGTTTTCCCAAATCGCATAGGCGTAAGGACGGATAACCATAGTACCCTTGACAGGGCCGTAATCCACCAACTCGGTCTTGACCACCACGTCGGTGTACCATTGGGGGAAATCGGTTTTGATATCGGCGATATCCTGCACAAACTGCTGATTATTTTTAGCCATAAGAAGCTCCTTAAATATTGTAATCGGCATTATTTTAACTCATTTTGCGCCAATAGTAAAACGATTTATCCTCAAAGACGGATAAATCGGGCGGCAAGTCGGTAAAGCGGCGCGAAAACCCTGCCGCAAGCACCCGAAACCGCGCTATCTTTGTTCCGTTGTCCGTTATAGTTCTCCGCGCAGCTTGTCAGCTCCGATTCTTAATAACTTATTCTTTCTTGTTTTCCGCGTTTCTCTGCCTATCGCTAACGCCACACCGCTATCCGTTCCGATTTTTAACTACCTTACGCTTACCGTTTTTCTCTCTTACTATATCCGCGCCTTTGTACTCTCCGCGCTTGCCTTTTTTCTTACTTTTTCTGCGCCCTCGTCCGTTTTTAATTTTTTCGCGCTCCTCGTTCTCTCCGCTAAGATTGCAGTTATCGGCGGTTGACTTGAGAGCCTAAAGCGCATATAATATCGGTATGGAAAAATATGTAAACGAAATGTTGGAAAATCTTCTTTCTCTGCTGAAAATCGAAACCCTTCAAACCGAGCCTTCCGAGGGTGCGCCCTTCGGCGAGGGCAACCGCAAGGCTCTCGATTATCTTTTAAGCCTATGTCAATCCTACGGCTGGCGAACCTGCAACCTAGACGGCTATTGCGGTTGGGCTGAGGTCGGCGAGGGGGAGCTTTTCGGTATAACGGTGCATTTAGACGTAGTGCCCTACGGCGAGGGGTGGCTATACTCACCCTTGGGCGAGGTGACGGAGCAAAACGGCGAAAAGGTAATCTACGGTAGGGGAACCATTGACGACAAGGGACCTGCAATAGCTTCCGTATTTGCCTTGCGCTCGCTTTTGGAAAGCGGAGCCGTGCCGAAAAAGCGTATCCGCATCATTTTCTGTTGCAACGAGGAAAGCGGTTGGGAGTGCATAGAGTATTACAAGTGTCACGCCGAGATACCGTCTTTCTCCATATCTCCCGACGCAGATTTTCCCGTTATCCGCAGTGAAAAGAGGGTAATTCGTGGGGATATAACCATAGCCAAGCCCGAAACGGTGGACTATATCCAAGCAGGCAGTTTCTTCGCCAACATAGTACCCAACCGTGCGGCGGCGCGGCTGAACACGATTTCCGACGTTACGGTAATGTACGCTCTTCACCACGGACTTAAGCTCAAA
Organism: uncultured Christensenellaceae bacterium; assembly: GCA_964368645.1. Taxonomy (GTDB): domain Bacteria; phylum Bacillota; class Clostridia; order Christensenellales; family CAG-1252; genus JAEDHM01. The sequence goes on from CAYJBY010000015.1 coordinate 2,804, forward strand.
AAAGAGGAGGGCAAGTACCTTCTAACAGCCGAGGGCGTAGCGGCTCACGGCTCCACGCCGCAGTTAGGCGACAATGCGCTTTCAAAAATCCTCAACGGCATAATGACTCTTTCCCCTGAACTGACCGCCGCCGCGCTGACTTTGACCGATTACACGGGCAAGGGGTGCGGACTGGACGTTGCCGACAAGAGCGGAGCTTTGACTCTCAATCTCGGCGTTGCCAAGACCGAGGGCGACACCATTTCGTTCAGCCTTGATATCCGCTGTCCCGTAACCTATTCCGCCGATTTCGTTTCCGATAAGCTAAAAGCGGCTTTCCCCGATGCAAAGGTGGAGATTGCCGAATTCCACGGTCCCGTGTACTTTGAGGAAAGCGATCCCTTGGTTCAGACTCTATTATCCGCCTACAACGACGTAACGGGCGAAAACGCAACGCCTGCGTTAATCGGCGGCGCGACTTTTGCTCGCGCGTTCCCAAATTCGGTGGCGTTCGGACCTGTTTTCCCCGATTCCGAGGGATTAGCGCACCAAGCCAACGAGAGAGTAACGCTAAAGGAATTTGTTAAAAGCGCGGAAATCTACAAGGAAGCAATCAAACGGCTAGCATTCTAAGCGGTTTAATATCCGTTTTATTCCTCACTTCTTGCTGATTTAGAAAAACGGTTAAGGTAATGCGCCTTAACCGTTTTTGTATTTGTATTAAAGATATTCGTTTTGTATAACTTATGCGGTACCTTAATTATCAGTAGGTGCCGCGCTGTCCTCCGAAAGTGCCTTAGACTCGTCCGTATCGACTGCGATTTCATTCACCTCGTTTTTGCTGTCGGTAAGGGAATCGGTGTTTTCCTCGATAACTTCTGCATTGTTATCGGCAGGGGCGTTATCGTCGGAGCCGCTTTCCGCGGTCACTGCTTCAGCCTTCTTTTTGCCGAACAACGCCGCGATTTTTTTGTAACCGCCGCACAGAACCAGCCAACGCATAACGATTACACCCACGAAAGCGCAGGTGCCACCGAAAAGCACGTCGGACATATAATGTGCGCCCATAACGATACGGCTCACCGCCACCAATCCTGTGAAGAAAACGGGAAGAGCATACCAGAATATGCGCCAGCCCTTGGTCTTAAAGCGTTCCACCAAATCGGGCAGACAAATCAAGGTATAGGTCAAGCCTGCGGAGAAGGTGTGACCGCTGGGGAAAGACTTGCAAACGTCAGATGCAAGACCTGTCGCTTCCAACGCGGACTTGTAGCCCTCGTCAATGCCGATAGCCTCGAACTTGTCGGTTAAGGAGCCGTACTGCACCCACCAGTTGCGGAAGGAAAAAGTTTCCCCGTTGATAACCGAGGTCACGTCCTTGCCAAGCTCTGTGCTTAGAGCGTTATCGTAATAAGAGGGATCGTAGGCATAAGCCTGTATCGCGCGGAAACGCGCTCTGCCCTGAGGGGATTTCGTAAAATGAACGATAAGGTAAAAAGCCATCGTTCCCAGAATAACCAGCACCCAAGGCACCAGTTTTTCGTTAGTTTCGGGCTTAATGCGCCCCCAAAGGAGCAAGCCGAAGATGGCGGTAGGCATAGACATAACGGCGGCGAGGGCGTAAACGTACATATTATTCAGCACGTTCAGCACGCCTGTTTCCTGCATAACGTAGTTGCCGATATAGGAGAACACGTCCTTAACGGTAAGGAAAACTCCTGCGAACGCGCCCACAGCGAAAACGATACAGCAAACGATTTTCAAGCCGTCCTTACTAATTCTGCGGTAGCCGTGCCAAAAGAGAACACAGCAAGCCACGGAAGCCATAAGGTACATAGGACAGCTTCCCAACGCCTCGAAGAAAAGTCCGTAAGCGTTATTGGAGATATATCTGCCGCCCTCCAGACCGTCGCCCACGAGAATCTCGCTGATACGATAGTCGAAGAAACTGGCGATAACCACCAGTGCGCCGAAAATTACCAAGAAAATACCTATTGAAAGTAATTGTTTTTTGCGATTTGCAATTTTATCCAACATCAAAAAATCCCTCCCGAAAAAGCGGTTAATCTAATTATAACCGTAAAGGCGGAAATTTACAAGGTTTTGGAACAAAAAGGTTAAGACGGGAATATCACGCGCAAAGGCAAGCGGCGATTTAACTGCGCCTAAAAATCAGATACGCTCCGCTGTACGCCAAGAACACGCCGTTGACGGCTATGGCGGTAATGGACATCGGCGAAAGCACAGGCAGTACGAAAGCAGTGGCGTTGCCGAGCATCACAAGCTGACACAAGCCGAAAATAATATAGGCGAGGTCATAGAGGGCGGCAACTGCCGCAAGCACGATTAAAACGATAAACAAGGGTTCTTTTTTCATTATGCAGTCGCCCCCTTTGCCGCTTCAAAAGCGGCTGTAACTTCTTCCGCGGACTGATAGCCCGAGGTTCCGCCGTCCATAGCCTCGCTGAAAGAGGTGCCGCCGAAAAGGTCGGAGGACAGCACGGAGCCTATGCCGAAAGCGGCGTTGGTTTGCTTTAGATAGCAGTTAGCAGAGGAGGAGGAACGTCCGTAAATCAACCAGCCGCATATACCTCCGATATAATAACCTGCTGAGTTATCGGTGGCGTAACTGCAATACGATGCGGATTTTTGAACCGCGCCGTTGTTGTATCCCACCACACCGCCGATTAGGGCGGTGGCGTTTTCGGCGGCGGTGGCGGTAGCCTTAACCGCACCCTGCGCCGAGCTAAGCTCCACCGTTGCCAGCATATACTGCCAACCCACGGTTATATAGTAATTATACGCCGCCACGCCCCCTGCATAGGCAGTGTCGCCGGCAGTCGCCGTAACGCTCGCGTTGCTGACGCATTCTCCGACGTAATAGTAATTTACACCCGTAACACCGCCGCTTAAGCTCACGCCGTTGCCTACGCTCGTTACCGCGCCCTTGTTTGCGGACTTGATAAGATTGCCGCCCATATCGGTTTCCGCGTCGTAGTGGTTGATTGCGGTCAAGCCGCCTGCGATAGACTCGATAGAACCGTCAGAGGCGATAGAGCCGTGATTTTCGCTATCGGTGATAAGTCCGTAGTTAAGCGTTGCCGCGCCTGCGGAATAGGCGAGTCTAAGACACTTGCCCTCTACGTTGCCGCGGTTTTCGCTATCGGTGATTTTGCCCTTGCTTGTAACGGTAAGTCCGCCTGCCAAGCATTGAAGACCTGCTTTCTCGTCGGGGGTTTCCGACAAACTCGCTTGGTTGTCGCCTTTTATCGTTCCGTTATTGACGCAAGCGGTCATCGTTCCGTTATGGGTAGCGGTAATTCCCGCTACTATAACCGCCGCGCCGACAGAGGTTTCCAACCGATTAAGCGTTGCGGACAGCGCACCGTTATTAACGCAGTTGTTCAGGGTGCCGTTATTGGTAAGCGCGATACCCGCCACGTTGGGATTCCACCCGATTTGAGTGGAAGTTTGAGTTATAGCCGCGCCGCTGACGCAACCGTCTATAACGCCTTTTTCTCCGTTTTCCTTAGCTATTCCGCTCACGTCAGCGCTGTCCGTTGTCAGCCGTGACGTATCGGTGATAACGCAGTTCTTGACCGTACCCGTGTTGATTCCCGTCAAGCCGCATAAAAACACGTCGCCCTTACCGTTGCCGCTCAAGGTGACGACAGCGTCAACCGTGCAATCGGTAATAGTGCCCTTATTCTCATAGACGAAGCAGGCAAAGCAGGTATCGCCCTCGCTCTTATCAGCTACCGCGGCGGAAAGGACAACCCCCACCGACGCCAGCTCGCCCTCGTTGACGGTAATCACCGCGCCGTAATTCTCGGAAAAGCCTATATCGCCGCCGAGCTTAAAGTTAATATCAAACAATTTTCCCGTAACCTTTTCCGCAAAAACGCCTTTCAGCGTAACGGTTTTGCCGTTGCCGTCAAGGTTCCCTACGAAGCCGTCAAGTGGCTCGTCAAGAGTCAAATCCTTTTGCAAAAGATAATAACCCTCGTGAGAAGCGGCGTATTCAAGCTGTGCCGCCGTGGTTATAAGAAAAGGATTTTGCTCCGTACCGCCGCCGTAGCTTTGGGGGAGTATGGTCATCAGTAACACCGCCGCCACCAAAAGTAAGACGGAAAAAGCGCAGGAGATAGTCACAAAGGCGCGTTTCCCGACCGCGATTTTGCGGCGCGTCAGCTTGATACCCTTATCGGTAAAGGTAAGCTGTTGCCCCCACCGCATACGGTAAACCGCCGTCAGCCTTTCCTTAATCGCCTCGTCCTTATACAGGAGGTTATAACGGGAGCGAAGATACTCGTCCTCGCCCAGTACGGCAAGCATTTCAAGGGGAGTAATGGGGTTCCTGCCGAGAGCGTAGAACCTAAGCTCTCTGCCGCAACGCTTGCGGAAGTCGGAATACATACGGTAATCCTCCTCCATCGCCACGTAATCGCTTACGGCGGCAAGCTCCCTTTCGTATGCCTTGACAATGTTTTTACTGCGGTAAAGATAGCAAAGGGAGAGCAAAGGGAAACGCCCGTAGCGCAAGGCACGGGTATTCGCGCTTTTTATATACCGTCCGAAGAGAACGGGATCGTCCGTGACTATGGCGCGGTAAACCGCCTCGTAGCCCTCTCTTTCCTTTTCGTCCATTATTTTTTCACCTTGACCTTACGGCTTTCCGCCCACCTGTCCAACATCTCGAAAAGGTATATTTCGTTGACGTCGTTCTGTTCCACCACCGACTTGATAAGACGGTTAGTGTCCTGATAGGTAACGACCAAGCGTTCCAAGGTGGAATTCTGATCGTTGAGTATTCTGACAAGCTCCTCGTTGCCTTTTTTGATTTCCGCTATTTCGCCGCCGTTGTCGGACAGAGCCTTGGCAACGTCCTGATTGATAAACTCCGCAACCTTCTGTACGTTGCCGTTATAGCTGTCAAGGGTGCGTTCCAGTTCCTTGAGGTTGTAGCCCTTTTTCTTCTCCTCGATAACGCCGTCCAGCTTGCCGATTTGCTCCTCGGCGCGTTTTTCCAGCTCGTCCACCGCCTTGATTTTGGCTTCCGTCTTCTCGAAAACCTCCAAAACGCCCTCCACGCCCTTAACGTAGCGTTCCGCGGAAACCGCGAACTTGTCTATACGCGAGGAAAGGTCGGTTGCCTTAGCCGATTGATTGGAAAGGGTATCGTAAATGCTTTGGAGCTTGCCCTGAACGTCACTGCCGAAAGCGGTGTTAAGGGCGGCGATATCCCCCTTGAGGGAGTCGTAGGTATCGGCAAAGCTATGCAGGTTAGCCTGCACGGGAGTAAGCAAATCCCTATACGCTCTAAACGCTTCTATCAGCTCCTTAATCTCGTTATCCATTATTTTTCTCCTTTTTCTTTTTCAGCTTGGCGGCAATGGCTCTGTTATCGTTCAAAAGCCGCAGAGCCTCCTCCTTAACCGTTTCGGCAATCAGCCGTCTGGCTTCGCCGTTTTGTTCCAAATCCCCGTAAAAGCGAACCACGTCGCCGTTAAGTCCCGTGCCTTCCTCGGCAGAGGTGGCGTCCAAAAGCTGTATAAGCTGTTCGTCGCCCGACATCACGAACATACGCTTGGCTTCCTCGATTATGCCCTTTTCCCAAAGCTCCACACCTGCGCGGCGGTACTCGCCCTTGTTCACCAGTCTTTCGTAAATATCCACACGGGTAAGCTGGCGCATTCTGGTACGGTCGTCGGTAAGCTTTTCCGCGCTGAAACGGGCGTTGCCGTACTGACCGAGTTTCAGGAACTGCTCCACGCGCTCCATCAACTCGTCCTGATCCAACTCAGGCTTATCGACTACAGCGGTAAGGCTGTTGAACGCCTGCTCCGCAGTCATCGGCTCAAAGCTCTTAAAAAAGCCGTTAAACAGGGGAATTTCCGCCGATTCGCTCACGAAAAGGTTGACTCTCGCACGGGAAACACCCACGTAAAAGAGGTTGAAATAGTAGCGGTAAACAGAGTTTTCGTCCGCGGTTTTGCGATTGACGGAAGACCTTGTCAAAGCCTCCCATTCCCTCTTGTTATCGGATAGCAAATCGTAGAGAATAACCGTTTCCCTCTCCAAGCCCTTAACCTCGGAAACGGTAAGTATTTCCTGCCGTTTGAAGAGCTTGCGCAGTTTTTCCTTCTTCGCCGCACTGCCCACTATAAGGGTGAAGTTATCAAAATTTTCAGCCGCGACCTTTTCCGCGAAGCCCCTTTCACGGACGAAAGCGGTACAGGCTTTTGCCTCGCTGTCCACGCTTTTTCCCTGCAAAACGAAGCTGTGCGTGCCGAAAACCGAGGCGTTAAGCTCGCCCAAGCCGTTGATAATATCGGCAATTTTCGCCGCGCTCCTGTAATTGTGGGTAAGCTCAGCCGCCGCAGAGGAGATTTCCTTACGGAACAGAAGCCTTTTCAGGTAGGCGAAGGAAAAATACGAGGGATTAATCATTTGAAGCGCGTCACCCACGCAAAACATACGGCGGCAAAGGGCTTTCAGCAGGCAGAGATTGATTTGCGTCATATCCTGCACCTCGTCCGCGATAAGGAGAGAGTAATCGCAAAGCTCCGCCCCCGAGGTAAGCAGTTCTCTGGACATAGCGTTATTGTCGGTAAGTCCGTTTTTCGCCAAGTGTGCGTAGTAATCCCGATACAGCGACCAAATAACCTCGCATTCCTGACGGCTGAAACCCGAGCCGCGCAGAGCCGCATAGGACTCGGCGGTGGGCGTTTTTGAGTAATCGGTGGGATCGCCCCAGCCCGACAGCATACCGTAAAGCTCCTTATAAAGCACCTCGGCAGGATACTGTTTCAGCTTTTCCAGTCTGCCGTAAAGACGGTTTTTCGGATTGGCAAGGTATTTAATGAAATAATCCTCGTTTGCAACCGTGGGAGTTTTGCCTGTTTTCGCGGCGTAAATATCGGCAATAAGCATATAATCCACGCGGCTTGTCAGGAAGTCGGCGATACGCTTAATCTTGGCGACGATATTCTCCTCGTCGTCCGCGCCGATATACACCCCGAGCTTGTTTTCCACCGCTTTTTTGCGGTATTTGTCGGCAAAAATCACCTTGCCTGCGTCGTATTCCTCGACGAATCGGGTAAGGTTGCGCCTGAATATATCCAAACGGTTCTTGGTATCTATCAAAAGTCCTCTGGAAAAGGTGGTGTAAAGCACCTTGCCGACGTACTCTCTGCAAGCGGCAAAAACGATTTTGTCCACGCATACGTTGGTTTTTCCGCTGCCTGCCGCGCCCTGCACCAGCACGTTGCGATCCTCAAGCTCCACCAAGGCTCTCTGCTCCGCGTTCAAAAGAGGGAAATTAACGCCCGAAGCGTTAGTAAGGCGGTACAGCTTGGAAAAATCCTTTTCGGAGGGCAGTAGGGTAGTGGGGGTAATTATGAAGTCAACGGTTTTGTGAGCGGCTAAGTAGCCCGTAACCCTTAAATCGTTGCGTAAAAACTCTCCCTCGGAGCTTTCGTAACGGAAAAAAATTATATCGGAGGGCGAAACCTCCGCGGAGTTAAGCTGTGAACCGAAACGGAAAAAAACCGCGTGCTTGCCGTCCTTCGTGACTGCCTTTACGCAATCGGCGGCGGCGACCTTGGCGGTCAAAGCCTTCAACTCGTCCAACCGAAGAATAACGGCTTCGGCGAGCTTCGACAAGAGAATATCCAAATCCAGAACTCTGGCGGTATCCTTGATTAATTTTTCGGTTTTACGGATTAGACATTTACCCGAAAGAACGGTCTTGTCGGTTTCCGCGGTCAAAACAGTCTGCATAATACCTCTTACCGTTATTATAACCTATAAACTTAAAAATTCCTTAACTTTTCGCCCTATTTTGCGGATAAGATGCGAATTTTTTCCTGCAAATACAATAATTTCGCAAAAAACAGTCCGCCGCCGTTCTTCAACTCCTCAACTGGAAAGCCAAGCTCGGGAAGTCTTTTGTCCGCAACCTCTCCCGAGGTATAATCGATAGTACGGATACGCTCGCCGTTTTTCGCCGTTTTTTTCGCTTCCTCCGCACCTCTTTCCTGCTCTGCGCGGTAGTACGCGGCGACTCTTTCTTTCAGCGTTTCCAAAACCCTTTCCTTGTTTTTCAGCTGAGAACGCTCGTCCTGACAGACCGCAACGATTCCCGTAGGCAGGTGCGCGGCGCGTACCGCGGTTTCCACCTTATTGATATTCTGTCCGCCTGCTCCGCCGGAGTGAAAAAGGGTGATTTCCACGTCCTTTTTGTCAAGAGTATAGGAGTCCGCTGGCAGGGGATAGGCGCAGACTCTCACCGCCGCCTTTTTACCGCCGTCATAATATGCCGCGGCGATTCCGTTCTCGTATCTGAACAGCTTGTTGGCGTTGCGCCCCTTGACCGTAAGACCGTTGGGCGCAGATTCCGCACGCAAGCCTTCCTCCGAAGCCGCCGAGGAATAAATCTTTTTCAGCTCCCTGACAAGCTCGTCGCTATCGCGCCCGACAGGGGAAAGCTCCACCTGAACGGTGCACTCCGCGCCGTCGTCCGACAAGGCGCAATCTCCTGCCGAGCCGTCGGTTAAGGCGGTTATCAGGCAATAATCCAGAATCAGCTCCTTTCTTTTAAGCAGTCTGCGCTCTTCCTTGACGTAATCCGCAAGAAGAGGATCGGTAACGGACGCCAAAGCCGCTATCTCCGCAAGAGTAGCGTTAATGCTTTTAATCAGCCCGTCCGCCTTTTCAACCGCGCGTTTTTTCTCCGTGCAGTACATAAGATAGGGCAGGTCGGCAGTTACCTCGGGAGCGGCGATAAGACTTTCCAACTCCTTATAGCGAAGAGGCACCGCCTCCGCAGTTTTCAATAGATACTCGGTTATTTTTTCCACGCCGTCCTCCCTGCCGTCCATTATGCAACAAAAGCCGAAATTATATTATCGGCTTTCGCGTTTTCCGCTTTCAAAAGAAGCGTTATTTATATTTTAACATATTTGCCGCTCTTATCGCGCGGTTTTTCGGAATTTGCGCGAATTAATGGTTTTTCACCGCACAACTGCCGCAGTACGGCTCGGCGGAAAAGTATTCGCGTCCTCTCCGATTCGGCTCAGTCCTTGGTCTTTTTGCGTTTTCTCACCGCGTCGGTAAGGATAAACTCTATCTGCCCGTTGAGAGAGCGAAAATCCTGCTCCGCCCACTCCGCCAAATCTTCCCACAGCTTTTTGGGAAGACGGAGCGGCACTTGTTTTTTATCCTTATTGTCCTCCATAACGGCATCAATACAAGGAACCGCTGTTGACTACTGGCTGTGCGTCCTTACTTCCGCACAAAACCACCAACAGATTACTTACCATTGCCGCTTTTCTCTCGTTGTCAAGCTCGACAATGCCATTTTCGGAAAGCTTGTCAAGAGCCATCTCAACCATACCTACCGCACCCTCGACTATCTTGATACGAGCGTCGATTATCGCCTTAGCCTGCTGTCTTTGCAGCATTGCCGCCGCGATTTCGGGAGCGTAAGCAAGGTGCGCGATACGCGCTTCGATAATCTCTATACCGGCAAGCTCCACCTTCTGCTGAAGCTCCACCTTAAGCACCTCGGCGATTTCCTGCGCACTGCCTCTTAAAGACTTCTCGTCGCCGGCTTCACTGACGTCGTAAGGATACTGCCTTGCCACGTGACGGATTGCCGCGTCGGTTTGAGAGGAAATATAATTAACGTAGTTATCCACGTTGAATACCGCCTTGGCGGTGTCCTTAATACGCCAAATAACGATAACGCCGATTTCGATAGGATTGCCTTCCTCGTCGTTGACCTTCTGAATCTTGTTGTCCAGCGTCATAGCTTTAAGGGAGAGCTTGCGGCTGTAGGAAGCTATTACTTCCTTTTCCTCCGCGTTCTTCGCCTTCGCGCTTGCCGCCATCTGTTGCATCATTGCCTGACCTGCCGCAGGATTAAATACCGTGCAGAAAGGGTTTACCCAGAAAAATCCGTCCCTTGCGATAGTACCGAAATACTTTCCGAAAAGGGTAAGCACCACGGCCTCGTTAGGTCTCATTATCTTAAAGCCGGAGGAGAGCAGGGGAAGCACCACAGCAAAAATCACCACTGCGAAAGCTATCATTACCGCGCTGTTTCTCGTACCGCCGATAACCGCAAGCACGATACCGACGACAACCAACGCCACCACCGCGAAAAACATAGCATATCCGTTAGCAGGCGTAATCAGTTTTTCCCTGACGTCCTTGTTCAACTCGTTTTTATTAATCGTTTCACTCATAAAAAATCCCTCCTAAAGTGAATTTCTAGCTATTATTATGATATCATTTCGATATCACTTCTGTCAACGGCTTTTCAAAAATAATTCTTGCCTTTGCGCCGCGCTTGTGTTATATTGATAAGGAATTATTTATAATAGAGGTATTACTATGACAGTACGCACCCGTTTTGCTCCTTCCCCCACAGGCTTTATGCACATAGGCAACTTAAGAACCGCCCTGTACGCTTGGCTTTTCGCCCGTAACGCAGGCGGCAAGTTTATCATTCGCATAGAGGACACCGACCAAGGCAGATACGTGGAGGGCGCGGTGGACGTTATATTCAACACGCTTAAAACGGCAGGTATCGACTACGACGAGGGGCCTGACAAGGACGGCGGCGTAGGACCTTACGTCCAGAGCGAGCGCAAGGATATTTACAAAAAGTACGCGGATATTCTTGTGGCGAGCGGCAACGCGTATTACTGCTTTTGCGGCAAGCGCGAGGTAAGCGACGGCGGCGTGGGCAAGTATGACAAACGCTGTCTGCGCTTAAGCAAGGAAGAGATAGCCGCCAACTTAGCGGCAGGCAAGCCCTACGTTATCAGACAGAACATTCCGCAAACCGAGGGCGAAAGCGTTTACGAGGATATGGTTTACGGCAGAATCGCCGTTGCCTACAAGGATATGGACGACGCGATTCTCTTAAAGAGCGACGGTATGCCCACCTACAACTTCGCCAACGTGGTGGACGACCACCTGATGGGTATAACCCACGTCTTAAGAGGTAACGAATACCTGTCCAGCACTCCCCAGTATAATATGCTGTACGACGCTTTCGGTTGGGAACGCCCCACCTATATGCATCTGCCTCCCATTATGCGCGACCACGAGCATAAGCTGAGCAAACGCCACGGCGACGCCAATTTCGACGATTTTATCAACAAGGGCTATCTGCCCAAGGCGATTATCAACTATATCGCGCTGTTGGGCTGGAACCCCGGCGACAACCGCGAAAAAATGACTATGGACGAGCTTAAAGAGTCCTTCTCCGTCAAGGGTGTTTCCGCAAGCCCCAGTATCTTCGACGAGGCTAAGCTGAGATGGCTTAACGCGGAATACATAAGGGATTTAAGCGACGACGAATATTATGCGCTGGCGGAGCCTTGGTTTGAGAAGAGCGTTATCGCAGGCAAATACGATTACCGCTTTTTGGCAGGACTGTTAAAGCCGCGCACGGAGGTTTTCTCGGATATTCCCCAAACGGTGGAATTTTTGGAAAACTACGAGGGCTTTGACACCGCCTTATTCGTCAACCAAAAGAACAAGACCGACGCGCAAAACGCCAAAACCATACTCGCCGCCGCGCTTCCTGTACTGGAAAACGCCGTGTGGGAGAACGATCCCCTTGTGGACGCGCTTGTCGCCCTGTCCGCGGAGATAGGAGTTAAAAAGGGCGCGGTGTTGTGGTGCGTGCGTATTGCCTTAACGGGCAAGGCGAACACCCCCGGCGGAGCCAGTGAAATGGCGGTTTTGCTGGGTAAGGAACGCTCCTTAGAGCGTATCCGCTACGCAATCGCAAGACTTTAATCGGCAATCAATTCGGGGCGACTTCGCCCCGTTTTAATTTTGTTTTAAGACAAAGCGGATATAATCCCATTAACGGAGGCGAAAGTATGAGATTATTGCTTGCAGAAGACGAGAAAAGTTTATCCGACGCGCTGACCAAGATTTTCTCTAAGGAAAAATACGAGGTGGACGCGGTTTACGACGGCGAAATGGCGTTAAGCTACGGCGTTTCGGGAATTTACGACGTGATAATTCTGGATATTTTAATGCCGAAACTCAAGGGTACCGAGGTGCTTAGGGAGCTTCGCCGCAGAGAGATAGCTACGCCCGTACTTCTGCTTACCGCGCTTTCCTCCGCAGGGGATAAGGTCACGGGATTAGACTTAGGCGCGGACGATTATCTGACCAAGCCCTTCTCCATACCCGAGCTAATGGCGAGGGTTAGGGCGTTGACCAGACGGCGCGTTCAGTTAATCAGCGATAACAAACTGGTATTCAAGGACGTAACCTTGGACTTATCAGGCTACAAGCTTTCCACCTCAAGCGGCGAAATCAAGCTCTCGGTCAAGGAATTTGAGATAATGCGGTTCCTTCTGGAACGCCCCAATTTCGTGGCGAAAAAGGAGGAGCTTATTCTCAAGGTTTGGGGCTACGACAGCGAGTTCGAGTCCAACAACCTAGAAGTATATATGTCCTTTTTGAGGAAAAAATTAAAACAGCTGAACGCCGCCTTCGGTATCAATTCCGTCAGGGGCGTGGGGTATGAGTTAAGTGCCAATGAATAGAGATTCGGACGTTTTCCGCAAGATACGAATAAGATTTACCCTAGCGTTCACCCTTTTGGGCGGACTTTTTGTTTTGGTAATTTTTTCCTTGGTATGCGGAATCACCCTTCTAAACACCGCCGAGCGTATCAACAGCGAGTTGGAAAAAACCGTTGCGGAGTACAGCCGCATGCAAACGGACGCCGCTTTTGATCGCAACGACAATTCGCGGTGCGCGGTTATAATCTATTACGAGGGCACCGTCTTTACCCACCGCTTGGACAACTACTCCGACGAGGTTAAGGAAGAGATAATCGCGGCGGTAATCGCCAACAAAACCGCATTTTCGGCAGGCGAGTACCGTTTTAAGGCAAGGGGCGGAACGTACCGCAACGGCAACGGTATGGTTTACGCGATTTACGACTGCACCGCCGACCTTCAAATTTACGATATACAGGTATTCATCTCCGTATTAAGCGTAATCGGTTCTTTGTTCGCCATTATGATAATCGGGTGGGTGATTTCCAGCTACAACATTCGTCCTCTCAACGAGGCGTTCGGCAAGCAAAAGGAGCTCATTGCCAACGCTTCCCACGAGCTGAAAACCCCTCTTGCGATAATAGCCGCCAACGTAGGCGCAATGCGCGCTTCCCCCGAAACCACTATCGAAGAAAACTCAAAATGGTTGGACAACGTAGAAGCCCAAATCGCCCGTATGGACGCGCTGATTAAGGATATGCTTGAGCTTTCGCGGTTGGAGTACGACAGAGAATCCCCTATGGAAATCATAGACCTATCGGGAACGGTCAACTGCGCGGTACTGTCTATGGAAGCCACCTGCTTTGAAAAGAACGTCACCCTAACCAACAAGATTTATAACGGTATCAGCCTGCGCTGCTGTAAGGCGGAAATCGAAAGATTGGTGGTTATTCTTTTGGACAACGCTCTGAAATACACCCCGTCGGGTGGAGAGGTGACAGTCAAGCTGTATATGGCGAAAACCCCCGTGCTAAGTGTGCGCAACACAGGAAGCGGCATCAGTCCCGACAGGCTTGACAAGGTTTTCGACCGCTTTTACAAGGAAGACGACTCCCGAAAGGGCGACGGCAGTTTCGGCTTGGGCTTGGCAATAGCCAAAACCACCGTAGAAAAGCAGGGCGGTAGGATAAGCTGTAATTCGGACGGCTCCACCTTCACCGAGTTTACGGTTATCTTTTAAGGGCAATAGCGCGGTCGGTCACAAAAAAGACATAATTCAAGTTTTTCTTTTAATATCTTTTTAAGGAATATACAATACAATGGGAGTATGGAAAAGGGCAATTTTCCACAGGTCGCACTTCCTCCTCCTCAGCGTACATATACGCTTGGAACACGGCCTTCGGCAAGGGGAGCCCTCCTCAAATGTAAATGATTAATTATACCTTCCCAATGGTTCTAATTAACTCCCCTACCGAAAACGAACCACAACGCAGGGCGCAAGCTTTGCGATTGAGATAAGCGGCTAACCTACGCCGCGAAAAAAGCTGTTACGGAACTGCAAATTCCATAACAGCTTTTTTGTTGCATTAAAGTTTTTCCGCGCCGTGATTATTCCTGCTGTGCGAGAAAAGCCTCCACCGTGTTTTGCAAAAGCATAGTAACGGTCATAGGTCCTACGCCGCCGGGTACGGGGGTTATATAGGAGCATTTGTCCTTCAAGCCCTCGTAATCACAGTCGCCGCAAAGCTTTCCGTCCACGGAGTTAATGCCTACGTCCACTACCACCGCGCCGTCCTTAACCATATCCGCGGTCAAGAATTTCGGCTTGCCGATAGCTACGCACACTATGTCGGCGTGAGAGGTGTAGAAGGAAAGATTCTCCGTGCGGCTGTGGCAGATAGTCACCGTGGCGTTACGGTCAAGCAGTAACTGCGCTAGGGGCTTGCCGACAAGGTTACTGCGCCCGATTACCACCGCGTGCTTACCCTTAAGGGGAATATCGTAATACTCCAACAGTTTAATAACGCCGTAAGGGGTGCAGGAGATTATAGCCTTTTCGCCTATCCACAGCTTGCCCTTTTGAACGTAATGACAGCCGTCCGCGTCCTTTGAGGGAGCAATCAAATCCAATAAAGCCGCCTCGTTAAGGTGCTTGGGCAGGGGAAGCTGCAAAATCATTCCGTGGATTTCGGGATCGGCGTTAAGCTCCTTAATCGTATCCGCGACCTGCTCGAAGGTGGCGGTATCGGGAAGCTTACACAGTCTGGAAACCATACCTGCGTCGCGGCAGGCGTTAATCTTGTTGCGGACGTAAACCTGACTTGCAGGGTTTTCGCCTACCAAAATCACAGCCAAGCCCACGGTTTTACCGTACTTTTCCTTAATTTCGGCAACCTCGGCGGCTATTGCCGCACGGGTTTCCTTTGCTACCGCTTTTCCGTCGATTATCGCCATAAAAATCTCCTTATGTCAATGGGTTGCCGCCGCTGGGCTGTCCTGCCGTTTCACGGCTTCCCGTATCTTAATTACCGCTTGCGCGTCTATCGTCCGTTTTTATTATTTCGTTCTGCCTTTTTAATTACCTTGTCCGTCCGTTTTGCTTATTTAGCACAGCCGTTTCGTTGTTTTGTCCTGCCGTTTCGGTTGCTTCGTCCTGCCGTTTCGGTTGCTTCGTCCTGCCGTTTCGGTTGCTTCGTCCTGCCGTTTCGCTTATTTAGCACACCTTTTTTAATTATTTTGCGCCGCCGTTTCGGTTACTTCGTCCTACCGTTTCTTTGCTTGGGCGGTAAACCCTTTTATATAATTTTACTCACCCAACAGGGCGTTTTGCAAGTTATTTATAGTATTTTGCCGCCGACTCAAACAAGCCTATATCGTAATCGCCGACCACGTTGCGGTAAAGGTTGCGCCCCACTCTTTCGGAATGTCCCATTTTACCGAAAACCCTGCCGTCACGGGAGGTGATACCCTCCACCGCAAAAGCCGAGCCGTTGGGATTAAACTCCGTTTCGTAGGTGGGATTTCCCTGCAAATCCACGTACTGGGTGGCGATTTGTCCGTTTTCAGCCAGTTTTTTAAGCCACTCGCCGTCAGCCACAAACCGCCCCTCGCCGTGGGATATAGGCACGCTGTAGATTTCGCCGACTTTAGCAAGGGAAAGCCAAGGCGAAAGCACACTAGCCACACGGGTGCGGACTATGCCCGACTGGTGGCGGCTTATGACGTTAAAGGTAAGGGTGGGATCGTCCGCCTTTGGCTCGGTAATCTCGCCGTAGGGAACCAAGCCCAGTTTGATTAATGCCTGAAAACCGTTACACACGCCGCAAATCAAGCCGTCGCGCTTCTTCAAAAGATTCATAGTCTGTTCCGCAACTCTGCCGTTACGGAAAAATGAGGTTATAAACTTGCCGCTGCCGTCAGGCTCGTCGCCGCCCGAAAAACCGCCGGGGATAAAGACCGCCTGCGCTTTCGCCAGTTTTTTCGCAAAAGCCTCCGCCGATTCCGCCACCGCCGCCGCAGAAAGGTTGTTGATTACGAAGATTTCGGGGTTAAGACCGGCTTTCCGCGCCGCTCTTGCGGTATCGTACTCGCAGTTGGTACCGGGGAAAACGGGGATAAGCACCTTGGGCACCGCAAAGGTGGCGGCAGGCTTCGCTATATTCCTTGCCGTGTAGGAAAGGGTGGGAATTTCCGAGTGGGAAACTGCGGTTTTCACAGGGAAAACAGGCTCCAAAACTCCCTCGTACAGCTTTTTCAGCCGCTCCAAATCAAGATTGTACGCGCGGTGGGCGATTGCCTCCTCCGCGGTTGTTTTGCCCAATAACACGCAATAGGCGTTGGTCAGTGCCGCGCCGCCCGACTCGGTAAGGGAACAGCAGTCCGTTTTCACGTTTTCAAAAAGCTTCGCACGGTCAAATCTCTCATCGCCGTCAAGCTCCAACACAAAGGAACCGTAGCGGTAGCCGAATATCGTCTCCATATCGACGGTTTTTTCAAAGGAAAAACCTATGCCGTTGCCGATTGCCATTTTGAAAACCGCCTCCGCCGCACCGCCGTAGCCTATGGTACGGGCGGATAACGCCTTGCCCGACGCAAGCAGAGAGGAAACCGCGCAGAAAATCTTTTTCAAGGAAGCGGAATCGGGCAAGCCGTCAGCGTAGGCAGGGGATAGCATTACCACGTTGTGCCCATGACTTTTGAACTCGCCTGAACGCACGGCTTGGGCTTTGCCTGTAGTCACCGCGAAGGACACAAGAGTAGGGGGAACGTCGATATTCTCGAAAGTTCCGCTCATAGAATCCTTGCCGCCGATTGCCGCCGCGCCTAGGTCAAGCTGAGCGGATAACGCGCCCAAAAGAGCGGATAAGGGCTTGCCCCAACGGGTAGGCTCCTTCATCGGCTTTTCAAAATACTCCTGAAAAGTAAGATATACGTCCTTAAAGCTCGCGCCTGCCGCAATCAGTCTTGAAATCGACTCCACCACCGCGCAATACGCGCCGTGATAGGGGCTTTTTTCGGAAATATAGGGGTTGAACCCGTAAGCCATAAAGGATACGTCGTCGGTATCCCCCTTTTCCACAGAAATTTTGTTCACCATAACCGCTTCAGGCGTAAGCTGATATTTACCACCGAAAGGCATAAGCACCGTACCTGCGCCGATAGTGCTGTCAAAACGCTGTGCCAAGCCGCGCTTGGAGCATACGTTCAGGTCGCAAACCGTCTTTTCAAATTCCTCGCCGAAGTCCTTTCCCACCTCTTTTTCAAAAGCAAGGGGAGCCTCTGCCTTAACGCTAATATGCTTTTCCGCGCCGTTGGAGTTAAGAAAATCTCTCGATATATCCACGATTTTTACGCCGTTCCACCGCATAACCAGTCGGGGAGAGGCAGTCACCTCGGCGACCTCCACAGCCTCCAGATTTTCACCACGCGCCAGCTCGATAAACCTCGCCGCGTCCTTAGGTTCCACAACCACCGCCATACGCTCCTGCGACTCGCTGATGGCAAGCTCGGTGCCGTCCAAGCCCTCGTATTTTTTCGGAACCGCGTTAAGGTTGATTTCCACGCCGTCGGCAAGCTCGCCGATAGCCACCGAAACGCCGCCTGCGCCGAAGTCGTTGCACCGCTTGATGCATAGAGCCGCTTCCTTATTGCGGAAAAGTCTTTGCAACTTACGTTCCTCGGGAGCGTTGCCCTTCTGAACCTCCGCGCCGCAGGTATCTATGGATTTCACGCTGTGGGATTTGCTGGAACCGGTTGCACCGCCGCAGCCGTCACGCCCCGTTCTGCCGCCTAAGAGGATAATCTTATCGCCGGGTACGGGAGTTTCGCGCCGTACGTTACAGGCAGGCACCGCGCCTATCACCGCTCCAATTTCCATACGCTTGGCTACGTAGCCTTCGTGATAAATCTCGTCCACCAACCCCGTTGCCAAGCCGATTTGATTGCCGTAGGAGCTGTAACCTGCCGCCGCTGTAGTCACGATTTTACGCTGTGACAGCTTGCCCTTGACGGTTTCGCTGACGGGGGTTAAAGGATTGCCTGCGCCCGTTACGCGCATAGCGGCGTAAACGTAGGCTCTTCCCGATAAGGGATCGCGAATCGCGCCGCCGATACAGGTTGCCGCACCGCCGAAAGGCTCTATTTCCGTAGGGTGGTTATGGGTTTCGTTCTTGAAAAGCAGAAGATAATCCTCAGGCTGTCCGTCAATCTCGATTTTGATTTTGACGGTACAGGCGTTAATCTCCTCGGACTCGTCCAGCTTGTCAAGCATACCCTGTTTTTTAAGGAGTTTCGCGCCGATTGTGGCAATATCCATAAGGTTAATCGGCTTTGTGCGGTGAAGCTCCGACCGCGCCGCAACGTACCTGTTGTAAGCGCGTTCAAGAATCGGGCTTTCAAAACTCACCTTATCCAGCGTGGTTAAAAATGTGGTGTGACGGCAATGGTCCGACCAGTAGGTGTCCAGCATACGGATTTCCGTAATCGTAGGATCGCAACCCTCCTTGCGGAAATAGTCGCGGCAAACCTCCGCATCGTCCTCGTCCATTGCAAGGCGCATATCCTTGACGAAATTCGCCAGTTCACTGCGGCTGTAGGTGCAAAAACCGTGAATGGTACCCACCGTATCAGGCACCTTATAGTCGGTTGCCAGCGTCGGGGCGAGAGCTAAATCCGCCTCGCGGCACTCCACGGGATTGATAACGTATTTTTTGATAAGAGCAATATCGTCAGGAGTCAGCGCACCCTCCAAAACGTAGATTTTCGCGGTACGCACCGTAGGTCTTTCCACGGCGGAAGCCAACTGAATACACTGCGCCGCGCTGTCCGCTCTCTGGTCGAATTGACCGGGCAGATACTCCACGCCAAAAACGCAGTCCGCGCCCTCAACGTCAAGTTCGGTGGCGGCAGTATCCGTCTGCGGTTCCGAAAAAATCTTGCTCACGGCGTAATCGAACACCGCCTTATCCAAATTTTCCAAATCGTAGCGGTTGATTATTCTAAGGGAAAGCAGGGTTTTAACGCCCAGCAAATTACGCAAGTCAGACAGCAACGCCGCCGCTTCCGCTCTAAAACCTTCCTTTTTTTCAACGTAAATGCGATAAACCATAACGTCCTCCTGTACCTCTTTTTCTGTCTAATCCAAAGCATAGCCGATAAAGCACTGCGCTTATTTCTCGCCGTTGTTTCGTTGTTCCGTTGTTTTCTTGACGGCTAATAACTATTTCGCCGCCGCAAGAGCCTTTTTCCCGATATCCTTGCGGAAGTAACCGTTTTCAAACTCTATTTTCGCCGCGTTCTCATACGCCCGTTCAATCGCCGAGGGCAGGGTGTCGGCAAGGGCGGTCACACCGAGAACCCGTCCGCCTGCGCTTACCAAGCCCTTATCCGTCAGCCTTGCGCCTGCAACGTACAGCTCCGCGTCAAATCCCTGCTTAACCCTAATCGGATAACCGTTTTCATAGCTTACTGGGTAGCCCTTAGAGGCGACCACCACACAGCAGGAAGCGGCTTTTTTGAACCTGACAGCCGCAGGGTTAAGAGTGCCGTCAGCCACTTGAAGCATTATTTCCATAAGGTCGGTTTCCAGTAAGGGGAGAACGGCTTGCGTTTCGGGATCGCCGAAACGGCAGTTGTATTCTATAACGTAAGGTCCCTTGTCGGTAAGCATCAAGCCGAAGTACAAACACCCTTTAAAGGGGCGCCCCTCGGCGTTCATCGCCCTAACCGTGGGCATAAAAATCTCCTTATAGCACCGTTCTGCGATTTCCGAGGTGTAATACGGATTGGGAGCAACCGCGCCCATACCGCCCGTATTCAGTCCAAGGTCGCCGTCAAGCGCACGCTTGTGATCCATAGAGGATACCATAGGAACCAGCGTTTTGCCGTCGGTAAAGGACAGTACGCTGACCTCGACTCCCTGCAAAAATTCCTCGATTACCACACGCGCACCGCTTTTGCCGAAAAGCTTGCCGCTTAGCATATCCTCAACGGCGTCCTTGGCTTCCTGCAAGGAAGAGGCGATAATCACGCCCTTACCGAGAGCCAAGCCGTCCGCTTTTATCACCACGGGGAGAGCGTGGGTTTCCAGATAGGCAAAAGCCTTATCCTTATCCTCGAATACGGCGTACTCCGCGGTTGGAATCCCGTACTTTCTCATTAGGTTTTTGGCAAAAGCCTTACTGCTTTCGATAACGGCGGCTTTTTTATCGGGCCCGAAGCAGGGAATCCCTAGCTTGTTTAACTCGTCCACCGCTCCGAGAGCGAGAGGATCATCGGGGGCAACCACCGCGAAATCTATCGGATTTTGCTTGACAAAATTAATTATACCCTCAATATCCTTAGCCTTAATGTCCACACATTCCGCGTCGGAAGCTATACCGCCGTTGCCGGGCAAGGCAAAAATCTTTTCAACAAGGGGGCTTTGCTTTAGCTTTTTGATAATGGCGTGTTCCCTTCCTCCGCCGCCTATAACCATAATTTTCATAGCGTCCTCCGATATTTTTTCGTTTTGAGGTTACTTGTCGGCAACCTTATTGCCGTGTTAGCTGTTTTGCGTTTCGTGCTTAATAGCCGCGTTGCAATTCTAATCCGCGTTCCTTGTTCGGTAGTCTTAACCGCTTTGCGCTTAATAGCCGCGTTCCTTGTTCGGTAGTCTAACCGTTGTGTGCTTTGTATCTTATATCCGCGTTCCTTACTTTTAGTGGTGGAACAAGCGCATATCGTAGTCAAGTCGTGCGCGTTATCTGTTATAACCGCGATTTGTTCCGCAAATTCCGATGTTTTTCTATTTTTAGCAATGCGTTTTTCTCGTTGTTTCTTACTTTTAGTGGTGGAACAGGCGCATACCCGTAAAGCACATAACCATACCGTACTTATCGGCAACCGCGATAACGTCGTCGTCACGCTTAGAGCCCCCGGGCTCGGCAATGTAGCTTACTCCGCTCTTTGCCGCTCTTTCCACGTTGTCGCCGAAGGGGAAGAACGCGTCACTACCCAAGGCTACTCCGCTAACGGTGGCAAGATACGCCTTTTTTTCCGCAAGGGTAAAGGGTTCGGGCTTAACCGTAAAGTATTTCTGCCACTCGCCGTCTTTTAGAATTTCCTCGTAGTCTTCGGATAAATATATATCTATAAGGTTGTTTTTGTCAGGTCTTCCCACGGTATCGGCAAAGCAGAGGGATAAGGTCTTATCCGCCTGTCTTAAATGCCACAAATCGGCTTTTTGACCTGCTAATCTGGTGCAATGGATACGGGATTGCTGTCCTGCGCCCACGCCTATTGCCTGTCCGTCCTTGGCATAGCAAACCGAGTTGGATTGGGTGTACTTAAGGGTAATCAACGCCACGATAAGGTCGGTTTTCGCGCTGTCGGGCAGGTCCTTGTTCGCAGTTACCGCGTTATTCAAAAGCTCCGCGTCGATTTTGAAATTATTGCGGTTTTGGGTAAAGGTAACGCCGAAAACCTGCTTGGTTTCAGTTTCCGCAGGCTGATAGGCAGGGTTGATTTTCACCACGTTATAGGTACCCTTGCGCTTTGCCTTAAGTATCTCAAGAGCCTCGCCGTCATAGTCGGGAGCGATAATACCGTCGCTTACCTCTCTGGCAACGATTTTCGCGGTGGTTACGTCACATTTGTCGGATAAGGCTATCCAGTCGCCGAAGGAACTCATACGGTCGGTGCCTCGCGCTCTTGCATAAGCGCAGGCGATGGGGGAGTCGTCCAAGCCCTCTATATCGTCCACAAAACAGGCCTTTTTCAGCTTGGCGTCCATCACCTTACCCACTGCCGCAGAGGTGGGGCTAACGTGCTTAAAGCTCGCCGCGGAGGGCAAGCCCGTGGCTTCTTTCAGTTCCTTAACCAACTGCCAGCTGTTAAAGGCGTCCAAAAAGTTGATATACCCGGGACGTCCCGACAATATTTCGATAGGCAGGTCACTGCCGTCGTTCATATAAATTTTCGCGTTGGCTTGATTGGGGTTGCAGCCGTATTTAAGGTTAAATTCTTTCATTTTTCTCTCCGTGTTACGTTACGCGGTTAATCCGCTCGTTTGCGCTATGCGCCTTTAATTCTCAATAATCCTGCGTTATCCGATATTTTTCGATTTCACAACCGTTTTTCGGTTCTTATTGCTTTATTTCATTTCCGCTGAAACTTGTTGTTAAGCGGTATCGTACCGCCGTCCGTATTATCGATAATCGTACCGACGTTTGCAATATAGGTTTTTTTACACGTTGTTTGCAATATCGTTAGAGTTATCCGATATTTTTGCAGTTATATCTGCGGTTTCGGTACGCTTAGGCGTTGACGTTATACAGCTTAAACTGCTCTTCCTTGGTCGTCAGATTGACAAAGCAGGTATATAGGCTGACCTTGTAATCGGGATTGAGGTTATTCCAAATTTCCTCGGAAAACTCTTGAAAATCCTCGGGTATATACACTCTTTCGGGCTCTCCCGTAAAGGTGGGTATCGGGTTGCCGTTGCATACGTAGGTGTGGATAAAATGACCTAAGCCGTTGACAGGGGTATAGCCGAAGCCGTATCTGTTGCAGGCAGAGCCGTAGGGATCGGCGCTTTTGAGTATGCTTTCTCTGTAGCAAAAGCCTTTTTCAAAGTCCAACACGCCGCTTATTCTTGGGGTATAATTAGGCTCGTCAGGCTCGAAACAGCGGCTTTCCAACGCCTCGTCAAAGCTCAAACCCTTTTCAAAACCCTCGAAAACCGTGTCGGTCTGGTCGCCGTTGGTGACGATAATTTTATCCTTATATTTTCTTATCGGCGAATAGATAATCAGACTTGGGTCCTTAACCTTAGTAGGGTCGTAAGGATAGATAATAATACCCTCCTCGGTCTTGCTGAACACGCGGTTCTTACTGTTTTCGCTTCTTCCCATTATGAAATACGCAAAAGCGGCGTAACCGCCCTCCGCGCTCTTTCCGATAATAATTCCCCTGCCGGGGTACTCGTTGGCGGACAGTATTTCCGCCGAGCGTTTTACCTTATAAACGTCCATATTCAGCTCCTTTTCTGTAATCGTCTTGCCAGTCTTGCTTTAACCATTTTTCTATAACTGTCTTGCTTTGTCGCCTTTTTTACTATTTTTTCCTATAATCGTTTTTCGCTTTCCGTCTTGCTTGTCTTACTTTGTTCGTCTTGCTTTAACCGTTTTTCTATAACTGTCTTGCTTGTCGATATTTAATCGTCTTGTTCTAATCTTCTTGCTTGTCTATAATCTTTTTTCTAAAATCTTTTTGGCTACGGACTCCACGGCCTCGGGCAGTATAATCCATTCCGCCTCTTCCATAACCCGTCTTTGCAGTATCTGCGGCGTATCGTCAGGGTGAACCGCCACTTCTTTTTGAAAAATGATTTCACCGCCGTCCGGCACCTCGTTCACGTAATGCACGGTGGCACCCGTGACCGTCTCCTTTGCCGCTAATACCGCCTCGTGAACCCTCAAGCCGTAGTAACCCTTGCCGCAAAACTTGGGAATAAGGGCAGGGTGTACGTTGATTATTCTGTTAGGATACAGAGCAGTAAAATCACCGCTTAGGATACTAAGGAAGCCCGCAAGCACAATCAGTTCCGCACCGACCGCCTTAAGCTCGGCGTTCAGCGCGTCCTCGTAGGCCGCTTGGTCGGCAAAGCTTTTGCGAGCAATCACCGCCGTCCTTATGCCGGCGTTCTCCGCTCTTGTCAGCGCGTAGGCGTTTTCGTTGCCTGAAATCACCTCGCACAGCACGGCGGAGCTGATGACTCCGCTTTTCACCGCGTCGATAATCGCCTGCAAATTGGTGCCGCCGCCCGACACAAAAACCGCAACTCTTACCTTGTCCGTCACCGCAGTATAACCCCCTCGTCGGAACTGACGGTTTGCCCCAAAAGGTAAGCGTTCACGCCCATTTCCTTAAGCAAGGTTATTGCCTTATCCGCGTCCTTTGCGTCCACAACCGCCGTCATACCCACGCCCATATTATAGGTGTTGTACATATCCCTTTCGGGTATGCCGCCCACTCTCGCTAAGGTCTTGAAAATCGGCAGTACTTTCACGTCCTGCTTGCAAATCTCCGCGCCGATACCCTTAGGCAGGCTACGGGGAATATTCTCATAAAAACCGCCGCCTGTAACGTGCGCCGCCGACTTAACCGTAACCGTTTCAAACAGTTTCAGCATAGGCTTAACGTAAATCTCGGTGGGCGTAAGCAGGGTTTCGCCCAAGGGTGCGCCGTTAAGCTCCTCGTAACTCTTGCCGAGGTCGCAATTCTCCAAATCGAAAACCTTTCTCACCAGCGAAAAGCCGTTGCTGTGAACTCCCGACGAGGGGAGCGCGATAATAGCGTCGCCGGGCTTTATTGCGGTCTTGTCCAAAACCTTATCCCTATCCACGATACCTACCGAAAAGCCTGCAAGGTCGTATTCGTTTTCAGGGTAAAAGCCGGGCATTTCCGCCGTTTCTCCGCCGATTAAAGCGGAACCGGATTTAACACAGCCCTCGGCGACTCCCGCCACGATGTCGGCGACTCTTTCGGGTACGTTCTTACCCACCGCCACGTAGTCTAGGAAGAACAGCGGTTTCGCGCCACAGCAAATCACGTCGTTGACGCACATAGCCACGCAGTCGATACCCACCGTATCGTGCCGATTAAGCAAAAAAGCAAGCTTCAGCTTGGTGCCTACGCCGTCCGTGCCGCTGACCAAAACAGGCTTTTTGTACCCCGTCAAATCCAGAGAAAACAAGCCGCCGAAACCGCCGATATCGCCTAACGCGCCCTCGGTCAAGGTTTTCGCCACGTGCTTTTTCATAAGCTCCACAGCCTTGTAGCCTGCGGTTATATCCACGCCTGCGCTCTTGTAGCTCTCGCTAAAGGATTTTGCCATAACTCGATATCTCCTTTGCCGTCCTTAACGGCGTTGTCAATTCTTGCCGTCCTCAGGGGTGGCGGTGGGGTACACGTTGTCAAAACAAGCCGTGCAGTAGCCGCCGCATTTTCTGTTTGAACCGCAGGCGATTTGCTTCACGTTGGTAACGCTAAGGTAGCCAAGCGAGTCCACGCCGATAGCCTTTTCGATTTCGCTGTGGGTGTGGGTGCAGGCGATTAGAACGTCACGGGAAGCTATATCGGTGCCGTAATAGCAGGGATTTTTGAAGGGGGGCGCGGATACTCTCATATGCACCTCGGTAGCCCCTGCGTCCCTAAGCAGCTTGACGATACGCGCACTGGTGGTGCCGCGGACGATGCTGTCGTCGATTAAGACCACGCGCTTACCTCTTACCGTAGCGGAAACGGGATTGAGCTTTATGCGAACCAAGTCCTCTCTGAACTTCTGTCCGGGGGCGATAAAGGTTCTGCCGATATACTTATTTTTGATAAAGCCCAAGCCGTAGGGAATGCCCGACTGACGGGAGTAGCCTATTGCCGCGTCGATACCCGAATCGGGAACACCTATAACGATATCGGCTTGAACGGGGTGTTCAAGGGCGAGGAAAGCTCCTGCGCGAAGACGCGCCTCGTGAACGGAACAGCCGTCCACCACCGAGTCAGGTCTGGCAAAGTAAATGTACTCAAAAACGCAAA
Organism: uncultured Christensenellaceae bacterium; assembly: GCA_964368645.1. Taxonomy (GTDB): domain Bacteria; phylum Bacillota; class Clostridia; order Christensenellales; family CAG-1252; genus JAEDHM01. The sequence continues at coordinate 28,396 of CAYJBY010000015.1, forward strand.
GGTTCTTTTCCGCCTTACCGCAATGCTCGGTAAAGCTCTTGACTCCCTCTGCGGTAAAAACGATGATTTCACCGGGGGCCACGTCGCGGACGAACTTGGCGTCCACCGCGTCCAAGGCGCAGGTTTCGGAGGCGATAACGTAACTGCCGTCCTCCTTAACGCCGTAGCATAAGGGGCGGAAGCCGTTAGGATCTCTAACGGCGACCAGCTTGTTATGAGTCATAAGGACGAGGGAATACGCACCCACCAGTCTGTCCATAACCCTGCCGATAGCCTCCTCGATGTTGTCGCAATTAAGTCTTTCCTTGGTAATGAGGTAGCTAAGCAGTTCCGCGTCGCTGACGCTGGTAAAAATCGCGCCGTTCAGCTCCTGCTCAAGTCTAAGTTCCTTGTAGTTGACTAAGCTTCCGTTGTGGGCTAAAGCCATACAGCCGTTATAATGATTGACCATCATAGGCTGTGCGTTGACCTTGCCGTCCGTACCTGCCGTACCGTAGCGGCAGTGACCGACCGCCATAGTGCCTTTGCCGAGGTACTCCATCGCGGCAGGGGTAAAAACGTCGTTGACTAACCCCACTTCCTTATAGCATTTCAAAACGCCGTTGTCGTTGACGGCGATACCTGCGCTCTCCTGACCTCTGTGCTGTAGGGCAAAAAGTCCGTAATAGGCAAGGTGCGCCACGCCGTTACGCAAGGGGCTGATAATTCCGAAAACTCCGCATTCTTCTTTCAGCTTCATTTTACGCCTCGAACTCGAAGAAGAGTTTGGAAAGAGTCATAGGCTCTACGTACTTGCCATCCTTATATACGCGCATATTGCCGCTGGCGATTTCGTCGATTAGGATAACCTTGTCGCCGCTGTAGCCGAACTCAAACTTAATATCATAAAGCTCCATACCGCGTTTTACCATCTCGTCGTTGACGACAGCGGTGATTTTTTGAGTCATAGCCTTAACGTCCTCGTACTGCTTGTCGCTCATTACGTTAAGGGCGATAAGACCGTCCTTGGTAACGAGGGGGTCGTCCTTGGCGTCATTTTTGAAGGTGGTTTCAACGTAAGAGGGGAGAATTGCGCCCTCTGCAACGTACTCCGAGTAACGGCGGTAAAAACTGCCTACCGCCCTTCGACGGCACACAACCTCAAGTCCCTTGCCGAAAACCTTTGCAGGCAAAACTTCCATTGTGGTAGCGTTAAGGTCGGCGGATACGTAATGGGTAGCAACGCCGAGTTTTTTCAGCAGCTCAAAAAAGTACACACTCATACGGAGGTTAATATTACCTACTCCGGCGATAGAAAGCCCGACGGTATTGGCACCGGGATCGAAAACGCCGTCCGTACCCGTAACGTCGTCCTTGAACTTCAGCATATAATTGCCGTTATCTAAAGCGAACACGTCCTTAGTCTTGCCTTGATAAATCTTTTTCATAGTAACCTCCGTTATTTATTAAATTTTGCCGCGGTTTCCGCGTCCTTTTTGAGTATTTTGTCACGGGCGGCAATCCGTTGTGCCGCCAATCTTTCTTTAAGCTCGCCGTCCGATAACGCGAGTATTTCGGCGGCTAAAATCGCGGCGTTTGCCGCACCGTCGATAGCAACGGTGGCAACAGGAATACCCGAGGGCATCTGCACCGTGGACAAGAGAGCGTCCAAGCCGTCCAAGGCAGAGGACTTAATAGGAACACCGATAACAGGCAGTAACGTGACGGCGGCAATAGCCCCTGCTAAGTGGGCGGCTTTGCCTGCCAAAGCGATTATCGCGCCGAAACCGTTTGCCTCCGCGGAAACAGAAAACGCCCTCGTTTCCTCGGGCGTTCTGTGTGCGGAAAATATATGTACCTCGTAAGGCACGGCAAGCCCGTTGAGGGTACTCACCGCTTTTTCGGCAATCGGCATATCGCTTTCACTTCCCATAATAATGGCAACCTTTTTCATACGACCTCCTTTTTCTCGGCGGATTAATCCGCCGCGCTTATTGAGTCGGGCTTTTGCCCGTTGCTGTTAAAGGGTTACAGGAATTGCGGCTTTACAGTGCCGCAAACTGTCTTCGCAACCGCTTATACCGTCGTTCCTAGGATTTAACTTTGTCACAAAGGACTGTCATTCTGAGGAACAACCACGTTACGACTCGGGGTTCCCCGCAAAAACACAACGTGTTATTGTGGGGTGGTTGTTCGGGGTTCCCCGCAAAAACACAACGTGTTATTGTGGGGTGGTTATAGAATCTCGCGTTTAGCGGCTATCTTCTTGTTCATTACCGCTTGTTTTAGGCGGTAAAAAACAAAAAGGGCAGAATTACCTTACGGTAAACCTGCCCAGACGGACGACATTATCTCTCTCGCTACTTCCACGTGGTAATCCACTTTCCGTCAGTTGTAACGAGCGCTTTTCCATACTTAAATATTATCATAGCAAAATCCTCTTGTCAAAGGAAAACACCACAATAAAAAACGATTTTTCGGAAAGCTGTTACCGTCATCGAAGAGGATATCTGTCATTCTGAACGAGTGGCACACGGCTGTGAAGAATCTCGCCGAAAGGCGGTTAATCGTTACACTATACGGAAACGGGCTTCCCGTCCAGTCAATGTTAATCTCTTACGATACTTTCACCTGATGTATCGGCGGTAAAAAATTATTCTTTTTTGTCATCTTCATTGCTAGTGTACATTGTCTTTAGAGCGACAACAAAAACTAACAACCCCGACACAATTAGGATACCGCCAATACCGTACAATACACTGTGAACCATATCGGCAATTGCAAATTCTTCTTCTCCATATGCAATGCTATTAAAATAATAATAATCTGCACCGTTATCAATGCACTTCGCACCCATAACTATTGCCGTTATACCTATCGCAATTAAAAAAATAATTAATACTATTTTTTTCCATTTATTCATATTTATCTCCTTTATTTAGGCATTTATTATCTGGTTTTTGAATTTTTGCAGAATTTATCAATAATTCGAAAAACCAAAATTCTTCAGGGTTACTTTATTGCTTGCACTACATACGGAGTCTATAGTTTTAATGCATAATGCATAATTGCTTTTTGTTGAAGTGTATAGCAAATCCCAAGCACTAGAATCGCCTGTACCTTCTTCAACTGGAACTTCGAATTTTTCTTTATCAACATTATAGTAGGTATAAAGTGACAGATTTTCAAGCGTTATCACAGCGGAGATGCTTGATTTATACACCGTGCCTTGTATATTACCGACGTAGTTTGTAACATAATCCCAATCGCCGTTCTTTTTAAGTGTAAATATACTTGTTATTGTGGTTGATAATGCACCATAACGATTCGCAAAAGAAAGAGTTAGCTCACCATTTGCATTTTTCTGCTTGCTAAAAGTCAGCACTTTATCATACGAAGATTCCTTGTCGGCAAGGGTAAACGGTACTAAATAATCGTATATTATATCCGTAAATAACTGATTACAGTTGCTACACCTAATAACGCCGTTATGTCCTTTCGCCAGACTGGTTTCAGCAATGATTTCGCCACAATCGCTGCATTTTGTTCTTTTTGTTCCTCCCGCTTCACACGTTGCCGTATCGCTAAGAAGGTCACAATTACTATGGTCACAATTTTTAACTATATCGGTACTCCGCGAATTATTGTTCTCTTGCAACCCGTTTTGATTGAATCCACAAGCAGATATTGACACTATAATAAGTATTACAAACACGAAAAAAATCGCTCTTTTTTTCATTTTAATTATCCTCCCTCGGCTGGTATTAAAACATTTATTCTAAGTACATTATCAATGAATTGTACCTTTCGCTTCCATTGACGACTTGTTCTGTCTCACGACTGGAATCATCATATATAATTAAAAAAGTAGTGACTTCCTCTGTCTTTTTATGCCTACTTCCCCATTTATCTTGTTCGCTGGATAGCCACGTTCCACCCAAGCCAGCTGCCAAACCAGTCAATAATCTATTTTTCTTTTTACTGGCGCTTGTTTCTTGTTCTTTGGTTGATAAGATTTTAGTTTTTACTATCGTTTTCATTATTTCCCTCCTGAAAATGCGAATATCCCATATTGGGATAAAGATACTATACCAAACTGGGATAATTTTGTCAAGAGCAAATTTCCAATGGAGGTATGTGTTTTGCGATTAAAAGAATTACGGATAAAGAAAAAAATCTCACAACTAAAGCTCGCACTTGACTTAAATACCTCTCAAAATACCATAAGCCGTTACGAAACAGGAGAAAGGGAAGCAGGTTACAGCGTGTTAATCGCAATAGCCGACTATTTTGACGTATCAATAGATTATTTGTTAGAACGCACCGACAATCCGAAAATCAATAGATAGCAAACGCCTATATCTGTCATTCGGAACGAGTGGCACTCTGTTAAGTTTATTGTGCCGCATAAACGCGAGATTCTTCGTTGTGACAAAGTCACGTCCTCAGAATGACAAACCCCGAGTGTTCCCGAGATTCTGTGCAAGAATATCTACTATTGTTGCAGAGTGGGGTTAGCGACTATTTTCTTAACAACAAAAAGCCAAAGTATTACCGACTCCGACTCTTGTTTAATACTGAGATATCTGTCATTCTGAACGAGTGGCGCACGGCTGTGAAGAATCTCGCCGAAAGGCGTTTAATCGTTATTAGGCGGCTAATCATTACACTCTACGGAAACGGATTTTCCATTAAAAATAGCCGAAGTATTGCCTACTCCGACTCTTGTTTAATACTGAAGATATGTCATTCTGAACGAGTGGCACACGGCTGTGAAGAATCTCGCCGAAAGGCGGCTAGTCATTATCAGGCGTTTAATCGTTATTAGGCGGCTATCATTACACTGTATGAAAACGGGCTTTTCATTAACAACAAAAAGCCGAAGTATTACCTACTCCGACTTTTTTATTGGTGTTTTATTCCGTTGTGTAATTATCCGTTCCTTGTCCTTACATTATATACACTCTGGACTCGTAGGGGCGCAGGGTAATCGCCGCCGCCGTCTTGCAATCGGGATAATTGGCGGTAAGCAAGGTCGCTTTGCTTAAGTCGATACCATTAGGCACCGTCATTTCGGTATCGGTTTCGGAGAAGTTCATACACACGAAGAGCTTTTTGCCCTCGTAATTACGCTCGTAAACGAACAGCTTTTTAGAGCCCTTGTAGTAGAGCTTAAAATCGCCGTAGATTACCACGGGATTCTCTTTACGCAGAGCCAACAGCTTGCGGTAGTAATTAAGGATACTGTCGGGATCTTTTTCCGCCGCTTCGACGTTGATTTCCGTATAATTGGGGTTGACAACGAACCAAGGCTTTTCAGCGGTGGTAAAGCCTGCATTCTTGCCGCCGTTCCACTGCATCATAGTACGGGCGTTGTCGCGGCAGGCGTAACGCGCCAGTTTCATAACCGTTTCGTGCTTAAAGCCCAGTTTGCGGAACAGGTTATAGCAAGCGTGGGTATTGACGTCGGGATAGTCGTCAAGCTCGTTAAGAGGGCAGTTGACCATACCGATTTCCTGTCCCTGGTAGATGAAAGGCGTACCGCCCAGACACAGGTACATAGTGGCTAAGGTTTTGCCGCTTTCCACGCGGAACTTTTCACTGCCGTAACGGGAAATAACTCTGGGCTGGTCGTGGTTCTCTATGTAGTTGGCGTTCCACGCCTTGTGATAGAGCTTAGTCTGCCAGTTGTTATAGACCTTTTTCAGCTTTTTGAGCTTAAAGCCCGTATGCACCCAGCTGTAAAGGAAGCAGTCCGCCTCCATATGCTGGAAGTTGAACATCATATTCAATTCTTGATTGCCGTTGCTGACGTACTTTAACGCCACCTTAGGAGTCATCATCGGAGCCTCGCCCACGGTCATAGCATCGTATTTACCCCAAACGGTCTTGAACTCCTGCAAAAACTCGTGAATCCGAGGGCCGTTCTTGTAATGCTCCATACCTCTTGCGGCAGGCATAAGGGGGAAGCCGTTGGGTAAGCCCTCTTTTTTGCTGATAAAGGTGATAACGTCCTCACGGAAGCCGTCCACGCCCATATCCAGCCAAAACTTCATTATATCCTTAACCTCTTGTCTGACCTTAGGGTTATCCATATTGAGGTCGGGCTGTTCCACCGCGAAAAGGTGCAGGTAGTATTCGCCTCTTACCTCGTCGTACTGCCAACCGTCGCCGGGGAAGGTGGAAGTCCAGTTATTGGGGAACTTTTTGCCGTCCTTGCCCTTGCCCTTGCGCCAAATATAATAATCCTTATAGGGGTTGTCGTCACCGCCCTTGCGGCTTTCCAAAAACCACTTATGCTGATTGCTGGTGTGGTTGATAACCAAATCCATTATGACCTTAAGTCCCAAGGCGTGAGCCTTCTCCAAAACCGCCTTAAAGTCGTCTAACGTGCCGTATTCAGGCGCGATATTGCGGTAATCGGCTATGTCGTAGCCGTAGTCCGCCTGCGGTGAAACGTATAACGGTGAGAACCAAATCGCGTCCGCGCCTACGCTCTTGACGTATTCCAGCTTGCCGAGAATACCCTTAAGGTCGCCGATGCCGTCGCCGTTGCCGTCGCAAAAGCTACGAGGCCAAATCTGATACACAGCCATCTCTTTCCACCAAATCTTTTCCATAAACACTCTCCGTAAAAAAATTAGCGCATAAGAGGACTTGCCGCAATAAACGGCAACACCGCCTGTACGCGCTTAATAATTTTACCATACTTCAAGAGGTTTTTCAATAGCGAAAAGCCTTTTTAGGGGAGATAAAGCCTGTTTTTTCCGTTCAAACGGCGGCGGACAAAAGGAATTCCGCGATTATCCGCGCGATTTTTTCCGCCAAGCTCTCCACCAGAGCAAAGGGAGCCTCCAAAAGCGATGTCATAACGCTGTCGCTTTTCACCGCCACCACGCCCATTACGCTGACGTCGCCTAGGGGAGCGTGTCCCTCGCCCAACGCGCCGCCTGCTTTAACGCCCCCTCTGCGGAACTTGATTTTGCCCAAGTCGCTCCGCTCGCCCACGGCGGCATCCACAGCCAAGGTGAACGCGCAAGGGTGGTTTTGCGCCGCCATACGCCTGTATTCGGGAAGGTTTACGCCGTTGACGGGAGTTCCCTCCACGCCGTAAACGTAACAAGGCACGTTATATTTGTACCTAAGAAGACTGCCCACCTCGGGGCCCAGTCTGTCACCGCTTATCCTATCGCTGCCTATGCAAAAAATCACCGTTTCTCTCATACTCATTGATTATTACCAACCCAACCCATAATTAAACGCAAGGAAAGGATATTCCGACGGCAACAGCCGCAATTAATTTCCGCTCAATCAACGACTTTCGGGGGCGCAAGGGGGCTTTTAACCGCTTCCTGCCCAAGAGGACGGGCAGGGATAAGCGCAAGCACCGATTTATACCTTATGTTCCCTATTGACAATTACGTGCATTTATAATAAAATATGTATTGATGGAAAGTTTTTCTTATCCGTCGGGAGGCTATGATGAAAAGACTGCAATTTACCAAAAAAGAGCTTTGCACTATACCCAATTTGCTTACCCTTATCCGTATTCTGTGCATACCTGCGGTTATGACGCTGGTAATTCTCGGAGCAAGAGCGGACGCGGTGCATTTTTACGTTTATATCGCGCTGGGGCTTATGGCTTTTGCCGCCGCTACGGACGTTGTGGACGGCTGGATTGCAAGGAAATTCAACCAAGGCTCCTATATAGGTCAATGCGTTGATCCCATAGCGGATAAGGTTATGCACGTAGGTACTATTATCGCCTTATCGGTTGCAGGTTATATGCACTGGGCGTTTATCATCGTGCTGGCGTTTAGAGAGCTGATGATGATTGTGGTAGGCTCTTTCGTAGTCAACAAAATCAATATCAAAGCCAATATGCTGGGTAAGGTCGCAAGCTGTACTATCAGCATAGGCGTTATCTGCTGTTTCTTCCACAACTTTATCAGCGGACTTTGGGGCGAGTTCGGTATTGACTGGATTATCGTTACCATCGGCTTAGTGCTCAACTGGGCGGCAGCTGTCAATTACGCTATCGACACCATCAAACAGCTTAAAGCCGACAAGGCGAAAAAAGCGGCAGGCATCACCGACGAGCCGTCCGCGGCAGACGCGGAGCAAGAGGCAGCCGCCACCACAACGGACAAGGAGTAACTTAAGGCTACGCACGAATGTCATTCTGCGAACAATATTTGTCATTCTGGACAAGCAATACCTGTCATTCTGAGGAAACAACTTGTTTGTGACGAAGAATCTCGCATCTATGCGATACAGCAATCTACAACCATATTAAGGGACGGTCTTCCGTCCCTTTTTGTTTTTAACCGTATTGTCCATAGCGCAGTGATTAATAATTCCGTCTGTCGGCGAGATTCTTCACTTCGCATAAACGCTTGTTCAGAATGACAAGTTAAATTCCCCGGGGTTCCCTGCAAAAACACGTAGTGTTATTGTGGGGTGGCCTTATCCACTGAGAAATAATTATTTCCGAAAACACTTTACAACTTTAACGCGATAATGTATTATAGTGATAGGGGCGGTTTTTTGAACAGCCCTTACCGCAGAACAATCCGCCTGACGCGGATAAGGAGATAATATGAAACTTTACGAGGTATTGAGCAAACTTGAAACACCGGAAGATTACCGTATGTTTTTCGAGGATTTATGCACCTATGCGGAAATCGAAAAGATGGAGCAGAGGATAGAGTCCGCCCAGCTTTTAATCGAGGGCGACACCTACAATCAGGTAATGGAAAAAACGGAGATTTCCACGGCGACGTTATCCCGTGTTTCCCGTTGTATCAAGCACGGCAGCGGCGGTTACGCCAAGCTGCTTAAGCGGATTATGGAGAGCAAATAATGATTATCGACACCAAAACGCTGGAAGCGGACGAGCGAGTTTATCTGGAGCTTCGCGCCCTATACGAGCAAAGCGGCTACAGGCAGTTCCGTATGCGGAAGTTTGAGGAGTACTCGCTGTATCTGGAAAACAAGAATTTTTTAGGCAGTGAATACGTTATCACCTTTAACGCACCGGACGGCAAGCTTTTGGCACTCAAACCTGACGTAACCCTATCCATTGTCAAGAACGCAAAAGCCTCAGGCGAAAACGAGGAAAAGCTGTATTACCGCGAGAGCGTTTACCGCAAGGGCGAATACGGCGGATTTAAGGAAATCAGCCAAATGGGATTAGAGCATATCGGCAACGTGGGCTTGGCGGAAACGGTGGAGATTTGCGCCCTTGCACGCAAAAGTCTGGCGGTCGTGGACGAGAATTACGTATTTGCGCTGTCGGATATGAGCTTTATCGGCGGACTGTTAAGGCTCGCGCCTGAAGCGTTGCAGGACGCGGTTTTGACCTGTATCCGCTCCCGTAACACCCACGAGTTAAAGGCGTTGTGCGCGGATAACGGTTTAAGCGGCGAGGTTACTGACAAAATGCTGTCTATCGCCGGCTGTCCGACGGACTTCAAAACCGCGATAAGCGTAGCGGAAAAGGTTGCGGAGGGCGACCGCACGATGACGGAGTCCTTAAGCACCCTCAAAACCCTGTTTAACGAGGTCGAAGGCACCGCGGACGAGAGCAAAATCCGTTTGGATTTCAGCATTCTCAACGATATTGCCTATTATAACGGCATTATTTTCCAAGGCTACGTATCCAAAATGCCCAAGCTGTTACTGTCGGGCGGCAGATACGACCGCCTGTTGGAAAAGTTCAACAAGACGGTAGGCGCGATGGGCTTTGCGCTGTCGCTTAACGACGTGGTAGCCTACTATAACGGAGAGCAATTATGATTAGCGTAGCATTACCCAAAGGACGATTGGGAAACAAGGCGTACGGACTGCTGGAAAAGTGCGGCTATACGGTAGCCGAGAGCTTTGACGACAGCCGCAAGCTGATATTCGAAAACGAAGACAAGGGAATACGATATTTTTTGGTTAAGCCCTCGGACGTACCTGTTTACGTGGAAAAGGGCGCGGCGGATATAGGCGTAGTCGGCAAGGACGTGCTTTTGGAGTACGGCGCGGACGTTTACGAGCTGTCCGACCTTTTAATCGGCAAATGCCGTATGTGCGTGGCGGCGAAAAAGTCCTTTATCGAGGACGTGAAACGCCCCTTGGTGGTCGCCACCAAGTTCCCCCACATAGCACGCGCCTATTACGACGGCAAAAACCGCGAAATCGAGATAATCAAGCTAAGCGGTTCCATCGAGCTTGCGCCGATTCTCAATATGTCGGACATTATCGTGGATATAGTGGAAACGGGCACCACCCTGAAGGAGAACGATTTGGAAGTCAAGGAAGTGGTTCTGCCGATAAGCGCAAGACTTATAGCCAACAAATCCTCCTACAAATTCAAGGAAAACGAAATCAGAACGATTGCCGAAAAGATAAGAGAGGTCACTAATGATTAAGCAGTACGATTTTAGTTCGGTAAAAACAAAGGATATACTCAACCGCGAGCTTACCTCCTACGGCGAGTACGAGCAGGCGGTGGACGGTATTCTTGCAGAGGTCAGGGAACGCGGAGACGCCGCGCTGTACGACTTTGGCGAGAGGTTCGACAAGGTGCGGCTTACCGCCCTTGAGGTGACGGAAGAGGAGTTTGCCGCGGCGGAAAAAGCCGTCGGAGCGGATTACAAGGCAATGCTCAACCGTTCCGCAGACAATATCCGCGCTTTCCACGCCGCACAAAGGAGAGAGGGCTTCGAGCTGAAAAAGGACGGAATAGTTTTAGGGCAGAGGATAACGCCTATCGAGAACGTGGGCGTTTACGTACCGGGCGGCACGGCAAGCTACCCCTCCACGGTTTTGATGAACGTAATTCCTGCGAGGATAGCAGGAGTTAAAAATATTTATATGACCACGCCCCCCACCAAGGACGGCGCAATCAAGGCGGAAATCCTTGTGGCGGCAAGACTTGCAGGCGTTGACAAGGTTTTCAAAATCGGCGGCGCAGGCGCAATTGCGGCGTTAGCCTACGGCACGGAGAGCGTACCCAAGGTGGATAAAATCGTAGGTCCGGGTAACATTTTCGTGGCGTTAGCCAAAAAGAAGGTTTACGGCATAGTGGGTATCGATATGATAGCAGGCCCCAGTGAAATCCTTGTGGTGGCGGACAACACCGCTAATCCCGTATGGGTAGCGGCGGATATGCTTTCGCAGGCGGAACACGACAAGCTGGCAACGGCGGTTTTGGTTACGGACGACAAGGACTTAGCGGCAGGCGTTGCGGCAGAAATCGAAAGACAGCTGCCCCTGTTACCAAGATACGAAATAGCGGCGGCGTCTATTGAGGTAAACGGCAAAATTTTGATTACCGACAGCATAGCTTCGGCAATAGAGGTTTCCAACGCCATAGCACCTGAACACTTGGAGTTGGCGGTCAAAGAGCCCTTCGCCCTCTTAAGCAAGGTGAAAAACGCAGGCTCGGTCTTTTTAGGACACTACACGCCCGAAGCGTTGGGCGACTACTACGCAGGGCCAAACCACACTCTGCCCACAAGCGGCAGCGCAAGATTCGCCTCGCCCCTAGGCGTTGACGACTTTATCAAGCGTTCGGCATATACCTGCTACGACCGCAACGCGCTGTCCAAGGCAAGTGCGGACGTTGCCGCCTTTGCCTTAAGCGAGGGCTTAACCGCACACGCAAAATCGGCAACGGTAAGGGAGAGTACGGACAATGAGTAAATTCTTAAGCAAACGCTTTGCGGACTTAGAGCCCTACGTTCCGGGAGAACAGCCTAGGGATAAGGCGTACGTTAAGCTGAACACCAACGAATCGCCCTATCCGCCCTCAAAGGCGGTAATCGACGCGCTAACCGAGAGCGAAATTTCCAATCTCAACCTGTATTCCGATCCAACTGTAACGGTTTTCCGCCTATCTGTCGCCGATTATTACAATAGGCAACTTGCAAAAAACGGCGCAGGCTTCGAGCTTTCCGCAGATAACGTCTTCCCTGTCAACGGTTCGGACGAGGCGCTTGCCTTTATCTTCCAAGCCTTTTGCGACAAGGACAAGGGTATGGCGTGTCCGTCTGTTGGCTACGGCTGTTACCCCGTATTCTGCGGAGTGCAAGGGATACCCTTCAAGCCCGTACCCGTAAATGCGGATTTCTCGGTGAATACGGCACTTTTTAATGGTATTACCCACAATATAACCATTGCTAACCCCAATGCGCAAACAGGACTTTTCCTGCCGCTTGCAAGGATTGAAGAGCTTTTGGCGGAGAATCCCGACAGACTTGTGGTTATAGACGAGGCTTATTGCGATTTCGGCGGCGAAAGCGCGGTAAAACTGCTTAATTCCTATGACAATCTGATAGTGGTTCAAACCCTCTCAAAGTCCAGACAATTAGCAGGCGCAAGAGTCGGATTTGCCCTTGCCTCCGAACAAATCGTAGCCGATCTTAACGCAATGCGCTTTAGCTTTAACCCCTACAACGTCAACCGCCTAAGCACAATTGCGGCGGCTAAGGCGATGGAGGACGAAAACTACTTCGAGCAAACCAGAGCGGAGATTATCGCCACAAGAGAGGACGCAAAAAAACGGCTGATTTCCTTAGGCTTCGAGGTTACGGACTCGCTTTCCAACTTCGTGTTGGCTACGCGCTGTGATATAGGCGGCAAGGAGCTGTACCTTAAGCTAAAGGAAAAGGGCGTTTTGGTGCGGTTTTTAAGTGACGTGCCGCTACGCAATTCTGTCCGAATAACCATAGGCTCAAAAGCCCAAATGTCCGTATTGTTCGAGAAAATCGAGGAAATCTTAAAGGAGAAAGGATTATGAGAAACGCAGTAATCAACAGAAAAACCAAGGAAACCGACGTCACACTTACGCTTAACCTTGACGGCAGCGGCACGTATTCCATAGACTCGGGCTGTAATTTTCTTAACCATATGCTGGAGCTGTTTACAAAGCACGGCAATTTTGACCTGACTCTTACCTGTAAGGGCGATACCGAGGTAGATATGCACCACTCGGTAGAGGATATAGGTATTTGCTTGGGCAAGGCGTTCAAAGCCGCTTTAGGCGACAAAAAGGGGATTAACAGATACGGCGACATTATCCTGCCTATGGACGAAGCCCTGATTTTGACAGCGTTGGATTTCAGCGGTAGGGATTATCTCAATTTCGACGTGACCTTTCCCGTGGATTACAGAGTGGGCGATTTGGATACAGAGCTTATCAAGGAATTCTTTTTCGGTTTTACACGCAACGCAGAGCTGACTCTCCACGTTAAGAAGCTGGCAGGCAACAACGTACACCATATTGCTGAGGGCATTTTCAAGGCTTTTGCTCGTGCGCTTAAGAAAGCGGTGGCGATAGATCCTGCCTGCGCGGACGTTTTACCCTCCACAAAGGGCGTTCTATGATTGCGGTTATCGACTACGGCGTAGGCAACCTATACTCCCTTGTCTGCTCCCTAAACCATATCGGCGCGGAAGCGGTTGTCACCTCGGATATAGAGGTTATCCGCTCCTCGGACAAGATTATTCTTCCGGGAGTGGGGGCTTTCGCAGACGCAAGGGCAAAACTCAACGACACAGGGCTGATACCCACCCTTAACGCAGAGGTTAAGTCGGGGAAACCCCTGCTAGGTATCTGCTTGGGTATGCAAATGCTGTACGAGCGTAGCTACGAATACGGCTGTCACGAGGGTTTGGGCTACATTAAGGGCGAGGTTGTACCCTTCAAACTGCCTGCTGAGCTAAAAGTTCCGCATATGGGTTGGAATTCCCTCAACCTCCTAAAGCCCTGTCCGCTGACCAAGTACGTAACGGACGGCGACTACGTTTATTTTGTACACAGTTATTACGCCGCAATCGGCGAAAACACCGTAGCCTCCGCAGAATACGGAGTCGGCGTTACGGCGATAACCCAGAACGGCAACGTGTTCGGCACCCAATTTCACCCAGAAAAAAGCGGAGAAACGGGGTTAAATATACTACGGGCATTTCAAGAGCTATAAATAGCAAAAATATCGGAGCTTACTATGAAAATTTATCCTGCAATAGACATACGCAACGGTAAAGCGGTACGGCTTTTAAGAGGCGATTACAATAAGGAAACGGTTTACGACTCCGATCCGCTGACGGTCGCTCTCGGTTTTTTTGCCAAGGGAGCAAGTCACTTGCACCTAGTGGACTTAGACGGAGCGGCAAGCGGCAACACGGACAACCGAGCCTTAATCGAGAGAATTGTCGGAGCTTACGGAGCTTTTGTGGAAATCGGCGGCGGTATCCGCACCCTGAAAGCGGCGGAAGATTACGTTAATAGCGGAGCAAAAAGGATAATACTTGGTTCGGCGGCATACGAGAATCCGCGGCTTTTAGCGAACTGCCTTGACAAGCTGGGCGACAAGGTTGCCGTAGGCGTGGACGCTATCAACGGACTGGTGGCTATTCACGGTTGGAAGACCGTCACCGACCTCAACGCCTTCGAGTTCTGCGACAAGCTTTATTCTCAAGGCGTAAAAACCGTGATATATACGGACATTTCCAAAGACGGCGCAATGTGCGGACCTAACTTTGAGGCGTACAACGTACTGGCAAAAACCAACCTTAATATTATCGCTTCGGGGGGCGTTAGCTCGCTAGACGACCTAGCCCGTCTTAAGACAAGCGGCGTATTCGGCGCGATACTTGGCAAATCGCTGTACGAGGGGGCAATCGACTTAACCGACGCCCTCAAGCTGGAGGATTAGTATGCTGGCAAAAAGGATAATTCCCTGCTTAGACGTGAGAAACGGACGCGTAGTCAAGGGTACGAATTTCGCAGGCTTAAAGGACGTGGAAAGTCCTGTAAAACTAGCGGAATTTTATAACGAATCGGGAGCGGACGAGCTGGTTTTTTACGATATAACCGCCTCAAGCGAGGGGCGTAAGCTGTTCACCGATACGCTTACGGAAGCCGCGTCCAAGATTTTTATTCCCTTAACGGTAGGGGGCGGCATTGGCGGCATAGAGGACTTTGACAGAGTTCTGAAATGCGGCGCGGACAAGGTCAGCGTCAACAGCGGCGCAATAAGGAACCCGTCACTGGTAGGCGAGGCGGCAAAAAAGTACGGCAATCAGTGCGTAGTGCTTTCTATGGACGTCAAGCTGATAGACGGGCGGTATATGATTTTCGCCAAGGGCGGCAGGGAGTACACGGGCATTGCCGCTTTGGAATGGGCGCACCGCGGTCAGGAGGAGGGCGCAGGCGAACTGGTAGTCAACAGCATAGACACGGACGGCGTTAAAGGCGGCTTTGACGCAGATATGCTTAACGCCATAGGTTCAAGAGTTTCTATCCCCGTAATCGCCTCGGGCGGCGCAGGCAAAAAAGAGGATTTTTTGACTCTTTTCAAGGAAGTACCCTGTGCGGACGCAGGCTTGGCGGCAAGCATCTTCCACTATAAGGAGTTGAGTATTAAAGAGTTAAAAACCTACCTCGCGGCTAACGGAGTGGCGGTAAGGCTATAGGCGGTAAGTAACACGGACTAACCGCGATTACTGAAAACCAACCACGTGGCACTTAACCATTGACTAACTACGATTACAGCTATTTAATCACACGGCAAATAACCACGAACTAACTTAGCTTACGGTTTTTCAATCTCACAGCAAGCACGGACTAACCACGATTACTGCTATTTAACCACACGGCAAGCAAAAAAGTTTGCTACAAAAATTACTTCCCTTTACTTAACGGTAAAAGTAACTTCAATACGATTTACGGACTGCACGCAACAATTCAGCGCGGCGGCGCAACATAGGAGATAATTATGATTACATTGGAACAACTGAAATTCGACGCTAACGGTTTAATCCCTGCGGTAGTCACCGACTACTACACCAAGGAAGTGTTGACCGTAGCTTATATGAATGCCGAAAGCCTGAAAATCAGTATGGAAAAGGGCTTGACCTGTTTTTGGAGCCGTTCTCGCAAGGAGCTGTGGCTCAAGGGCGAAACCAGCGGCAACTATCAGCACATAGTGGCGATAACCGCGGACTGCGATTACGATGCACTGACCGTTGAGGTTGTCAAGGACGGACCTGCTTGTCATCTGGGCGAGGAAAGCTGTTTTCATAACGCGCTATGGGTGTCGTCGGAGCTGAAACAATTTTCTCTTAACGGACTTTACGAGCTTATTGCAGGGCGCAAAACCAACCCCAAGGAAGGCAGTTACACCACCTATCTGTTTGAAAAGGGTATCGACAAAATACTCAAAAAGGTAGGCGAGGAGTGTACCGAGGTAATCGTTGCAGGCAAGGGCGGCGACAAAACCGAAACCACCTTTGAAATCGCGGACTTGGTATATCACACAATGGTGTTGATGGTGCAAAGCGGCATAGGGATTAACGACGTTATCGACGAGTTGGCAAAACGCCACGTTATCGACAAAAAGGTCAAGCAGGAAACCCTTAAATAACCGCGGCTTTTCCAGTTCTGTACCCCCACACGGAGTGAGCATAAAAAACCTAGTCCGAGTTGTGCGCCCATACGGAGAAGGTAGCAATTTCAGCCTTAGCCAACGCGAGAGGGCAAGCCTATCCTTCGAAAAGGTGGGATAGAAAAGGCTTTTTCTTAACCTAATCGGTATTGGATAAAATTGAGTTTATCCGCAATCACTGTCGGATAAAAATGCTTGTCCGCAATTATAATCAAGGTTTATAGACAAGGGTTTATCTTTAATCAAGGTTGATAAAGACATTTATCTTCTATCACTGTCGGGTATAGGGATTTATTTTCAATCAATTTTAGATAAAGGCGTTTATCTTCTATCACTGTCGGATAAAGGTGTCTATCTTTAATCACTGTCGGATAAAGACGTTTATCTTCCATCAAAAAAGTCCGTATCGTATCGTCGATAACGGACTTTTTGTTATGCTAAGTTGTGGGTTAATGGATAGTGATAGAGAATTAGGGTTAATTAAGGTGCGCCTTAAAGAACTCCACCATTCCGCCGTTGACCTTTTTTGCCTCCTCGTGGTCGGGATAGAGAATATTGTAAACGTGCTCTAAGGTATCCCCCTCAACGATAGGCTCCGACAGGAAGAACAGCTTGCAGTCCGCGCCCTTAGCTTTTAGCTCCTCGTAATAGGAGAGGGTGAATTTGTGCAGGAAGTCATCGCGTCCGGAAATCAGCGTGCAGGGTATCATCGGAGTAGGCAGTGAGGTGTCGAAGTCCAAAGCCTTAAAGTAAGGACTGCGCTTATAGCCCTTGCCGACTATCTCGCGGAAGTAAAGTCCTGCGCCGAAGAACATCATTTTAGAGGGAGCAAGTGCGCCGCAGGTAAAGTTGACCGCGCGGAAGTTAAGGGTGGGCTTAACGCCGAAAAGCTCCTGTCTTTCCTTACTTGCCATAATATTGACGGTTAAAGCCGCAAGGTGTCCGCCTGCGGAGTCACCGGTCAAAAATGCGTTATTGAGGTCAAATCCGTACTCGTCCGCCAGCTCCGCCACCTTAGCGTACAGCGCGAAAACGTCTTTCACCTGCTCGTCAAAGCTGACCTCGAAAGCCAGTCGATAGGAAAAACTCACCACGGCAAAGCCCTGAAGAGCCAGCCATCTGTCGTAGAAGCGGTTAAGCTCCTTATCGCCGTACCACCAGCCGCCGCCGTGAATGTCCACGATTACAGGCAGCTTGCCCTCTACGCCGGTGGGGCGATAGACGTTAAGCAGTCTTGCAGGAGTGCCGCCTTCGGCATAAGGAATATCCTTAACAACGGTAACGCCCTCAGCCTCGGTCAAGGTCGCCATACGCTTGGTGTCGTTGGTATCTGCGATTTTGCAAAACATCTTACCAAATAATTTCATAATCCGCTCCTCAAAAAAGAATATCCGCAGTTAAACTGCGGATACATTATATCATACTTATCCTTGTTTTGCAATACGCTTATCGTTTAGTTTCCTTGAGGTTTGAGCCTTAACTCTCACCGTAAGACGGGGATTAACCTATGGCAACGTACACCGTTTCGCCGTCGGTAATCACGTAGGTGTAGCCATCGGGATACACAACTTGGTGTTTTTCGGTGGACTCGCTGTCCGCCTGCTCATAAATCACCAAACTCTTTTGACCTGCGGGGCTGTACGCTGTGGGTAACGTATCGCTGTCGCTGAACGAGAACGCGGTTTTTAATTTCATAAACGCGCCTTCCTCGTGATCGGCAAACATACAAAGGAAAGTAATTACCGCTACTACCGCCACGATACATACCGTCAACCCGATAACTAATTTTTTATAACCTTTATTAGTGGTGCTCATTAGTGGTTACCTCCTTGTTAAGTAATTTTGCCCCGTTTTCCTGTCTTCTACTTATATTATATTATTGACGTGCGCGTTAAAGTCAATACGGGTTTTTAATAATTTCTTAACTTTGACTTAATTTTTAATTACTCAACTATCGTAAAAAAGGCACTTCTATCCTTTTTTAGCCCAAAACCCCGATTCTACCCCTGCAACCGCTTCCACCCCTACCACTTTCCGCTTACTCCACCGATACCACCGTTTCCCCTGTACCACCGCTAACGCCCATTCCGATTATTTCTCTTTTACCCCCTATTCACGGTTTCCAATATTACCACCCTTTACGCTACACTTTCTGCCCCGTTACCACCGCTAACGACTATTCCAACTATTTCTCTTTTACCACCTATTCACGGTTTCCAATATTACCACCCTTTACGTTACACTTTCTGCCCCCGTTACCACCGATACCACCTTTACCACTTTGTTCACCTCTGCTACCATTCCTCTTTATCCTTATATTTAATTATTAAGATACGGCTTTTCTCGACTTAGTTCTTCTCGGCTTAATTCTTCTTTGTTCGGATTTCCTCGTTTTGTTTTTTTCTTTTTTCTTCTCCGTTTGCCCTTAAAGCGAAGCTGATTTTACTTTCATTTTCCATTGACCTTGAGTTTCCTTTCCCAATCTGCTATAATTGATTTACAGAAAGAAGGAGCCGACTTATGGATTACGTAATTGACAGCCGTGATATTATTACGGTTAAAGGCACAAAATACTATCTTCGTATCCGCACCTGCAACGCGTCCAATCCCGTAGTGCTGTTTTTGCACGGCGGTTGCGGAAGCCCCGACAGGGCGCAGGTTATGAAGTATCAATCCCCCCTTGCGGAACATTTCACACTGGTAGCTTTTGACCAACGGGGAGCAGGGCTTGCCTATAACAGAAAGGAAGCGCGAAGCTTAGACCTCACAAAAGAGATTTACGTTGCCGACGTATTTAACGTAGTGTGTTACTTGAAAGATAGATTTAAGCAGGATAAGGTAATAATAGTAGGGCACTCCTTCGGCTCGACGCTGGGCGTTTGGTACGCACAGCAATATCCCGAAACACTCAGGGCTTACGTGGGCATAGGGCAGTGCGTTGACTATGTGGAAAACGAAAAGCAATCCTATGACTGGACGCTTAACGAGGCTCGCCGAATCAACGACGCGAAGTCAGTCCAAACCTTGGAAGCAATCGGCGCACCACTTGCTAACGGCAGATACGATGGCGACCACCTTAGCTGTCTTATCAAGCAAAGAGCGGTACTGCACAAGTTAGGCGGTGCGACCTACGCTAACCGCAGACCTTATTGGCAGGAACTGCTTTTCCACGAATTGCCGATAATGGTTAAGGAATACAACCTTATAGGGCTGATAAAATACGTTAAGGGCTTGACTTACAGCCCGAAAACCACCCTAGGCAACACCAACCCCGATTTTTTGAACACGGCAAAGGAGCTGTCGATTCCCGTTTATCTTCTGTTGGGGCGGCACGACTTCAATTGCCCCGTGACGTTAGCGGAACAATGGTACAATCAATTAACCGCACCCGACAAAAAACTGATATATTTTGAAAATTCCGCCCACTCGCCCCAATGGGAAGAGCCGCAACAATGGAACGCCGCCTTTACCGCGCTGTTTTGCAATTAAGCGGTTGGAATTATATTAAATCACCCTTATTTTCCTTTGATTAGGTTGCGCGTATAAGCCTAACAAAGATTTTTCGCCCGTCTTAACTTACATTAGTCACTGCGCCGATTAAGTTTTTGCGCTACACGTGCTTGCTATATTTTGATATTCCAACTCCACGTCTTTCTTGAAACCCTTTCTAATAGTTTTTCATTACCATTTTCCTTGCCTCTTTTCCGATTTTTTACCCCTTTTCCGATTTTGGTTGCTTTCCTGATTTTGGTTGTAATTTTTGCCTTTCTTCCGATTTTGGTTGCTTTTCCGATTTTCCGATTTTGCCCCTTTTCCGATTTTTTACCCCTTTTCTGATTTTACGATTTTCCCTTCTGTTCTCATTCGCACACAAAAAAACGGCGCAGACTTACGTTTGCGCCGTAATTTTTGTTAGGATACTTTACAGATTACTTGTTGAGGAAGTTAGCAAAGTACTTAATCGTTCTAACCATCTGGGTGGTGTAGCTGTTCTCGTTGTCGTACCAGCTTACTACCTGAACCTGATAGGTGTCGTCGTCGATCTTAGCGACCATAGTCTGAGTGGAATCAAACAGAGAGCCGTAAGCCATACCGATAACGTCGGAAGAAACGATCTGATCTACGTTGTAACCGAAAGACTCGGTAGCAGCAGCCTTCATAGCGGCATTGATACCGTCAACGGTAACGTCCTTGCCCTTAACAACAGCAACCAAAATGGTGGTGGAACCGGTAGCGGTAGGAACGCGCTGTGCGGAACCGATGAGCTTGCCGTTGAGCTCGGGGATAACCAAACCGATAGCCTTAGCAGCACCGGTGGAGTTAGGAACGATGTTCATTGCGCCCGCTCTGGAACGGCGAAGGTCGCCCTTACGCTGAGGACCGTCAAGAATCATCTGGTCGCCGGTGTAAGCGTGAACGGTGGTCATAATACCGCTCTGGATAGGAGCGTAATCGTTAAGAGCCTTAGCCATAGGAGCCAAGCAGTTGGTGGTGCAGCTAGCCGCGGAAATGATATTGTCCTCAGCGGTCAGGATACCCTCGTTGACGTTGTAAACGATGGTGGGAAGATCGTTGCCTGCGGGAGCAGAGATAACGACTTTCTTCGCGCCGGCGTCGATGTGAGCCTGCGCCTTAGCCTTGCTGGTGTAAAAACCGGTGCATTCCAAAACTACGTCAACCTTGAGTTTCTTCCAAGGTAATTCGTTAGCCTTAGCCATTGCGTAAATAGTAATCTCCTTGCCGTCAACGATGATAGCGCCGGGAGTCTTAACGGTCTTGCCGTCTTCCGCTAATATAGCGTCCTTGAAGTCAACGGTATGACCTTTTGCAATGTAGTTACCCTGCATAGTGTCGTACTTTAAGAGGTGAGCGAGCATCTTGGGGCTGGTCAAATCGTTAATAGCAACAACCTGATAACCCTTTGCGCCGAACATCTGTCTGAAAGCCAAACGGCCGATTCTGCCGAAACCGTTAATCGCAACTCTTACATTTGCCATAATTTTATATCCTCCGAATATAGATTTTTAGTTAATGGATTGATAATCCTAGTTAATTATACACACCCGAGGGTGTGAAGACAAGCAATTTTTTACGCTTTGCCGGCGCAGCCTAATACGTCAACCAGTTTGTGTCTGACGAGTTCCTTGATATTGGCTCTTGCGGGCTTGAGGTACTCTCTGGGATCGAACTTACCGGGGTTCTCCGCCATAAACTTACGAATGGTGCCGGTCATAGCAAGGCGAAGGTCGGAGTCGATGTTGATTTTGCAAACGGACAATTCTGCCGCGTGACGGAGCTGTTCCTCGGGAACACCGATAGCGTAGGGCATATTGCCGCCGTTGTCGTTGACCATCTTAACGTAGTCCTGCGGAACCGAAGAGGAACCGTGAAGAACGATAGGGAAGCCGGGCAGACGCTTGGAAACCTCTTCCAGAATGTCGAACCGCAGAGCAGGGGGTACCAAAATACCCTTCTCGTTGACGGTGCACTGGTCGGGCTTGAACTTGTACGCGCCGTGGCTGGTGCCGATAGCGATAGCGAGGGAGTCAACACCTGTCTTGGTGACGAACTCTTCAACCTCTTCGGGACGAGTGTAGGAGCCGACTGCGTGGCTGACCTCGTCCTCGATGCCTGCCAAAGTGCCTAATTCGCCCTCAACCACTACGCCGTGGTCGTGTGCGTATTCGACGACCTTGCGAGTCATCTCGATATTATCCTGGAAGGATCTGGAGGAGCCGTCGATCATAACGGAGGAAAAACCGCCGTCGATACAGGACTTGCAGGTCTCGAAATCCGGACCGTGGTCTAAGTGCAGAACTATAGGAATCTCGGGGCATTCGATAACGGCCGCCTCGACGAGCTTAACCAAATAAGTATGATTAGCGTAAGCGCGTGCGCCCTTGCTGACCTGAAGTATAACCGGAGCGCGTTCTTCCTTGCAGGCTTCGGTAATGCCTTGAACGATTTCCATATTGTTGACGTTAAATGCGCCGATTGCATAGCCGCCGGCATAAGCCTTGGCGAACATATCTTTACTGGTAACTAATGGCATAATAATACCTCCGATATTAAATTAAGGTTAGTTTATCACAAACGCCCCGAAATTATCAAACATTTTAGAGGTGTTAGTTAAAAAGAAATGCAATCCGCACCGAAAAACCTCGGATTTCGCCCTCAAATGCGCCCAAAACGGCAAAATCGTCACCGAAACCTAAAAATAAACCGCGTTACTGTTTTATCCTTCGCCGCAACCTGTTATCGCGCCGCGCCAAACTGTTTTATTCTTAAAATCTAGTATTGTACAAGCCCGAATAGCAAATCTGCGGATATATCGTAAAGTCCGCAAAGAAAAACTATCTGCTCGTAATTCAGCTCGAACACGCCGTTTTCAAATCGGCTGTACTGTTGCTGAGTAATATGCATTAATTCGGCGACGTTCTTTTGCGTATAGCCGCAGTTTTTTCCGCTTTCTTTTAGGACGTTGCCGACGGTTTTGCTTAGTCTTTCCTCGGTCATATAAATCCCCAAAAATACAAAATGTATTGACTTATATCATCAAAAGTTGTACCTTACTATATATAGGGTTTTATTAGGACTGATCACTCATTTTGCTTTTATTCGGGGAATAAGCTACAAGGGGCAACGCCAAAGGCTCTTTAGTCTAAATGAACGGTTTAGCCTTATAGGTCGAAAATTATTGTGTTTACGCATTAATGCGTGTGTGAGGAGGTTAATGATTTTGGATAATATCGATGTAAAAATTTGCAGTAACTGCGGCGCGAGTAATCCGCCTATTCACAAGTTTTGCTCGCAATGCGGCGAGGGTTTAACGCCGAAAACGTGCCCCAAGTGCGGTGCTCCCTACGAACGGGAGCAGAAATTCTGCGGTTTTTGCGGAGCTTTACTCGATAAGCCAAAACAAGGACAGACCGCCGCAACCGTTGCGTCGGAAAACAGTTCGGAAGGCTTATTTTTTCAGCCGCAACCGCAGGTCAAGCCGATTAGGCGCAATCCGATACGATTAGTCAAAGCATTCTTGACCTCTGATAAAAAACGGGGACGTCGTATTATCCGCGACGGCTCGCTAATGCTCATCGCTGTAATATTGTTTATATTATCCTTTATGCCCGTTGTGAAAATAGATTTTATAAATAGGGGCTATTATAATTACGGTATACAACTATCACCGGTTCACTTCATCACGTTTATGAGTGATAACGCCAAGCATTACAGCGATAATGAAATAATGGATCTCTACGACAAACGGCAAGAGCTTTCCATAGACCTTGATGAAGCTTTGAAGGAGGATTACAATGAGTACACAGATAAATTAGCGATATCCTCTAACACCAAAAAGTTGGCTAGGCAATTCTATATTTGTGCGCAGAGATGTAACATAGCAAATGGCAATTTAGCTCCCGGAGATCTAAGTGCGCTTATTATCACAGGCATAGTAAGTCTTTTCTACATACTGTTTTCCATAGGCTTTGCGGCAGTTGCCGTACTCAATTTTGTATTCGGCATACAGCGAAAAAAGGATTTGTTCAAACCAATCGCCGTATTATTTTCCGTTTTCTTGGGTTTTTCTCTTACGGTTTTGTTTACAGGGAGAATGTTTTTAGTGTCAAACTATTCCTCTATCAGCGTGGCAGGCTCCTTTATCGCGTTACTATTTTTCTCGGTGTTGGGCTTGGGCTTAACCTTCTTCTTTACCCTCTTCGGCAAGGGACGCGCCGCGGTCAAAAAGGCGATTCCGCAAATGCTTACCGTAGCCGTAATCGTCACCATAATAGGAGCAATGTTTGCCCCTATGCTTTCGGTCAACGCTAAGCTCACGCTTAAGGGCAGACTTTCGCCTGAAAAAATACAAATCAATCTTGACTCGGATGTCTTCTACGATATGATGATAATGGACTTGCATAAGGATATTATATCCAACATCAACGGTGATACCCAACGCAGCGAAAAAATCACAGAAATATATTCAGCGTTAGAACAGTACACAAAAACAGAAATCAAACGAGGGAACGCCCTTGATGTGGCTAAGAGCGCCGTAATATATTCCTTTATGCTGCGAGGGGGTTATAGGGTAAGCTCTCTGTTCGTAATAGTCAATCTGATGCTTGTTTTAATCGGACTAATGAGTACCGTATTTTTAGGCGTTAATACCGCCGTGCTTATGGGCGGTAAACGAAGAGCCGTATGTTATACGCTAAAAGCCTTGATTATTGTATGCGCTCTCATTGTTTTGGCAATGTGTATTGTCGTTGCAGGTGTGTCTAACAGCGCCTACGAAAAATATAGCCTGGACGATTACCATATAGGAGTTCAAGCAGGCTCTATTCTTATCACCGTTTTAGCGATAGGCTTTGCCTTCTGCCCCACAAGGTTCAAGGACAAGTCGAAAATCGGCGACATTGAGGAATGGGAGCGTTGCATCAACGACCGATACCAACAACAGTATGCAACAGGTAACGACTGCGCTCCAAACGACTACGCGCCCAACGACTGCGCTCCTCGTAATGAGTTTGCTCCCGATAACGACTGCGTATCCTCCGCGGAACCGCAAGCCCTACCCGAAGATGATAACATTATTAACTGATAATCCTTGTGCCCAGCTCCGCACCGAAAAACCTCGGATTTCGCCCTCAAATGCGCCCAAAACGGCAAAATCGTCACAGCGGCGTAATCGGTTGGCTTCCTGATAAACTGCCTTAAAAAATGGCACAATACCGCGGTTTCTAATACGCGCAAGGAGAATTAATAACCGATTTTGCGGTAAGCCGAAGGGCAAGGAGTTGAGCATTCGCAAAGTTTAACACAAAGAAACCCGATTTTTGCAATCGGGTTTCTTTTTTACCGTAGTACGGTCAATAGTTTTTCAGTTCATATTTACTCCTGCTTAACAGGGGCTGGTTTCGGCGGTTATTCCGTCTCGATAGGCAGGGAGAAGTAGAATTCACTGCCCTTGCCGAGAGCGGTATCCACGCCGTAATCCACGTTAGGGTGAGCGTCCAGTATCGCCTTGACTATGGACAAGCCCAAGCCGCTGCCCACAACGGCGCGTTTGTGCTCCTTGGCGCGGTAATACCTCTGCCAAATCATATTGACCTGCTCATCGTCCATACCGGGACCTGTGTCCTTAACGCCGAACCGCGCTCTTTCGCCCTCTTTTCTTAGGGTAATCGTCACCTTTTTGTCTTCTCCAGTGTAGTTGACAGCGTTGCTTACCAAGTTGTAAAGCACAAGCTCCATACGCGTGGGATCGCCCTTAACCGTAATATCGGGTTCCACCTCCGAGGTTATGGAATAGCCCTGAAGCTCGTCGTAAACCTTGAAGCTCTCGCCGACCTTAACCACCGCGTCGGAAAGGTTAAATACAACGTGGTGAGTTTCGCCTGCGCCGCTTTCCATCTTAGAGAGGTTAAGCATATCGCGCACCAGTACGGTCAGTCTGTCCGTTTCCTTGATAATCCTCGCCAAATGCTCCTCGCGCTTTTCGGGATTGTCGCCGGAAATATCCCTAATCAGCTCCGCGTAACCCTTGACAATGGTTAAAGGGGTTCTCAAATCGTGGGATACGTTGGCGATAAGCTCGCGCCGCAAACTTTCCGTCTTGTTGATTTCGGTAGTGGCGTAGTTAAGGGTAGAGGCAAGCTCGCGAGTTTCGGTAAAGCCGTTCTCCTTGAAGTGTACGTCGGTCTTGCCTGCCGCCAGTTGCTCGGCTGTTTTGGAAAGGTCCCTAATCTGCTTGCTGACGATACCGCTAATTAAAATACTGAAAATAAACGCCAAAACGATAACCATTATAGTGGTTATCCATAGCTGAACCTCCAGCATATCGATGGTAGATTGCACCTGTCCGATATTGTAGCTGACTAAAAGATAGACCTTTCCGTCGGTGTTGATTTTTTTGGCGAAAATCACCTCGGTATTATCCACGGTTTGCGCGGTCACGCTGTTGCCGTTGGCGTCGTCAAGACGATTGAGAATATCGGCGATAACGGCGTTTTGAGTTAGCGGCTGTTCCTTACTCACGTCCAGACCGAACTTGTTGGTTTCGGAGGAGTAATTGACCTTGACGGTAGCGGAAGAGCTGACCTCCACAACCATAACCGAGAGGTTTTTCTGCCGCGCGTACTCGCTGTAAAGCGTTTGATACCCGATAGGCGTATAGTTTGCCGCAAGATAATCGCCGCCCGTCTCCAGTTCCTTGACGCGTTGCTTTGTATAGTACAAATCCATAAAGAAAAATTGAGTCAGCCACACAAAACCCAGTACGATAGCGGTGAAAATCATAAATGCCAACCAAATACCAAAGCGCATACACTTAGGGTCGATTTTGGCGGTCAGCCATTGTTTTAGCTTTGAAGAAGTTTCTTTTTTCATAACAGTAAAATCATACTTCAATAACGCCGAAAAGTCAATAGGGCAGTATTCCCTCTCCGTAGGACTTCTTTTTCCCCGGGGTTCCCCGCAAGACCGCGTAACGGTGTTGTGGCTATGCCGCATAGATGCGAGATTCTTCACTTCGCATAAACGCTTGTTCAGAATGACAGTTCCTATGTTTCTAAATATGGCAGTTCCCACTTTAGGCGATAGGGAGATGTTGTGGGGTGGGTTTGTCATTCTGAGAAGCAACCTCGTTGTGCCGAAGAATCTCGCGTTTACGCGGTACAGTATTAACACTCTCCTTATTTCTCTCCATAGGACTTCATTCCCTCTCCGTAGGTCTTCTTTCCTCTCCATAGGACTTCATTCCCTCTCCGTAGGTCTTCTTTCCTCTCCATAGGACTTCATTCCCTCTCCGTAGGTCTTCTTTTCCCAATAAAAAGCGGTAATAAAAAAGACGGAAAATCCGTCCAATACGATAATGCTTATTAGCTTATTTCTCGAATAAAAAAACAACCGCCCAATAGCGGAAAATATATTAAGATACGTAATCAATCATAGGAAAAACCGCAAAAACAAAGAATTAGGGTGTGCGTTATCCGCACAGCCCACAAAAATCTGTGAACGTAAGCGGCTTACAACTTCCAATCGTCGGCGATGGTGATTCCCTCTTTTTTGCACATCGCATTGAACTTGCTTTGAGTCTTAAAACTGGGAGCGTGGTGTCCCTGTTCCAAACGATTAACAGTGGCGAAGCTAACGCCCATTCTTTCCGCAAGCTCCTCTTGACTTAAAATCAGCTCTGATCTGACGTATTGAAGTTTTTTGTTAAAATCCATATTTCCTCCGTCATAGCAAATTATCGTGCTATATAACAAATTATAATACACTTATAAGAAAAATACAAGGTTTTTCCCAAAATTTTTCTTACTCTCTGGGTTTTCGCCCTAATAACGCCGTTTCACTCCGTTATTTTCCCACAACAAAGCCTTTTTAATCGGCGTTTACGCGACATAAGTATTACGCTGGATTTTGATAGCCGAAAAAGGTTAATTATCTATTTGTTAGCCCCAAAAAATAATCTGCGGAAATATCCAACGCAAGAGAAAGCTGGCGCAGCATATCGTAGCCGGGTTTAGCCTTTCCGTGCAACCATTCGCTGACCTGACTTTGCTTGATACCCACACGGCAAGCAAACGCAACCTGTGTCATATCGTGTTCGATAAGGTAATCCCTTAATATATCCTTAAACTCAATAAAAGTATCCATAATTCAAATTTTATAGAAAATCCTATATTTATGGTTGACGTATAGAAAATTCTATATTACAATTAAGTTGATATTGTTCTACACGGGGAAACTGGTTGCTTTGCAACAATACGATATCAGAAAAAATATGGAGGAGAATAAAATGAGAAAAAAGTATGCTGGTTTAATAATATGTTTTGCGATTATTCTTATTTGCACTATTGCATTTGTAGGTTGCAACAGCACAGATAAAATTAACAAATTTGGTGACAAATTATCCAAAAGCAACAACTGTGAAGTCAACTTAATAATGGAAGTACCCGTTTTCGGTACTGTAGAAATGAAAATGAAAGTAGATGGCAATAAATCATATACTTCCGAATATATGGGAGAGCCTGCGGAATTTACGGAAACGATTGACGGCATAATATACACATATACAAAATCCGGCAGTAAGTGGCAAAAAGACTCAGGCGTTGCCAAAACAGAGGATAATACTCCTATGGGTGAAAGCGAGGAATTTCTATCTTTGTTTAACGGCGAAAACTACGAGTATTCAAAAGACAAAAAGGGCTATGTCCTAAAGGATAATGCGTCCGTAGATTTTATGGGAATGACCTCGATACTGATGGTTATTGATGGTAATGATTGCACGATAACAGGCGTTGTTCCCGATGAAGAAGCAACTATGAAAGTTACAATAAAAATAATTAACGTAGGGAAAACGACAGTTGAATTGCCTACAGTGTAAGAGCGATTGTCGATTAGATAAATTTCATTATTGTGAATTATCATAACTGACACATCAACGGCAAATCTCTTTTCCGCCGATTACCCAACCATCTATCGCTTGTAGCTTTCCGCCTTTCGGCGAGATTTTGCAATCACCCCACAATACCGCTACACGGTTTTGCGGAGAACCCCGATACTTCGCATAAACGCTCGTTCAGAATGACAGTGCTTATATTGGACAGTGCGGACGGCTATTGAGGCGGCTACCAACGTAAATATGGTTATTTTGCGTTGTTACGGACGCGGTATATATCTTTTTAACTAATTCTTTTGACATAAGGCGGCGGCTCTTGGTATAATCAAGGTATTAAGGGTTTCGGAGGATAAAATGAAAGAGTATTCCGTTCTAATAGACGAAGCAACAATCAAAGCGCGTATCAAGCAGGTTGGCGAGCAGATAGCCGCCGATTTTGCAGGCAAGCCTATCCTTGCGGTTTGCGTTTTACGCGGCGCGGTGGTGTTTTACGCTGATTTAATCAGATACTTGCCTGCCGATACAGGTTTGGACTTCATCTCTGTAAAAAGCTACGGTAACGGCACTTCCTCAACAGGCGAAGTCGCAATGATTAAGGATTTATCCGAGCCTGTCAGAGGCCGTCACGTCATAATCATTGAGGATATAGTAGATAGCGGAATCACCCTGAGCTACCTCAAAAAGCTCCTTGCCGCCCGTGAACCTGCTTCCGTGTCGATATGCACTCTGCTTGACAAGCCCTCTCGCCGCAAGGTGGAGCTTGTTCCCGAGTATTCCTGCTTCCAAGTACCCAACGAGTTCGTTGTGGGCTACGGCTTGGACTATGCGGAAAAGTACCGCACCCTTAGAGAAGTCTGCGTTCTTGAGCCGTGGGTTTATTCAAAATAATTCCACTTTCCGATTAGCAAGGTCGAAAGTAATTCAAGCAATATAAGGACAGTCGTCACGGCTGTCCTTTTTCGTTAAGTGCCGTCCGCAAAGCCCTTATACCCTCGCGCAAAGCTAACCGCCGTTTTACGGTTTTGCTAAGTCAACCGCCGCCGTTGCCGCAATAATATCCGCCTTTTCCTTATAGCCCGATAGCCGTACCGTCCGATTGGGTTTTAACGGGTTTGCCTTTTCGTTGCACCTTAAGGTTCTCCCTCAAAATCCTTATATATAGCGCACACGTGTTACGCATACGCGCACGTGCGCACGAGGATACGTTACCAAGCCTACGCCAAAGCCGTAAAGGACATAGCACGTAAACGCACGCAAAGGATATACCGCGTAAACGCGCCATAGTATCACACGTTCCTTATTTTCTCCGTAGCACTTCTCTCTTTCCGAGGTTGTTCGCAAGACTGTATAGCTGTATTGTATTGTGGATATACCGCGTAAACGCGAGATTCTGCAATCACCCCATAATACCGCTACACGGTTTTGTGGGGAACCCCGATACTTCGCATAAACGCTCGTTCAGAATGACAGAACCTATGTTTCTAAAAATGGCAGTTCCCACTTTAGGCGATAGGGAGATGTTGTGGTGAGGGTTGTCATTCTGAGGAACAACCTGTTTGGACGAAGAATCTCGCGTTTACGCGGTATGTCAATCACACGCTCCTTATTACTCTCCGTAGGACTTCTTTTCTCTCCATAGCACTTCTCTCGCCCCGTAGGACTTTTCTCTTTCCATAGCACTTCTCGCCCTCTCCATAGGACTTCTCGCCCTCCGTAGCACTTCTTTCCCTCTCCATAGCACTTCTCTCTCCCCGGGGTTCCCCGCAAAAACACGTAGTGTTATTGTGGGGTGGTGTGGGGTGGGTTTTTTTACCAAAAGGATTTTCGGAAATATTTCGTAAGAGGGGGGTTAAATTAATTGACACTTCAAAATGAAATAACTATACTGATAATATGCAGTGCGGCTTCAAAATGGGAGTCGCTAGTACGGAGGCGAAATGAAGCTTTTGGAGCAGGAAATCCTTAATAAGGGCAGAGTCCTAAAGGGCGACGTTCTTAAAGTTGATGGCTTTTTGAACCATCAGTTAGACGTTGGTCTGCTCTCTACTCTAGGCAAAGAGTGCGCGGAGCATTTCAAGAGTCAGGGGATTACCAAAGTTCTCACAGTAGAGGCTTCAGGCATAGCGTTTTCCTGCTTTATAGCATACTACCTCGGGGTTTCCGTGCTTTTTGCGAAAAAGAACAAGACCTCTAACCTTACAGATACTGTATATTCTACTCAAGTAATGTCATATACCCACGGACGGGTTTATGACATTTTTGTTTCCAAAGACTATTTACACTCCGACGACAAGGTGCTGATAGCCGACGATTTTCTTGCTAACGGCGAGGCGGTCAACGGTTTAAGACGGCTTATCGAGCAGGCAGGCGCGAGCCTAGCAGGCGTTGCCATCGCGGTGGAAAAGGGCTTTCAAAAAGGCGGCGACAAGCTCCGCGCCGAGGGCATAGACCTTTTAAGTCTTGCCGTTATCGACGAGATGAGCGAAGAGGACGGCATCCGTTTCAGGAGCAATCAATAAGGATTTAGGATAGTCAAAAGGCTATTAAATTAAAAATCATTTTAGGAGGCATTTCACAATGAAAAAAGCAAAACTGTTACTTTCTGTACTTGCACTTGTGCTCGTAGCCGTAGTAATTGGTACCTCTCTTGCCGCTTGTGGCGACACCGAGGACAAGATGGTCAAGGAGGGCTTTGAGCCTTGCACTATCGCGAAGAACGTCAACACCACCGCGGATCTGACGGTTGATGACGCTGTCAGCGGCAAGACCCTTAAGGTCGGTGCTATAATGGTAGGCAACTCTTCCGAGGGTTACACCGAGGCTCACATCGAGGGTATCCTCGCAGCCAAGAGTGCTTTGGAAGCTAAGGGTGCTACCGTCAACGTCACTTGGGAATACGACGTTCCCGAGACCGAGGTTTGCGCTACCAAGGCTAAGGCTCTTGCAGCAGCAGGCAACAATGTTGTTATCACCAACAGCTATGGTCATCAGGACCACGCTACCGCCGCAGCTAAGGCTTATCCCAACACCACCTTCGTTGCTATGACCGGTGACTACGCTGGTTTGCTTCAGAACGCTGAAGACACCACGAATTACGTTCCCAACCTCAAAAATGCTTTCACCAACGTATATCAGTCCCGTTACATCAGCGGTTACGTTGCAGGTCTGAAGCTCAATCAGCTTATTGAAGACGGTCTTCTCACCGATGCTAACAAGACTGCTGACGGCAAAATCAAAATCGGTTACGTTGGCGCTTATCCTTATGCAGAAGTTGTCAGCGGTATGACTGCTTTCTACCTTGGCATCAAGGCGGCAGGCACCACCAATATCGAAATGACCGTTAAGTACACCAACAGCTGGTTTGACTTTGACGCAGAGAACCAGACCGCAAAGGCTCTTATCGCCGACGGTTGCATCATCATCGGACAGCACGCTGACTCCGAGGGCGCTCCTACCGCTTGCCAAGAGGCTTTTGAAAGCGGCACCAGAGTTTACTCTGTAGGTTACAACGTCGATATGCTCAAGGCCGCTCCTAACGCTGCTTTGACTTCCGCAACCAACACTTGGGCAGTATATTACACCTACCTCTTCAACAACGCTATTCAGGGCAAGACCATTGCCACCAACTGGGCAGAAGGCTACAACAAGGGTGCAGTTGCAATCACCGCTATCAATGCTAAGGCTTTCAAGGCTGATCCTTCCACCGAGGTTGCCAGCAAGGTCGCCGCTCTCCAGAACGGTACCATTCAGGTCTTCGACACCGCTACCTTCACCGTAACCAACAAGGCTGCTAATCCTTATGCTACCTTCACCGCAGACGCCAACGGCAAGCTCTCCAGCTACACCATTGACTTCTCCTATATGAACTATCCCGCTAATGCGGCTCCCGTTCTTGTTTACGCAGGTGAGACTCTTGAAGTTCTCAAGACTGCCGGCAGCATCTCCTACATCGAGGAGTCTGTTGAGCGTTCCGCTCCTTACTTCGCCCTCATCGTTGACGGCATCAAGGTTGCTTAATTTTTAATTAATAACGCTTCGGCGTTCAATCAAAGAAGACACGGATTGCCCTTATTATGAGGGCAGTCCGCCTTTCTTCTTAATTACCCCCGTTTTTTACGGCATTTTAAGGATAAAATTATGACACAAAGTACCGATTTAGAAGTTAAAGAGATTCAGACGTTGCAAGACGTCGGCTCCGATTCTCCCGTTGCGGCTATCGAATTTCGCAATATAAGCAAGACCTTCGGCTCTGTTTACGCCAATAAGGGCGTGAATATGGAGATTAAGCACGGCGAAATACTTTCCCTTTTAGGAGAGAACGGCAGCGGAAAAACCACACTTATGAATATGCTTGCAGGCATATATTTTCCTGATGAAGGCGAGATTTTTATCAACGGCAAGCCCGTTACGATAAGGTCGCCTAAGGACGCTTTCGAACACAAGATAGGTATGATACATCAGCATTTCAAGCTGGTTGACATCTTTACCGCCACCGAAAACGTCGTGTTGGGACTGGACCGAAAGTTCGGCAGATTCAATCTTAAGGAATCCGCTCGTAAAATTTCGGCTATTTGTTCAAAATACGGCTTTGCCGTAGATCCAAAAAAGAAAATTTACGATATGTCCGTATCCGAAAAGCAAACCCTTGAAATCGTCAAGGTGCTTTACCGCGGCGCGGATATATTGATATTAGACGAGCCTACCGCCGTGCTGACTCCGCAGGAAACCGAAAAGCTTTTCGACGTTCTGCGTAATATGCGTGCGGACGGAAAGTCTATTATAATAATCACCCACAAGCTCCACGAGGTTTTGGCTATCTCCGACAGAGTGGCAGTGCTTCGCAAGGGCGAGTACGTAGGTACAGTGGAGACCAAGGACGCCACCGAGCTGTCCTTAACCGAAATGATGGTAGGTGAAAAGGTGGAGCTTAATATCGAGCGTCCCGAGCCTATCAATCCGCGCCCCCGTCTGGTGGTTAGCAATTTAAGCTGTCGGAATGCGGACGGCGTTAAGGTTTTGGACAACGTGAGTTTCTGCGCCAACAGCGGCGAGATACTGGGCATTGCAGGTATCAGCGGCTGCGGACAGAAGGAACTTTTGGAATCAATCGCAGGCTTGCAGAAGACCTTGGACGGCTCGTCCGTTGTGTATTACGATCCCGACAAGGACAACCGCGAGGAAGAGCTGATTGGTATGTCGCCCCGTAAGATAAGGGATTTAGGCGTAGCCTTATCCTTCGTTCCCGAGGACAGACTTGGTATGGGCTTAGTCGGCTCTATGGGTATGGTGGAGAATATGATGCTCAAAAGCTACAACAAGGGCTTTTCTCCCTTTATCAGCAAATCTCAGCCTAAATCCTTGGCGGAAAACGTCAAGAGCGAGCTGGAAGTCGTTACCCCCGGTATCAATACCGCAGTACGCAAGCTTTCCGGCGGCAACGTCCAGAAGGTCTTGGTCGGCAGAGAAATCGCCAACGCTCCCTCCGTTTTAATGACCGCTTACGCCGTAAGAGGATTGGATATCAATACCTCATATACAATTTATCACCTGCTTAACGAGCAAAAGAAGAAGGGCGTCGCCGTAATTTACGTAGGCGAGGACTTGGACGTTTTGCTTGCGCTGTCGGACAGAATTTTGGTTTTATGCGGCGGCAAAGTCAACGGTATCGCAGACGGCCGCAGTATTACCAAAGAGGAAGTCGGTCTAATGATGACAAATCTCAAGGAGGACGCAGACAATGACCGCTAAAAAACCTATCGCTTTTACAGACAGAGAGCCTCTTGTCCGTCTCGCAAAAAGAGATAACACAACGCACGTCGGCAGATTGGTAATCCGTGTGTGCGCAGGCTTATTGGGACTTCTTATCGTTATCGCGTTAATGTCGGGAATAACGAAATTTTCCTTCTCCGAGGTGTGGCATTATCTGGAGTACGGTGCTTTCGACAACGATTTCTTTGTCAACGACTGGCTGAAAGACACCTTCCTGCTCCTTTGTATTTCCGTAGCCTTGGCTCCTGCTTTCAAAATGAAGTTTTGGAATATCGGCGCACAAGGACAAGTTCTTATCGGCAGCCTTATGGCGGCTATGATGATGATAAAATTGGAAAACAAGGCGGATAACGGCACTATAATCTTCGTTATGCTTTTAACTGCCGTTGCGGCAGGTGCCGTTTGGGGCTTGCTTCCCGCGCTCTGCAAGGTGAAATGGAACACTAACGAAACCCTTTTCACCCTGATGATGAACTATATCGCCATTCAGTTGGTTGCCTGTGCTTCCGATATTTGGAAAGGGCAAAACAGTGCGCTCGGCACTCTTAACAAGACTACCGAAGCAGGATATTTCCCCGAGCTTTTCAGTAATCCCTACGGGCTTTGCTTCCTTTTGGTGTCAATCGTTACGTTGTTTGTGTTCCTGTATATGCGCTACACTAAACACGGCTATGAGATAGCGGTCGTGGGCGAATCCCTTAATACCGCCCGTTACGCAGGCATCAACACCAAAAAGGTTATTTTACGCACTATGGCTCTTTCAGGTGCATTGTGCGGCTTGGTCGGCGCGTTATACGCAGGCGGCGTTTCCCATACGCTTTCCACCTCCACAGGCGGCGGCTACGGCTTTACAGCCATCATAGTGGCTTGGTCGGCACAGCTTAACCCTATCGCGATGATACCCGTGGCGATGTCGATAGTATTCTTTGAAAAGGGCGCGTCAGGCATCAAGAGCGCGTATCCCGACCTTAACTCCTACACCTCTTACGTATTGGTGGGCATCTTCCTCTTTATGCTAATCGGGTGTGAATTCTTCATCAATTACCGCTTTGTCTTCAACTCCAAGCTGACAGCCTTTGCAAAGCGTATATCAGACAAAACGAAAGCCGCTTTGCCGAAAACCACCGCTTGCGCTCAAAAGGTCAAGACCAAGTGCCATACCTTTAGGGCAAAAGTGGAAAGCGTTATCAAAGGCTTTATAGACAAGTGTAACGCCGCTCTAACCGCATTTTTTGACAAAATTCACAAAAAACTTTCCGCCCTTATGGGCAAGCTGAAGCAAAAATTCAGCAAAAAATCCGCACCGACTGACGCTGTGACTCAAGCTGACGTTGCGGAAAGCTCAACGGCAACCGAAAACGATGCCGCTGACGGCGAAAACGGAAAGGAGGACGATATCAATGAGTAATTTTATATCTTGGTTTTCAAGCGCGATAATATACGGAACCGTCATTATGTTCGGCGCACTGGGCGAGACTCTTACCGAAAAATCAGGTCATCTTAACCTCGGCGTTCCCGGTATGATGTTCCTCGGCGGCTTTGCAGCCTTCGCCGCGTCGTTGCTGTACGAAAAATCTCCTAATCCGATTCCTGCGCTTATGGTGATATTACCCCTTATAGCCGGTTTCGGTGCCGGTGCCTTGGGCGGCTTGCTTTACAGCTTTTTTACCGTCACCCTACGCGCTAACCAAAACGTCACAGGTCTGGCATTAACCCAACTGGGCGTTGGTATCGGCAGTTTCGGCGGTATCCTCGTTATGATTAACGCAGGCTTTAAGGGCTATGCAAAAGCAGGCAAAACCTCCAAGCTCTTCGTTGACAGCATCAACGCTAAAGCCGATTTAGGTACTTTCGGCGACCTCTTCCTGTCCTATGGCTTTATGATTTATCTTGCCATAATCGTCGCTATACTGATATTCCTTTTCTTCAGATATACCAGACAAGGACTTAATCTGAGAGCGGTTGGCGAAAGCCCTGCAACCGCCGACGCGGCAGGTATTAACGTAACGAAATACAAATATCTCGCTACCACCGTAGGCGGCGGACTGTGCGGCTTAGGCGGCTTGGTCTATATACTGATTTTCTGTAACGGCGGTTGGACGACCAATAACAGTATCGAATCTCTCGGTTGGCTTGCCGTAGCGTTGGTTATCTTCGCAACCTGGCGTCCCCTTAATATCATCTGGGGCTCCTACCTGTTCGCTCTGCTGTTCTGGCTCTATACCTACTTCGCAGGTCTGTTTAACGTGGCTCTCGAAACCTACGAAACCGACCTTTTGCAAATGTTACCCTATGCGGTTACAATAGTTGTTTTGGTACTGATGAGCCTTCGTAAGAAAAAGGAGAATCAGCCGCCGGCGAGCTTGGGGTTGTCGTATTTCCGCGAAGAACGCTAGTCGCTTTAGCGAAGGGAAGGGGCGCGTGGTCGTCGTTTCTGTCATCTTTAGCGAAGGGGAAAGGGCGCGTATGCGTCGTTTCTGTCTTCGGGTTTTTTCGGTCACGTACCCGATGTACGCTCCCTTCAATAAACCCTCGCCGAGCCTAGCCTCCACACCCCTTCCCTCCGCTAATCTGGGTTTAACGAAAAGGTTGTGAGAGTAGGACTGGCTCTAACGGAAAAGTTGTGGTAGCTCTAGTCGGTACCAACTTAAAAACGGTATGAGTACAAGTGGGTTATCAGCTTAAAGTTGGTCGAAGTTAAACCGATTACGATAAGCCGAGGGAAGTATAGTTTGATAAGTAATATATTATGATAAAAAGGGCTTTCGTTAATGGCGAAAGCCCTTTTTTGTGTTGTTTAACGGATAGTTAGTGTGGAACTTAATTAACGGATAGTTGGTAAGAGTAGGGATTGGTTATAACGGAAAAGTTTATGATAGCTCTAGTCTGTACAAACGTAAAAACGGTATGAGTATAGATAGCTTATCACCTTAAAGTCGGTCGAAGTATAATCGGCTATAGCTTAAAGTCGGCAAGAGTAAACAGGCTGTAACGGAATAAGCGAGATTGCTTTTTTAGAGAGAAGTCGAATTAAAAACAAGTCTATATTGGTTTTTCAATATGGATATTGATTAGCAATATAATATCAATAAAAAGGTCTTTCGCTAGTAGTGAAAGCCCTTTTTTGTGTTGTTGTAATCCTTAATATGAAAGGTTGAAATCAGATTTTGTCCGCGAAGAAACGTCTTAAGAAATCAACCATTTTTTCGTTAGCTTCCTGTGCCGCCTTAGACGTCCAGGTAAGGGAGAAGGTGTGATTGTCGCCGAACGCGGTGGAGCCGTAATGCTCCTCGTAAACGCCCAGCTCGTTGAGCTTTGCGATAAGAGCCTCGCCCTGACCGCCGCAGAAGAAGTCCTGTTCCGCGTAGATAACGTAGGACTTGGGGTACTTATCGGTAACGTAATCGATAGAGGAAACGCCGTCCTTATACTTATAGGTGTCAAGCTCCTTAGGCGCGATACCTGCGAAGTCCTTGCAAACGCCCGCGGTCATATTGAAAAGCACCTTTGCCTGCAACGCCTTTTTAATATCGTAAATACCGCAGTTGAGCACCAGACCTGTGAATCTCGCGTCCAGCTTTGCCTCGTACAGCTCCTGCAGCGCTGTGGAGTCCTGCAAAACGCCCAGCATACCTGCGTAGTAGCCGCCTGCGCTGTCGCCGGAAGCCACGAAATGCGTCATATCGAGATTGTATTTTGCGGCGTTGGCGTTAATCCAGTTAGCCGCGCTGACCAGCTGCTGAAGAGGTACGGGGCAGATAACCTTGCCGCCCAAGCCGTAGTTGACGGAGAACACAGCCGCGCCGGTCTCCTTTGCGTAATAGGAAGACAGAGCAGTGCGGTACTTCTTGTCGCCTGCCGAAAAACCGCCGCCGTGGATTTCCATAATCACGGGCAGGGGCTTACCCTCGGTGTTAGCAGGGAAATAAGCGTCCAACTTAACGTCGGGATACTTCTCGTCGAAGACAATATCCGCTTCCTTCTTAACGTCCGCGAATTGCGCCAGCAACTTTTTCGGGTTCTGTGCGCCGGCGAAAATCTTGTCAATCACTAAAAACGCAAATTTTGCAAAAGTCATATATCCACCTCATTCTGATGATAATTAATTATATAACCAAAGCCCGATTAAACGCAAGCCCAAAACCCGATATATTTGTTAAAATATATAATCTCTCCGCAGATTAAGCTACGATGAAGATTTTTCGGAAAAGCATTATTGACGAACCGCGGCTTGACAAGGCTTTCGGCGTTATACTATAATGACGGTAAATACATTTGGAGGTATAATTAATGAAAAAGAGATTTTTACTGGTTGTATCCGCACTGGCAGTCGCAGTTATCTGCTGTGCATTATTGTGTGCGTGTATCCCTTCCGACAGCAACAAGGCTAAGGAAAAACTGGAGAAAGCAGAGTACACTGTTACCGTCACCGAGAACGCCGTGGCACTTGGCGCACGCGAAGAGTTAATCAAGGCAGCCGTTGACGGCATCGAGGGCGGCTTAACCGCAAGCTTGACCGCAAGCAAGGGCGTATCCGACAGCTGCTTAATTACTTGGTTTGACAAGGCTTCCGACGCTAAAAAGTATTTTGACTTTTACAAGGACGAGGCAGACGACGATTACGTGGTTAAGATGAGCGGAAAGGCTGTTTTCACCGGTTCAGCGGCGGCTTGGAAGGCTCTGTAAGCATTATTTGACCCAATTTCGCGGCTTTTTCAAGTCTGCGGATTACACAGAAAACGGTTGCCGAATAGGGGCGCAAGTTCCTTACCGACAGCCGTTTTTCTTTATCCCTGCGACCGATTTTGCCTTAAGCCAAAGCCGATAATTTCCACTTTTCCACAACCCATAATGACTATCGTACTATACTATAGTTCGTCGATTTCAACCTTTAATACTCCCTTTTTCCACAACCTATAATGTCTATCGTACTATACTATAGTTTGCCGATTTCAACCCTTAATGCTCCCTTTTCCTTTCGCTTATAGTTCGCCGATTTCAACCTATGTAACGCGCATTTTTCAACAACCCGTAATACGCCTTAAGCCAAAGCCTATAATTTACCTATTTACTGTCTATACTTTCCCCGAAGGATACGGCATTATCCACGGCAGGCACTCTTTTTAACCGTTAATAACCGCCGCCAAAATGCAATGACCGATTCGGCGATACGGCATTATTCTTACGGCAAAATTGCCTTAGATTAAGAATCAACTAATATGCGCATTTTCCCAAACGATGTGTTATAATTGATTTATAAGCCGACGAATACGGCTTAATGCTCTTTTTCGGCAAGGACGGCAGTTCTTACCGAAAGCGAAACGATGCCATTGGGGGAAAGGTTGTAAACGTAAAGACTTGCGCGGTCTTTACGTGAAAAAGCGGCGCGCATAATCGTATTTCGGCGTGGAATCCTATCGCCGAAAGCCTGTTTTTCCGCATAACGGTTTTGCGGTATCCATCAAAAAAATGCCGACGTAGCCGATACTTTATGCGCCGAACAGCGGTTTTGTTAACATTGAGTTAACAAAAAATTTGTATTATAATAGCGATATGTTCAAGATATTAGTAGTAGAGGACGACACAGGTCTTAATAAGCTAATCGCCACCGCGCTCACGAAGCACGGTTACAGCGTCGTTACCGCCGAGAACGGTATCGATGCTCTTGCCGTTGCCGATGCGGAATACGTGGATTTGGTTATCAGCGACATTATGATGCCCCGTATGAACGGCTACGAATTAGCACGCGCCCTGCGCGAGCGCGACAAGACTCGCCCCATACTGATGATTTCCGTCAAGGACACCTTTTACGACAAGCAAAAGGGGTTTTTACTGGGAATAGACGACTATATGACAAAGCCCCTCGACGTGGGCGAGCTGGTACTTCGCACCGAGGCTCTTCTGCGCCGCGCCAAGATAGTCAGCGAGCATAAGCTGACGATAGGCGGCACCACCCTTAACTACGACAATTTGTCCGTAACGGTTAAGGACGTCACAACGGTATTGCCGCAAAAGGAGTTTTACCTCTTATTCAAATTCCTTTCCTACCCCTCCAAGATTTTCACCCGTAATCAGCTTATGGACGAGTTCTGGGGGCCGTTCAGCGAGTCGACCGACCGCACGGTGGACGTACATATCACCCGACTGCGCGACAGGTTCAAGGACAACGAGGATTTCGAGATAGTAACGGTACGAGGCTTAGGCTACAAGGCAGAGAAAAAATGAACGACGACAAGAAGACCACACAATCAGGCAAACCTGCCTCCAATATAAGATTCATCGGCAAAATGCAGGTGAGAATGGTCGCCCTCGTGGTGACTGTTTTGGTGGTAACGGCGGTTATACTGATAGTTACCGCATACCTTTTGAGCCAATCCACCTCTCTTGAAAAGCTGATAACGGGGCAATCGGAGATGAGTACCCTGCTAGGCGGTATGCTGGCG
Source organism: uncultured Christensenellaceae bacterium (assembly GCA_964368645.1). Lineage (GTDB taxonomy): Bacteria > Bacillota > Clostridia > Christensenellales > CAG-1252 > JAEDHM01. Next base: position 69,432 of record CAYJBY010000015.1, read on the forward strand.
TTCACCGTAATCGGCATAGTGGTGGCTTCCGTGCTGTGCAGCTTTTATCTGCGCAGTCTTAAGGACCTTAAGGACGCAATGCAAAAGGTGGCGGAGGGAGATTTTGACGTTAAGCTCAAGGTCAACCCCAAGACGGAAGTAGGCACCCTTTGTTACGACTTCAACAAGATGGTTGCCGACCTCAAAAAGTTGGAAACCTTTAAGGACGAGTTCATAGTCAACGCTTCCCACGAGTTCAAAACCCCCCTTAGCACCATTAAGGGCTACGCGTCCTTAATATCGGAAGGCTCGCTGACCGAGGAGGAAGTTAAGCAGTACGCGGAATATATAATGGACGCGTCGGCACGGCTTTCCACGCTGACTGGCAACATACTCAAGCTTTCCAAGCTGGACACGCAGGAGATTATTTTCGAGCAAAAGGTTTTCAACCCTGCGGAGCAAATCCGAGAGGTTATCCTCGCTCTGGAAAAGAAGTGGACGGTCAAGAATTTGGATTTTGACATAGATATGGACGAGGTGAAAATCAGCGGCAACCCCGACCTGATTCAGCAGGTTTGGCAGAATCTGATTGACAACGCCGTGAAGTTCAGCAACAAGGACGGCAAAATCACCGTGTCCTTAAAGTCGGACGGCGACAGGATCAAGGTGCTTATAGCCGACAACGGCATCGGAATGGACGCGGAAACCATACTTCACGCCTTTGATAAGTTTTATCAAGGCGACACCTCCCGAAGCAAGGACGGCAACGGCTTGGGCTTGGCGTTAGTCAAGAGAATTATCGAGATAAGCGGCGGCACGATAACCTTAAGCAGTCAAAAGGACGAGGGAACCGCATTCACGCTGTACCTTCCCGTTAAAAGCGAAACGGCGCAGTACCAAAAATAAGCGGCAGGAGTGCGTAACCAACCGTAATAGAAAGCTATACTAACTTACCGCAACGGCAACGAACAACCGCGTATCGACGGCAAAGGTAACCGACCGCACACACTAACTAACGCAAGCACACTAACCAACGGCAACGGCAACCGCATATCGACTTCAAAGGTACCCGACCGCACACACCTACAAACCGCGTGCAATATAAATAATAAGCGGCAGGAGTGCGTAACCAACCGAATATCGACATTCCCAACCGAATATCGACTACAGGCTAGAATAACCAACAGCGCACACTAACCAACAGCGACAACCAAGAACGTATCAACAGCAAGGTACACCGACTAACCGTGCACACCGACTAACCGCGCACACCGACTAACGCAAGCACACAAGACGGCGGCAGTTCCCACCGTTTACGCATAAAGAACCGAAAAGT
>CAYJBY010000016.1:0-52593 GCA_964368645.1 uncultured Christensenellaceae bacterium
AGCGCGGTTTTCACCGGCGGCGCAGTGCTTAGCTATGACAAAGCCGATTCCGTCTCCCTGACGGTTCGTCCTACTGCAATATCTGCGGCAAACGCCATTTACGGCGAGGGCGCGACTCCCTCGGATTGGAGCGTCAGCGGCGGTAATATCGTCCTGAAAGCGGCTTTTCTTAAGAGCTTAACCGCAGGCTATCACACCTTCCTGCTGAAAGGCAGCACGGATACCGAAATTATCAAGGTGCTGATAAGCGATACCGAAGCCAAGCCCTACGGACTGTACCTTAACTACGACAGAGCTTATCCCTCGGTCAAGGTGGATTTTGACTGCGACTGCGGCGGTTCTCACTCCGTAAAACTGGACGGCGGATCTTACGAGAACTACACCGACCAGAATTTCAGCCTGTCTAAGACTGCGGCGCACTCCCTGACGGTTAGGTGTGCAGACGGCGCGGAAAGCACCCTTGCGGTTGCCGCTCCCACCTGCGCGTCATCTTATTTTAATTCCTCATTCAGCGTCAACGGCGAGACCTACGATTATTACATTGATACCGTAGAGGCGTTCGGCGCATTGATGCAATATTTGATTTTCCTGCCTTATACGGAACAGACGAGCGGAGATTACGCGGTTATCAATAGCCTGCGCGTAGCCTTCGGCGGCGAGGTTAAGACAATGGTTTCGGCGAATAGAGGACAGGAGCTGTTGCAATCGGCAAGCAAGCTGACTTCAAGTATGATGTCAAGCAGCAGTGAATATGTAAGCGCAGGCGGCGATGCGTTCGACGTTTACGTTAAGATTACGGCTACGCCGCAATCGGAATACCAAAGCGGTATGGAATCCAAGGTACTTTTAGACGACAGGGAACTGCTCGTCAGCGGTGACAGAGCCTCCGATTATGAGGACTTTGCAATTAACTCATACACAAAAACTCAACTTGTACACAGCATTTTGGAGTTGGATTCCCTTCCCTTCGGAGTCAAACCGCTATTCGATAACACCGCTTCCAGCCTTTCGGCAAAGGCGGTCTATAACGCGGCGAAGGAAGTTTGCCGCACTTATGCAACAGACGCTATGAGCGACTACGATAAGGCTCAGGTATTTTATAGTTGGCTCGCGGTCAACGTCACTTACGACGATTACGCAGTGTTACTGCTTAACGTACAGAATGCGGTGAGTCTAACCTCAAGCGTAAGCGCGGCTCGCAACGCGATTATCCAGAACGTAATGACGAAATCTCCGCTATACTCGGTTTTGTCGCAAGCCTACAATGCCGCAACACTGGCGGAATTGAAAAACATTATCTCTGCGGAAGCGGATTCTATATCGGTGCTTACCGCCACGGCGGAGGAGCAGGAGCTGTTGGAACTAAACGACGCTTTGCAAGCAATCACTGCGCTGAACACCGCGAAAAGCGCGATACTCGATACGCTGTTCAAGACCGCTCCCTTATACTCGCTGCTTAATCCCTGTTATCAGCAAAGCACCCAGTTGGAGATTTACAATTCCTTGGTCAAAACCCTTAAAAAACTCCGTTCCTTCTATTTGGACGGCGCGTTCATAGACAAAATCGCCGTGTGCGACGGTATAGCCAGCGCGTTTAGACTGATGTGCAGTATTGAGGGTATAGAGTGTATAGAAGTAAGCGGTTATGCAGGCGAATCCCACGCTTGGAACAAGGTCTTTATCGCAGGGGAATGGTATCTTGTAGATCCCACTTGGGCGATAAGCGGCAAATACGTCAGTCACAAATACCTTTTGATTCCCGACAGCCAAGTTTTGATGGAAGGCAGACAGGAGTACAACGCGGACGGCGCAATTTCAATAGACGTTGTGGCGACGGGAGATAATAATTACTACGACAATACCTATCTTTCCGCCGACGTTAATTTGAATATCGATTCGGTTAGCGAACTGCAAAAGGTCGTAAAATATTACAGGGACAATAATATGAAAACCGTGGAAATATACTATGACGTATCCGCTAATACCTTAACTAATCAGTTGAGGGATACGGTATTGAAAAACCTCGGAATATACGGCAGTTATTCGATTAGCAACAACGGAGAAGGCGTATATATAATCAAGCTTCCGTAAGAGCCGCAAGGTAAAACTTGACAAGCTAATATCGCCGTACTTAGGTAACGGCAAATAGAAAAAAGTCGGATATCACTGAGATATTCCGACTTTTTGTTTGGCGAACGGTTAAGCCTGATACGCCGAAATGTTTTATTAGTTCGTTATGCCTTAGTATTATGATGCGGTTATGCGTCTACATAGTCATTAATACCTTTTTGCTTTTCAGCGTTCTAACCGTGCGGTCGGACGTAATCCTGTCACGACCTACCGTGCCGCTAATCGCTAATCGAGAAAATCAAGCGTTATCGGATATTATTTGACGTAATACACTAACGCCTCATAAGGCTTTAAGGTCATATTCGCAAGAGGTCTTTCACCGGGATAGCTGCTGAGTAAGAGCTCGCTTTGATTGAAAGCCAGAGTTGCGGGAATGTGGAACGCCGCTTCCTTGTTCTTGAAGTTGCAGATAACCAAAAGCGTCTCGCCCTTGTAACTGCGCTCGTAAACGAAGATATCTCCGCGGCGGGGATAATACTCCTTGTAGGTACCGTTTTTGATGACCTCGGAATAGGTGTCCTTGCGAAGTGCGATGAGTTTTTTATAGAAATTAAGAACGCTGTTTTCGTCTTTTTCTTCGGTGGCTACGTTGATTTCCTTATAATTGGGATTAACGAGAATCCAAGGCTTCGCCTCGGAAAAGCCTGCGTTTTCGGTTGTATCCCATTGCATAGGCAGTCTGCCCAGGTCGCGGCTTCTCTTGTTCATAATCGCCATAAAGATGGGCTTCATAAAGGGAACGTACTTAAGCATATTCCAAATATTAAGCGCAAGAGGATCCTGCATTTCTTCGATTTTGGTGAACTTATAATTGGTCGCGCCCAGTTCCTGTCCCTGATAGACGTAGGGCGTACCCTGCAAAAGCTGATAGGATACGGCAAGCATTTTCGCCGCTTCGGCACGATGCTCGCCGAACTTGCCTGTGAACCGTCCTAAACTGCGGATTTGGTCGTGATTTTCGTAATATAGGCTGTTCCACGCCTTGCCGAAAAGCTCCTTCTGCCACTTGCTCTGAACCTTTTTGAATTTGCGGAGGTTAAAGCCTATGGGGATAATCTGCATAAACATATCCGTTTCCACGTGCTCAAACATAAACACGGTGTCCAGCTCCTCTCTGCCCTCGCCTGTGTAGAGTAACGCTTCCTCAAGATTGACGTTAGCGGCCTCTCCCACCGTCATACAGTCGTACTTGGAAAGCACGTTGTTATACAGCTCGTGAAGGTACTCGTGGATATGAGGACCGTGGGTAAACAGCTCGTCGCCCCTTATGCCGGGACGCCATTTCGCATTGGGAATCGTGCCGTCGGGAAGGACGGTCTTGGAAATATAGGTGATAACGTCGCAACGGAAGCCGTCCACGCCTAAGTCAAGCCAGAATTTCACAAGGTCCGCGACCTCTTGCCTGACCTTGGGGTTATCCCAGTTAAGGTCGGGCTGTTTTTCCGCCCAAAGGTGCATATACCATTCGCCTGTGGTCTCGTCGTATTTCCACGCCGAACCGCCGAAACGGGAAGTCCAGTTATTGGGAGGACGCTTGCCGTTTTTACCTCTGCCCTTACGCCAAATATAGTAATCGCGGTAGGGGTTGTCCTTGCTTTTGCGGCTCTCCTTGAACCAGTAATGCTCGTCGGAGGTGTGGTTGACCACCAAGTCCATTATCAGACGGATACCTCTCTCGTGCATACCTGAAAGCATCTCCTTCCAGTCGTCGAGAGTGCCGAAATCCTCCCATATATCACGGTAATCGCTAATATCGTAGCCGTTATCCGCGCCGGGTGACTTGTAGCAGGGGGAGAGCCAAACCGCGTTGATGCCAAGCTCCTTGAGGTAATCCAGCTTTTGGATAATGCCCTTGATGTCGCCCATACCGTCGCCGTTGCTGTCCTTAAAACTGCGGGGATAAATCTGATAAATAACCGCGTCCTTATACCATTTGGTTTTAACGGAATCCATTGTTGCCTCCAAAAAAATAATCTATTTATCATTCTACCATAAACGGAAAAAGTTGTCAATATGGGCACGAGCGTAAGGCGGATATTTCCGCAACTGCCGCCGTGTCGAATTTCAAAGATAATTTTCTATTGCATTGTGCGCGTGGGCGTGATATAATATATAATACCTAAGTATAAGGAGATATACGCCTATGCGTAAAAAAGCATTATTGCTTATACCGTTACTGGTGTTTGCCGTTGCGCTATTGTTCGGCGGTACAGCTATCGGCGCGTTAGCCGATCCGAATCCGGAATCAATCGTGTATTACGATAATTTTTACACAGACAGTAGCTGTAAGGGGCAATACGAGGACCATTACGGTTTTCTTTTGGGCGACTTTATTTTCGGAAAATCGGACGACTGCGTTTGGTACGCGGCCGACGGTTCGATTTTTTTGAGAGGGAGATTAACCTCCGGCTCGGAAACGAAATTCGTCAAGGACTCAACAGGGGATTATTATCTCCGTATTTCCATTAAGGATAACGGCGTTTCCATAATCGGTGCGGACGGGAGAGTCAATACCCCCGTAACCGAGGGCTACGCCGAAAAATGGTATTCCGTCAACGGCAGCAGCGAGATGACGCAGTACGTTCCCGAAGGCAATGTCTTGCCTTCCGGCACTAATATGGAAACGGCGGCGGCGGTCGTCGCCTGCGAAATCTATTCGGGCGCAGGTAGCCTTAGCTACGAAAATGCGATAGCCACACAGTATCAGGTTAATCTTCGCCTGCCTACAATGGGCGGATTCTTTGCGGTCAAAAACATCGATCCCGATAACATTCAGGGTACGCAGGGCGGACAGGTGCTTTATTACAGAGAGCTTTCCGATAGGCTCTGTCAGTACGGCGACCGTATTTTGGGCGACTTCGTAAGCGGCAGCGGTACCAACGACGGCACGGTAACTTTTGCCGTACAGCTAACGCAGAATATGGCGATAGTCAACGACGTCAACGGCGCATACACTCTCAAGATAACCTTTAAGGATAAGGATGGAGTGGCTATGGTAGATAGCGCAGGTGTGGTAACAGCCAAGCCCGGTCCTTACACAATCGGTACGCCTTCCTCCAAAATTACGGCTCAGCTTAAGGTGAATAACTCTTGGGCTACGGTTACTTTAACTAACGGCTCCTTGTCCGTTGAAAAAAGAAATATAAAAATTGCTCTTGACGTCACCGACGTTAAGAACGCAGATAACGAGGACGGCGCAGACAACGTAATCGACAGCACCGCGGAGTATCCCGTTCCCGTGAAACTGCTTAACGGCAATATCACCAAGGTTTACGGCGAGGCGGCATACGTTAGTCTTCCCTATACCGTACTCACAGGTTCCACTTACAAAGGATTTTACGACGGCGACCAGCTCGGTTCCTTGAGCTTTACCAGCACAGGCAACGACGCTTTTGCCGCAGTGAAATACAACGGTGACAGCATCGTCGGTTATGACATTCTCCCCGGTAATTACGTTATCACGGGCGTAGGCGGCGTGGATAAGACGGAGTACTACAAGCTGGATCTCAGTTCATACTCTACTGTAAAATTCGTTGTTACGCCCAAGGAAATTCAAGCGGCTGGACTTAACGCAGATAAGGCGGATATAGTCAGAAAGTTTGAATACAAGGCTTCCGGCGATTACGAGGAGGATTTTGCAGGTTGCTGTGAGCTGTTGAGCGGCGTCAACGGCGAAACGCTTTCCCTTTGCTACGGCATTACCGACTATTCGCGCAAGCTCTCTTTCGAGGAAGGCGCATTAGTAGGATTTTTGCCCGTTACGCAGGTTGGGGGCAAATATGTTTGCGAGATTTTCGGCGAGTACAGCGTTTTCTGTACTTCCATTTCGGTTATCGGTGCGGATTCCGCGGCGGTTGCCGACGGAGATAAGAATTACGTCGTTACTTTTCCCGAGGTCAATTACGATATCGAAGACGCTGAGCATCGTCCTCATTCTACAATTACCATCGGCGTTAAAACTCTTTACCTTACGGAGCCTTCGGCTATCGGAGTTCCCGAAGAGTATCGGACTTCGGTAATAGAGGTACCTCTTGACGTTCGTACCAAAGAATACGGCGTGGATTACGCTAACGGCGTGGAATTTACCATAATAGTTGACGAAACTCCAGTGACGCTTAAGTTCCTGCTTGCGGACGAGGAACCCGTAGTGGACGATAACGGCAGACTTAAGGTCGGACAGACCTATGCTCTTAAGGTGGTAAGCGATGAAGAATGGGCGTTAAGCCCCTATCACGATATTTACCAAATCGAACTGCACGGTAGTTTCGTGCTTAACGTGGCAAAACGCAATTTGGTGTTTTCACGCGATTACGGCACCGAGTTTACTATGGAGTACGGCGACACGGCAACCCGTTGGAACGTGGACGTGGACAACGGCTTGGGCGGCAAGGAGACCTTTGTAATAGGTATTGCCGCGGACAGCAGCTTGGTCGCGGTGGGACAGCAGGTGGAAATGTTGGTTTTCGACAATAACGATCACGAGAATTTCAGACTGGTGGGTATGTCGGAAGGCGAGATAATGCAAGGTGACAAGCTGGACGTACCCCTGACGATTTCGCGCAGAGAGCTGGTAATTAAGCCCTGCTTTAAGAACAGTACAAGTACGGACGTTACCGTTAATTCAAGTGGGGATTACGTTCTGGAATACGGCGAAGAACAAGAGATTGACAATAAGCTGTACTACTACGACAATACGAGCGGCGTGCCTGTGCTGACACCTTTTGAAGGCTATGACGTGAAAGCCCGTTGTTACTATGGAGCGCAAAGCAACGGCTATCCTGTCCAGCAGAACGTGGGCAGATACGAGGTAGTTTACGTTATTTACGGCACCGACAGCGGCAATTATTATATCGGCGAAAATTCGCCTGACGCGGAAACCGCGGTGATGGCAACCGCTATGGTCAGCATTATCAAACGCCCCGTTGCGGTGGAGTTTATATTCGCCGCAGGCAAGTCCTCAAAGGCGTTTTACGATACCTATGAGCTTAGCGAAATAGGCAGTCCTACGATTGTGGGCTATGATGGCAGAAGCACAGGGATACTTTCACAATACGCGTCTGTAGTCAGACTAAAGACCTCTTGCGGCGGTCTGGTTTGGAACGCGGCGGTAGGCGTTTACCCTGTGAACTTCGAGTTGGACGGCACGACCAATAATTATACCAATTACGAGATTAAGGCGACCTATCTGTACGGCGACAATTCCAAGACCGCTACGGTCAACGGTTTGACGGTCAGAGTCAGAACCACCGCCGAGATGAATAAGAACCCCAACGCTCCGGCGAAGCCCAACGTGGGCACCGTCAACTCAACCTCTATAACCCTTAACCCACCTACCGGTTTGAAAACCGAATTTGCGGTGGAATACGGCTACGGCACTTCTGCGGACGCTAGCACCTTTAGGTGGGCGAGTTCCCGCAGTATATCCAACTTGGTACAGGGAAAGAGATACTATTTTGCGGTAAGGTACGCGGCAACCTCCAATCAGAACGAGGCGAGCGGCGCGTCGGAGATTACCGAGCAGGTACTGAAGATAGACGATCCCACCTTCAAAAACACCTCCTCCGAGACAACTGATTCCACGATAACCGTGTTCTTTAACTCCCGTCAGACGAAGTCGGGCGTAAGTTATAGCTTTTCGGGCACGGCGAAAGCCGGTAACAACAACTATTCGTCCGTCGGCGGAAGCGACGGCGAGTCCTTAGTATTTAACGAGCTGCCCGGCGGCGTAAGCTACAATATTACTTTAACCTGCACCTCCAGCGACGGCGCAAGCTCAAGCGCAACGCTTAATTCCGTTTGGACGCTTAACGCGGCTCCCGATATGACCGTTAGCAGTAACTACACCGTTACTTCGGGTACTTTGAAGTTTAACAATATAAGCGCGGACGATCAGTACGAGTACCGTATGATAGCTAAGGACGCGTCAGAGGAGGAGCAGGAGCTGTTCTTCAGCGACGATACCAACTGGCAGGTTTATACCACTGATATCGCGGACTTGGACAGCGAAAAGTCCTATATAGTTGAGGTTCGTATCAAAGCCAATAGCAGCGGCGCGTACAACAACGGCGACAAGGCAGGTATGATAACCAGATTCGAGATAACCACGGCTAACATTCACGCGATGGGCAACAACGTGGGCTTTATGGCTTTCGTGGCTTCGTATATGCTTTTAGGCTTAATAATTCTATCCGCAATACTGTTGATAATCGGCATAATGAGCTTTACTGCTCAGGTTAAGGTCAAATAATAGGGAGGGACCCTTATGGATAAGTTTATAGACATAATTAAGAATTTTAATTTCGCTGTTGCTTTCAATCAGCTTTCCAATGAGCAAATGATAATGGCGGCATTGCTGTTTTTGCTTGCTTTGCTGGCAGGTTTCTTCTTCGGCGGCGCGGCGTTTTACATTTCCGGCGTTCGCAAGGGCAAAAAGCTGGTTAAAAACAAAAAGAACTTTACAGCGGCTGATTTGGCGTATCAAAAGCGCGAGCAGGAGAGCCTTGACAAGATGTTCGACGAGGAGGAGATTCTCGCTAAGGACGTTATCGTAGGCGATCCCGAACTGGAGTTCCCCGAGGACACGCTGACCTTGGAAGTGGAAGCCACGTCAGGCGACGTTGTTCCCGATAACGCAGGCTTGATAATGGAAGAGGTTTCTCAAGTTGAAACTGAAGGCGGAGAGAAGAGCGAGGGTATTATCGCAGAGTTGGAGGACGAGGAATTCTGCCGCTTGGCGGAAGAGCGCCGCGCCAACGTGCCTGTTCTAACCCGTGACGAGCTGCTGTTGTACGCAGAATCCCTGCGTACCTTCGGACGCGTATCCACCGTTCGCCGCTCTAAGAGCGTATCCTACGACAAGGTTCAGATCAGCGGCAATACCTTTATGGTGGTTTACGAGCGTAAATCCACTGCTATTCTTTTACTAAGACTCCACACAGGCACCGCGGCTAAGCTAAAAGCCAAAATCGGCGACTGTATTTGCGCAGAGCCCAGCGTAGGCGAGGATTGGTACAGCTGTGTATTCGAGCCTAAGAAGGAAATTGCGGCTCTTATGATGACTACCGTAAAGATGGCGTATAAGTACGTTTTCTCAAAGGAGTTTTATAAGGACGTCAACGGCAAGATTATCTGCAACGAGGAGCTTACCACTCAAAAGGAACAGTCTCTTACCTTGTCCTTAGTACAGTACGATTATACTACCCACGCCAAGGCGGTTGCGCTGTCCAACATCATTGACGAGCAGTACCATATCGATTACTTCAGCAAGAGCGAAATCTGCGAGTTCGCCGAGGAACAGCTTAACGATATAGTTCCCACCAACATTAACTTAAGAGCAGGTAACAAGCCTGCCACCTTAAAGGCGGAAAATCATATGTACTGTATCGTTTACGAGCGCGCAGGTATAGTTAAGGTTATTTTCCGTGCCGATGACGAGTACGTGGATATGCAGCGTAATCTGCACCATAATATTTGCGAATCCGCTTTCCCCGCTTCCAGAGACTGGACTTGGTACAGTGCGGTAATAGACCAAACCTATTCGCAGGATATGGTTAAAGACTTAATCCGTTACAGCTACGAATACGTGACAAGCGTTCACGAGCTTGCACCTACTGCCGTTGAGGAGGATACCTCCGCTAAGAAGAAAAAGGCGAAAAAGACCAAGAAAAAGTAATCTGCATTCCTTTTAATTAACAACGCAAAAAGCTCCGAATATCGGAGCTTTTTTGATAACAGGACGCGCAGAATATGCAGGCGGAACCTGTGCCTTTGGTTATTCGCAACGCGCCCACCACGAAAACGAGTCAATCGTAAAATAGCCTTAAGTATATCTCCGCGTAGCCGAGTCAACGGTAATAGTATCCTTAAGCATATCTCCGCATAGGCGATTTAACCGTAATAGTATCTATATCTATATCCAATAGCGGTTTGTCAAACCCCACAGCCGATACCCACCAACCACCGAAAAGGGGTATTCCCGTTCCAATACACTCTAGCAACCGCCTAAAACAATTTTTCGATACCCACTAATCGCCGAAGCTTTAATCGTTAAGAACAATCAATAAGAACAATCAATAAGAACAATCGCTAAGAACAAGCAACAAAAACAAGCAGAAAAATCAAAATACGATTCTACCACAAAGAACAGGTGTTTCCGTTCCGATATAATCTCTAACAGTTATTAACACTCTCTTGAATACTTAATTCTGGTTTTTATTTGTCGCATTCTGTTTTTGTTTTTGCCGCCAATAAAGGATTGTGTAATTAACCCTAAACACCTGCCAGCAAAAAGGCAATAAAAAAAGCTCCGAAACTCGGAGCTTTTCGTTAAGCAAAAACTAATCTCTGTCTGCGTCGGTGAAGGGCAGTAAAGCCATTATTCTGGCTCTCTTGATAGCGATTGCCAATGCTCTCTGATGCTTAGCGCATACGCCGCTAGTACGTCTGGGAGCTATCTTACCGCTTTCGGAGATAAACTTTCTCAACTTTCTAAAATCCTTATAATCGATATCATTTACCTTATCGACGCAAAAGATGCAAACCTTTTTCTTGGCAGGCTTTCTGGCAGGACGCTTTGCATTCTTGTCGTCAGTGGGTTTCGTTGTGCTGTTAAACATAAACATTCTCCTTATTAATTAAAACGGAAGCCCGTCATCAATGGGCTTCATCTCACCCAGCAATTCTTCGTCATTGCTTCCCTTGGAGCTCAAGAACTGAACCTCGTCCGCCACTATCTCGGTGATATACTTCTTGGTGCCGTCGAGGGCGTCATAGGAGCGAATCTGGATACTGCCGGCAACAGCCGCTTTGCTACCCTTTCTCAAGAACTTGCCGCAATTCTCGGCCTGACCTCTCCACACGATGATGGGGAGAAAATCGGTCTCGTTATTGCCGAAACGTCTTGTAATAGCAAGGGTAAACTTACAAACGGCAACACCGTTAGTAGTTGTGCTGACCTCGGGATCTTTGGTTAGATTGCCAATCAAAAACACTCTATTCATAACAAACTCCTACTTAATTGTCTTTTCTCGTTACCATAAAACGAATTACGCCGTCACTGATTCTCATCTGACGCTCTAATTCTGCGGGAACCGTAGAGTCGCCGTCGAAGTTCATAAGTGTGTAAAAACCGGAAGTCTTATAATTGATAGGGTAAGCGAGTTCTTTGTCGCCCCACTTGTCAACGGTGGTTACTTCGCCACCCATACCGGTGATTACAGCCGCAAACTTGTCAACCAGCGCGTTCTTGTTCTCCTCGGTTAATTCCGAATCGAGAATGTAGAGTACTTCGTACTTGTTCATAGCTATACCTCCTTTTGGACTAATTGATTTTCCACTCGGGAAAATAAGGAAATGCGGAAGACCGCAAGTTATTGAATTATACAATAAGAAAATTATATTGTAAAGCGATTTCCGCAGTTTTTCGGCAATTTGCCCACAAAATAAATAAGTACGGGGGCGCAAAAGGGAAATAAAACCGACTAATAGGCGATGGGGCGAAGTATATTTTCGGATTTTTCTTGACTTATTACGGGGCGTTAATGTATAATCTACAAAACAGAAATGTTTTTAATAAAACAAGGTACGTAGTACCTTAGGAGGTATGATATGGCGGTAGAAATTATTCTCACCAAGGACGGATACAAAAAGTTGGAGGACGAGCTTGACCATCTGATTAAGGACGAACGCGGCAAAGCGGCGGAGCGTGTCAAGATAGCGAGAGAGTTCGGCGACTTATCCGAGAATGCAGAGTATGACGCGGCGAAAGAGGATCAGGGACGTTTGGAAGCGAGAATCAACGAGATAGAAGCCACGCTTAAATACGCCACCGTAATCGACGACAGCGATATAGACCTGACCGTAGTCAACGTAGGCTGTACCGTTAAGCTGTACGACGAGGATATGGACGAAGAAGTTACCTATAAGCTGGTAGGTGCGGCGGAAGCCAACTTCAGCGAGGGTATGATTAGCAACAAGTCACCTTTGGGCGAGGCAATACTCGGTCATAAGGCAGGCGAAAGAGTCGAAATCAAGGCTCCCTCAGGAGCGTTTTTCTACAAAATACTTAATATTACAAAGTGAGCACTATGGACGAACAGAAGAAAGATTTACAGGGCGAGGTTGCCGAGGAGATAACCGAAGAGCAACGTAACGAGATACGAGCAGGCAGACTGGAGAAGCTTCGCGCTTTGCAGGCGGCAGGCAACAATCCTTTTACCGAGGTCAGATACGACAAGACGCATTTGGCGGATCAAATTGCGGCGAACTTCGATACGTTGGAGAACAGCGAAGTTGCGGTTGCAGGTCGTATGGTAAGCCGCCGTATTATGGGTAAGGCTTCCTTTGCCAACCTTTTGGACGGCTCGGGCAACGTACAGTTTTACATCAGACGCGACGACGTGGGCGAGGAGGCTTACGCCGCCTTTAAGACCTACGATATCGGCGATATTTTAGGCGTGCAGGGCACCGTTTTCAAAACGCATACAGGCGAGATCAGTATCCACGCAAGCAGTATCAAGCTTCTGTCGAAATCCCTTTTGCCGTTACCCGAAAAGTATCACGGCTTGAAGGATATGGATCTTAGATACCGTCAGCGTTACGTGGACTTAATCGCTAATCCCGAGGTTAAGCGCACCTTTATCGCACGTAGCAAAATCGTCAGCGGTATCCGCGAATATCTTGACAAGGCAGGCTTTATCGAGGTGGAAACTCCTATCCTCAACACCATTGCCGGCGGCGCGTCTGCAAGACCTTTTGTCACTCACCACAACACCTTGGATATAGATATGTATATGCGTATCGCCCCCGAGCTTTACCTCAAGAGATGTATAGTCGGCGGCTTTGAAAAGGTTTACGAGATGGGCAGACAGTTCCGTAACGAGGGTATGGATATTAAGCACAATCCCGAGTTTACAACTATGGAGCTGTACTGGGCATACGTGGATTACAACGCAATGATGGACATTACCGAAAAGCTGATTAAGCACAGCGCAATGAAGGCAATCGGCACGCTGGAGATAGAGTATCAGGGCAAGGCAATCAGTCTGGACGGCAGTTGGAAAAGACTTCCCATGGCGCAAGCCGTCAAGGAGTATTCCGGCATAGATTTTATCGGCAAAACGACGGAAGAGGTTTACGCACAGTGCGCCGCCAAGGGCATTAAGCTGGAGCCTAACCTGTCTTGGGGCAAGGCGATGGCGGAGCTTTTCGACGAGTTCGTGGAAGACAACCTCATTCAGCCTACCTTCATAATCGATTACCCTGTGGAGATTTCTCCTCTTGCCAAGCGCAAGCCCTCCGATCCTACCTTAACGGAAAGATTCGAGGTCTTTATCAACGGTTGGGAATTCGGCAACGCGTTTTCCGAATTGAACGATCCCGTTGACCAGAGAGAGCGTTTTATGGCACAGGCTAAGGAAAGAGCCGGCGGCGACGACGAGGCGCAAATGACGGACGACGATTTCGTCAACGCGTTGGAGTACGGTATGCCCCCTACGGGCGGCTTGGGTATAGGCATCGACCGCTTGGTTATGCTGCTTACCGACAGCGCCAGTATCAGGGACGTTCTGCTGTTCCCCACAATGAAACCAATTGCAAAGTAAAAATCACGGAAATTGCGGTTAATCCGCAACTTTTCGGTTTGTGGAGTCAATTGCCGCAAGCCTTACGATATTGATAACAAACGGAGAATGTATGGAAAAGATAGCGAGGTTTTACAAGGTCAGCCGCGGCGAGTTTGAAAAGGACTGCGCGGCACAGGGAATAACCGCCGATTACGAGGCTGTGGTCTTACCCTCAAGAGCGACCTGCGGCAGTGCAGGTTACGATTTTTATCTGCCCTGCGCACTTAGCCTGCAATCGGGCGAAAGCGCGGTTATACCCACGGGAATAAGGGCGAAAATCGCCGAGGGCTGGGTGCTTGCTATTTTCCCGAAAAGCGGTCTTGGATTTAAGTACAGACTGCGTTTGGACAATACCGTGGGAATTATCGACAGCGACTATTACAACTCGGACAACGAGGGGCATATAATGGCGAAGCTGACCAACGAGGGCGCGAAACCCTTGGAACTGCCCTCGGGTAAAGGCTTTTGTCAGGGCTTATTCCTTCCCTTCGGCATAACCGAGGACGATGAGTGCGACGGCGTGCGCAACGGGGGATTCGGTTCCACGGATAAGAGATAAAATAAGCGGTAAAAAACCGTTTTTTATCCTGCTGTAATCTAAGAATGGGTATTGACAAGGAGACCATTTTAAGTTTATACTAATAAGTGTATGTAACTCGGCGTAATTAGCGTCGGGGAAAAGGAGGATACAACGTGGCAGAGGTTAAAAAGGCACCGGTCAAAAAGCCGGCACCGGCCAAAAAAAGCGGTGTCCCCGTAAAAACGGCTCCCGTAAAGAAAAAAGGCACTCCGAAAACTCCCGAACAGATTAAGGTCGCTAAGGAAGCGACGAAAATCAGCGCGTCTCTTAATATGGACGACGCTTTTGTTCCCGATATTCCTGAGCTTGAGCTTGCCGATACGGCAATTACAGAGAGCGTACACGGCTTGGACGACGTACGTGACGTTTCCGGTTTGGAAATAGTTGACGCAGAGACGCTTACCTCGGACGATATTATCGCCGAGGCTCCCGACGTTGAGCTTGCCTCCGACATAATTCCCGACGTTTCCGATATAGTTGACGATATAGCTCCCACGTTCACTGACACTGTTGCCGAGGAGACGGCACCCGTTGCGGCGCCTATCGAGGCACCCGTCGAGATTCCCGTTCTTCAGGACGAAACGCCCGTTGAGATTCCCGTTGCGGCAGAGGACGAAACGCCCGTCGCGGCTCCCGTTCTTCAGGACGTACCCGTTTTCGACGCGGCAGAGCTTCAGCCTGCTTCTGACGAGGACGTTAAGGCGGTTATACAAGACGACGAATTTGACATAGAGCCCAGCGTCAAGCCTTCCGAGGATACCTTGGGGCTTACCGACTTGGCTTACGACGTGGAAGTTCCCAGCTATGCAGAAGCAAAGGCTGACCTGAACGAAGCCGAAGGGAGCGAGAGTTTTTCCGCTCATTTGGCTGATGACGAGTTTGACGTTGCGATAGACGAGTCCATTATTCCCGACGTGGCAAAAGAGGACGATTTCAGCGGTTTGGACGAGCTGATTAACGCCGCAGTCAAGACGGAGGAAACAGCAGTAGCTTCTCCGATGGATACGGCGGAGGAGAGCGCAGTCGCATACGACGAGGTTCAACCTCCTGTAATCGAACAGAAGGTTATCGAGCCTATTTACGAGGAACGCAAGCCGCTGATTCCCAATACTCCCGAATTTGACGCGGTAGATGCGGAACTGCCTGATTTGCACGAGCTGCCCGAGGACGTAACCGCACCTCCGATAATAGAAGAGACGGCACCCGTCGATCCCAAGGTACTTGAGACGATAGGGGATTGCGATAACGAGTTCGACCGACCTACCTACTGGGCTAAGGAAGGCTCGGCGGAATGGGAAAAGAAACAAAAAGAAGAGCAAACGGAAGAGAAAAAGCACGCTTTTGAAAAGAAGAAGAAAAAGAAGGAAAGACTTGAGGAGGTCGCCGATTTGACTGATAAGACTATTAACGAAACAACTCAACCGATTGCCGAAACCGCGGCTTTCGATAAGAAGTTCATCGATGACATAGACGTTGCGGCAACAACCCGTTCCTTTGACGACGCTCCCGCATTGGAGGAAGCCCCTGCTTTAGAGGAAGAGCCTTTATCCAAGCCTGCTAT
Source organism: uncultured Christensenellaceae bacterium (assembly GCA_964368645.1). Taxonomy (GTDB): domain Bacteria; phylum Bacillota; class Clostridia; order Christensenellales; family CAG-1252; genus JAEDHM01. The sequence continues at coordinate 15,893 of CAYJBY010000016.1, forward strand.
GCCCTTAGAGGACGAAGTGTTTGAGGCACCCGAGGCGACTGCCGTACCCGTTGAGGCGATGGCGGAACAACAGATACTTGAAGAGGTAAATCCGCAGACGTTCGGCGCGGCTCAGACCATTGTTGCCCCTGCTGCTCCTCAAATCCAAATCGTGCAGACTCCTGCGCAGGTAATCAATCTTACCGCAGGCGTTGAGGCGAAGCAAAAGCAAAAGCGTCCCGAACTGGTTTTCAGCAAGAAGGACAAGAAAATCAACGACAAGGCGCGTAAAAAACTCCGTCTTGACGATGACGAGATATTCTACGATAACAGCTACGCCGACGGTTACGTATTAGCCGACGACGAGTTCGTAATCAGACGTTATAACTGCATCAAGGTCAACAAGGCGGACGGCAAGGTCACGCTGACCAACAAGAGAATGCTGTTTAACACAGCGGAAATGATGGAAATCCCCGTTGACCAGATTACCACCATACGCAGTGCGAAATACACGGAAGTCAAGGGTATTAAGCTGTTGTTCTCCTTAATATTCATCGCCGCGTGCGCGTTCGCGTTCGTGTTCGATTTCAAGCCCCTTATAGATAAGAACTGGCTTATTTACCTGATATTGGGCGTAGGCGGCTTGCTGGGCTTAATCGGACTGATAATGTTTATCGGTTCCTTCCGCAAGAATTTTGCCTTGGCGTTTTACGTAAAGGCGCAGGATCAGTTCGCCACCTTCGGTTCAAAACGCAAAAAGAAGGAAGGCGCGTTAATCAGCTCCTTCGTAAGAGCCAGCGGCGGTGCGGATTTTGAGAAATTCCGCAGAGAAATCGGCGCGTTGATAATTCAGGCAAAAGAGAATACCTTTGAATGAGACAGAGCTGAAAAGCATAACCGAAAGAAAGTCCGAGCGGCTTTCTTTTTTGTGAAATAAGCACTGTGAGAGCATAAAAAGTGACAGAGCGCAAAAAAATGCGTGTATTTATACTTTTTTTAACAAATATATGGTAAAATAGAACTATGAAGAAAACAGTTTTGCTGATGATAGCCTTATTAACGGTTTTAACCCTGCTCCTGCCGACGGTGGGCTGTAAGGATAAGGAAGACGATACGGTTTATACCGTAACTTTCGATACTGCGAAATACGAGTTTGTCACCCGTCCTGCCGACCAGACGGTCAAAAGCGGCGACACGGTAGCAGAGCCTGTTATAGACGTTCAGGTATCGGACGGCTACGCTATTTATTGGTGGGACAGCTTAACGCTGGAGAAGTACGATTTTTCTCAGCCTGTTCACAGAAATCTTGACCTCGTTATGGATCACGAGGCGTTGAGCTACACGATAAGCTACGATTATCCTGAATGGGCTGACTTCGCGCAGGACGCTGTTTTCACATCTTCCTACGTTGCCTATACCGAGGTGAAATTGCCCTTTGTGGATACCACTAAGATAAAGAAGGGTTACAACGACACAGGCTGGCGCAACAAGCTCACGGAAGAGAAAATCGGTTATATACTGGAGGACGACGTGTTTTACGGCGCGTTGGAGTTGGAATGGACCTACGAGTACATTCAGTACGGTATTACCTATTATAATTTAGACGGCGCGGTTAATCCTAATCCTGCCTATTATTCGGTGGATATGGGTACTTTGCCGCTTCAAGCGCCCGTGGCGGTGGGACGCACCTTTTCCCATTGGATTTGGTCGGACAGCTCCACTAGCCCGAAAATAGGCGAAAGGGTTGAAAATATTCAGTTCAAAACACCGTTCAAGCAGATTCTGCTTTACGCGGTGTGGACAGACTAGAGGGAGGTTAGAATGAACGTCAACGAGAAAGTCGAACAAATGAGAAAGCTCGCAATACCTATGGTTATCGTATATGCCGTTTTGATAATAACGGCTACGGTGCTGTCATACTTCAGCGGAGCCGCGACGTTAGCCGCGGACGTATTAACCGTTATCGGCTTTATTCCGCTTTTAGCGGTGCTAGTATTCGCATACTACGTTTCCTACGGCACAACGGCTGTAAGGGCTTTCCGCTTTATCGTCATAGCCTACGCGGCACAGCTCGTGGACGCGCTGTTGATACTTCTGGTGGACTTCTTCCACGCTTTGGAGATTTTGGGCATTATAGAATTACTGGTTATGGTGGTGGAGGTCGTATTCATCGTAATGGGCTTTACCAATCTTTACCGCTCTATGCGTTATGATCCCAACTTCTACCGCGACAATAGCTTGAGAGCCTTTATATGGACTACGGTTGGCGTTATAGTGCTGAAAGTTATTTTGACGAAGGTATCGGGATATATCTCCGACTATATCGAGCTGGGCAGGGCGGCGGATATACTCAATTACGTGTTTACGGCAATTATCGCGGCAGGCAACTTTGCGGCACAGCTTATGCTTGCTCTATTCGTCAAGAATTACCGCTTGGATCCTGCTGTACCCTTCCGTTACGTCGAGCGTAAAAGAACGGGCGGCGGCGGCTTCGGGGTTACACCGGACGAAAGCGCGTTCCGCAATCATTACGGCGGCGGCGCAAGCGACGGCGGTTCGGATTCCGCAGACGATCCCTTCTCCGACTTGGGTGAGGGCGACGGCAACGGCAATACCGGCTATGATAATCGCAAGGACGATAACGACGGCAGGAACGGCGGAGACAGATTTAACGACGACCTGTTTAATTAATCCATAATGGAAACGAAATTCCTCTCAACACTTAAGAAAAGCACCGCTTTCGGTATTTTCAGTCGGGATATTCCCGATAGCTTCAGCCACTCTTATTTAATCGTATCCGACGATAAGGCGGCTGTGGAGTCCTTGCTTACGCTTTTATGCCAACGCGTGTATTGCAAGCAGGGCGGCTGCGGTTGCTGCGCCGAGTGTCAAAAGGTGGTTGACGGCGTTAATATCGACCTCAAGGAGCTTAATCCGGACGGAAGCGCGGTCAGCGTTAAGGACGTGTCGGAGATAATCGGCGACGCGGCGATGACTTCCTTTTTGGGCGGTCAGAAGCTGTACGTCTTCCGCAACGTGGAAAACAGCAGCGAGGTTACGCAGAACAAACTGCTCAAAACACTGGAAGAGCCTGCGCCCGGCGTACATTTTATAATGACTACGGCGGTTCAGCAGGGGGTATTGCCTACCATAAGGTCGCGTACGCGGCAGATAACTCTGTCGGCGTTTCCGCAGGAAGACGTTACGGAGGCTATGCTGGGACTGGGATATGCGAAAGAGGACGTGCGCGAAGCGGTTCGGATAGCGTCAGGTTCCCTTACCACCGCCGAAAAGCTTTTGTCGGACGGAAAATATTTTTCCTTATCTGCGGAATTGATAGCCGTCCTCGGTGGTCTTTCCGAGAAAAATATGATAGAATATCTGCAACGGGAGCTTTTTTCCGCTAAGGAACTGGCTGATACATTGGATTTTCTGGAGATGATATTTCAGGATTTGATGCGGTTAAGCGGCGGCGGCGAGCTTTCTTTTGAAAGGCAGGCAGGCGAATTGAGAGCCTTGAAACAACGCTATAACGGACGCACGGCGGCATTATGTATGTCCGCGGTGGGCGAGGCGCGTGCGATGCTCAAGGCTAATTGCGGCGCGGAGAGCGTGGCGCACCTGTTGCTTATGAATATATTGGAGGTAACGAATGCAAATCGTAATAGGAGTTAGGTTCAGAACCAACCCGAAGGTTTATTATTTTAATCCCGGCAACGAAACGTATGCGGAGGGCGATAACGTAGTGGTGGAGACCGCTCGCGGAATCGAGTTCGGCACGGTTGCTTTGGCGAACAAGGAAGTTGAGGACAAGTGTATCACAGGCGAGCTGAAAACCGTCCTGAGAAAAGCCACCGATAAGGACAAAAAGACGGCGGAAAGCCTTTTGGAAAAGAAGGATTACGCGTTGAAAATCGCCACCGATAAGGTAAAAGCCAGAGGCATCAAGCTTAAGCTTGTGGACTGCGAATACACCTTTGACGGCAAAAAGGTAATTCTTTATTTCACCGCCGACGGACGTGTGGATTTCAGAGAACTGGTGCGTGACTTAGCCAGCGTATTAAAGACGCGTATCGAGTTAAGACAGATATACGAGCGCGACGATATTAAGATGAGAGGTGCTTTGGCTGTTTGCGGAAGACCTTGCTGTTGCGGCGAGCATTTACCCGATTACGAAAAGGTAAGTATCAAAATGGCGAAGATACAGGGGCTTTCCCTTTCTCCCACCAAGATAAGCGGTATTTGCGGCAAGCTGATGTGCTGTCTTAAGTACGAGAACGACTACTACGTAGCAACTCTTAAGGAAATGCCTAAGCAGGGCAGTAGGGTTATAACGCCTGACGGAGAGGGCGTCGTGGACAACAACGACCTGATTCGCAAGCAGGTTACGGTCAGGTTCTATAAGGACGAGTTAGTAACCTTTAAGAAATACGAGATTGCAGAGATCGGCGGCGGCGAAAAACCTACCGAAAGCGAGGTTGCGGAGGACGCTGACGAGACTTCTGCCGAGGACAGCGTTGAGGATAGCGGCGAGAGCAACGATTAATTTGCAAAATAACCGATAAAAGTATTGAAATTTGCAATCAAATATGCTAAGATTAGGATATTAATAAAAAGGAGTGTATTATTATGGCAAGAGTTATCAGTGATGAATGTCTGAGTTGCGGTGCTTGCAGTGAGACTTGTCCTGTCGGTGCAATATCCGAGGGTGACGGCAAGTACGTTATCGACGCGAGTGCTTGTATCGATTGCGGCGCTTGTGAAGCCGGATGCCCCGCCGGTGCTATAACCGAGGCTTAATTTCTTCGTTTAACGAGGGCTAAAGTCAATACCTTGGGTATTGACTTTTTTTTTGCGTTAAAGTATAATAAAAACGTGAACAATGTCGAAACGGTAATCAAGCGTTTAATCAACAAAGGGGACAGAATCGGCGCGGCGGTCAGCGGCGGTTGCGATTCTATGTGTTTGCTGGATTTATTATGCAAATATAAGGACGAGGTAGGCTATACCGTATGCGTGCTTAACGCCGAACACGGTATCCGCGGAGAGGAATCGGTGCGCGACACCGAATTTGTCCGTAGGTATTGTGCCGAAGCAGGTATAGAGTTTATCGGCGAGTCCTTCGATTCCTTAGCTTACGCTAATACCAACAAGGTGACGGTAGAGCAGGCGGCAAGAGCCTTGCGATACGCCTTTTTCGACAGGAATTTGGGCGTTACGGTGGACAAAATCGCCACCGCACATCACAAGGACGACCTTTGCGAAACCGTTTTTATGCGTATAATGCGCGGCAGCGGCATTGCCGGCTTGGTAGGTATCAAGGAGAAGCGCGAGGGCTATATAAGACCTCTGCTCAGCGTGTGTAAGGAGGAGCTGTACGCCTACGCGGCGGCTAATTCCCTGCCATACGTGGAGGACTCCACCAATCTATCTACCGAATACACCCGCAATTACGTAAGAGGTGAGCTTTTACCCAGAGTGGAAGAGCGTTTTCCGATGTACCGCACCTCACTGGCGCGCTTGGCGGCGGCGGCGGCGGAGATGACCGCGTATATAGATAAGGTCTGCCCCAAGCCGATTTTTGAAGAGAACGCCGCTTTTTTGGACGTTGAACAGCTGAAAGCTACGGACGCCGTCCTAGCCAAGCGCAGTATCTTCCTGTGTGTTAAGGCATTAGGTGCGCAGGTTGACTTCGAGGAAAAGCATTACGGCGCGGTGCTTAAGCTTTTGGACGCGCCCAACGGTTCGGGGGTGGATTTAGCCCAAACCCTACGGGCGGAAAGAGAGTACGGCAGACTGGTTTTTTACCGTATGGCGTTGAAAAGCGACCAAGAGTTCCCTTACCGCATAGGAACCTTTGACTGGCAGGGTGTGACCGCCGCGGTTCGCCCCTATGCTACGGGCGACGTTATTCGTTTCGACGCCGCGCGAATCCCCGAGGGCGCAACGGTACGGTTCAGGCGAGAGGGAGATTTCATCGCCAAGTTCGGCGGAGGCACCAAGAATTTAGGCGATTTCCTCACCGATAAGAAGATACCCCGAAGACGGCGCGACGTAATTCCCGTTATCGCCGTTGGAAGCGAGGTGCTGGCTATTGCCGATTTGGAAATTTCTTCCAAGCTGAGGGCAGAAGCGGAGGCACCCCAATTACTTACGTTCACAATCCGCTAGACGGAGTCCCGAAAGGACGAAAATATATTTTACGGAGAAGATTTATGATAGTTTCTGATAATTTAAAAAAACTTGCCGAGTTGTTTGACGAGCCTCTGTATTTGGTAGGCGGCTTTGTGCGGAACGCCTTGCTTTACGGCGACTGTTCAGGTACGGATATGGATATTTGCGGAACAATGACGCCTGACGAGGTTACCGCCAGACTTAACGGCACCGAGGCTACGGTGATTCCCGTCAATCCGAGAATCGGCACGGTGCAAATCAAGTTCGGCGGAGATGAGTACGAATACACCTGCTTCCGCGAGGACAGCTATCCTGTTGGCGGCGAGCATACTCCCGAAAGCGTCCGTTTCGTCAAGGATATTCGCGTTGACGCCCTAAGGCGCGACTTCACGGTCAACGCCATCTATTACGACGTCAAGAACGAAAAGGTTGTCGATCCCACAGGCGGTCAAGCCGACCTGAAGGCAGGACTCCTGCGGACGGTGGCTGCTCCCGACAAGGTATTCGGCGAGGACGGCTTACGCATATTGAGATTGGCGCGTTTTGCGGCGGAACTGGGCTTCGGCATCGAGGCGGAAACTCTTGCCGCGGCGAAAAAACTCAGCTATATGCTGGACGATATCACTCCCGAGCGCAAGCGTATCGAGTTTGACAAGATTTTGGCTTCTCCCGAGAAGTACAGCGAAAAGGGCGGCGTAGGCGAGGGCTTACACCTAATCAGCGAGTTGGGCGCGTGGGAATACGTAATTCCCGAGTTTGCATTGAAGGGCGACGCGGCGGCGAGAGGTATCGCGGCGGCGGAACGCGCTGTTGCAGGCGTAAGACTTGCGGCGTTGCTTTACTGCGTGGCGGATAACGTGGAGCCTTTTGTCAATTACGATTTGACGGCGGCGAAATCTGCGGAATTAACCCGTAAAATTCTCGGTCACGACTGCGGCTTGAAGTACAAGGACAGCGTTAGAAGCGAGGCGATAAGGCTGGTTGCCATATCAGGATTCGACCGAAAGGACGACGCAACGGACGAGGCGTTAAGACTGTTCGTTCAGCAGAACTTCGTTTACGTGGATAAGCTTTTACTGCTCAGAACCGCGATAGACGGCGAGGTTTCCGCACCTATTGCCCGTATGCGCTTCATCTACGAGGATATGAAAGCTCACGACGTACCTTACAAGCTCAGCGACCTGCATATAAGAGGTTACGACGTTATCAAAATGGGCTTCCAGCCCAACCGCATAGGCGAGGTGTTGGAAACGGTTTTGACGCGTTCGGCGTTGGAAAACAGACGTTTTAGCGCAGAGGAAGAATTTGCGATTGCGGAGAGCTTGAAATGACGGGTACGGAACTGGCACTGTCGATAGTCACGCTGATACTGGGCGCGGCGGCGGTGGCACTTATGGTCCTTTTGCTTACTAAGAAGGGCAAGAATTCGGACACAACCCAACTGGAAAACACCCTCAAGAGCGAGCTTAAGGCGATGCAGAGCGGTACCGAGGCGGCGTTGAAGTCGGGTAATTCCACCTTAGTTGACGGCATAAAGCTTTACGGTGACGCGCAGGCGCAAAGCACGGCTAATATGCTGAACAACGTCAACGAAAGTATGCGGCGGTTGGAGGAAAGGCAGAACGAGCTTACCCGACAGACGGAGCAGAGAATGTCCGACCTGAAGGGTGACGTGATGCGCACTTTGTCGGGTATTCAGCAGGACAATAACGCACAGCTTGAAAAAATGCGCGGCGTAGTGGATACCAAGCTGCAAACCACACTGGAACAGCGGCTTACCAGCTCCTTCGGAATGATAGGCGAGCGGTTGGAAAAGGTACACGAGGGCTTAGGCGAAATGCGTGCCTTATCCCAGAACGTCACCGACTTGAAAAAGGTAATGAGCGGCGTAAAAACCCGCGGTATATGGGGCGAAATCTCCTTAGGCAGTTTGCTTGAGCAGATACTTTCTCCCGCTCAGTATAAAGTCAACGCCCGACTCGGGCGCAGTAACAAGGTAGTGGAATTTGCGGTGGTAATGCCGGGGCAGGGTGACGATACGGTGCTTATGCCCATTGATTCCAAGTTCCCTATGGAAGACTATCAACGGTTAGTTGACGCGTCGGAAAGCGGCAACAAGGAACTGTACGAGGCGGCGGCTAAGGCTTTGGAGGACAGAGTCAAGTCGGAGGCGTCGGACATCAAAACCAAGTACGTTGCGCCCCCCTATACGGTGGACTTCGGCGTGCTTTACCTGCCTGTTGAGGGGCTTTTCGCAGAGGTGGTCAAACGCCCCGGTTTGATGGAAAGACTGCGCGACGAGTACAAGGTAATGGTGGCAGGTCCCACCACGTTCACGGCGTTGCTTAACAGCTTGCAGTTGGGCTTTAAGTCCTTGGCAATAGAGAAGAACAGCCGCGAAATACTTAAGATGTTCAATAGATTTAAGCACCAATTCGAGGGCTTTACGGAGGAGCTTGCCAGAACGCAGAAAAACGCAGAGGCGTTAATCACCCACGTTAAGAGCATTTCCGACCGTACCCGCGTAATGGAAGGCAGTATCGGCAAGGTTTTACTTTTGGACGACGGCAAGGGCGTAACTGACGATGACGGAACAGAGGGCAACGATGAATAACGTATATGATTTCCATTTACATACTTGCGTAAGCGACGGCGCGTTACAGCCGTCCGCGTTGATAAAAAAGTGCGCCGAGGCAGGGCTTAAAACTGTGGCAATTACCGACCACGACACGGTGGACGGTATAGATGAGGCGGTCAAAACTGGCGAAACGCTGGGCGTCAAGGTGATACCGGGATTGGAGCTTTCAACCAATTACGGCGACGTAGAGGTACACGTACTGGGCTATAACGTGCCTTATAAGGACGAGAGCTTTATCAAAAAGCTGACGGAGCTTCAGAATTTGCGCTTAGAGCGCAACGCTATGATTATCAAAAAGCTGAAAGCTCACGGCGTTAAGGTGGACGCCTCGGGGCTTTACAGCGATGGCGTAGGCGTTAAAGGACGTTACCATATAGCCAAGCTGTTGGCCGTGCAGAAATTCGTCAGAACGCCTGCGGAGGCTTTCGATAAGTACATAGGAGCAGGACAGCCTTGCTTCGTGGGTGCTATGCGAATCGGCACGTTGGATGCCATTAAGCTACTGTCCGATTTCGGAATCGTCTCGGTTTTGGCTCACCCCTACGCGCTGTACCGCAACGGCGTACTGGACAAGCTGTTAAGCGAAGCGGTACCAATGGGCTTGGACGGGATTGAGGTTTATTACCACACCCACGGCGCGGCGGAACGCAACGATATCAAGACGGTGGCTCTTAAGTACGGCTTGGCGACTCTGGGCGGAAGCGATTTTCACGACAGCTTTCACGGCGGACAGCCGGGGGCGGCTTACGTGGTTCCCGACGATAAGGCGTTAGCACTTTTAAGGACGGAGGATTACAGATAATCGGCTGAAACGGGAGCTTGAATACGTAGAAATAATTGATTTTCGGCTCCTAAATCAACGGGAAAAATGCAGAAAAAACAGGTAATTCGATATGTGACTGCAAAATTACGAAAATTTAATATTTTTTGTAAGTTTGCTTTAACTTTATGTTATAATTATAGTATATGAAACTTCAGACTAAACTTTTCCTGCTTAATGCGTCAATGATTATAACGATTTTGGCAGTTATTTGCGTTGCGGTTTTCCTTACGGTTTACAGCACGTTTACCTTGGGCTACGACATCAGCGCGGATTCTATTAACAACGTCAAGGATATTATGGAACGCTTGGCAGGAGAGTATGAAGAGGTAAGCGACAGCCAGAAGACCGAGCAATATCTCAAGATGCTGTTGGAAAAGTACGAGACGGAGTTAAGCTCCGACAGTAAGTTTGCCTTGCATATCTGCATAAACAACGGCGAAGAGGTGATTTACCAAGGCTCCGCTACGGGCATAGAAGTGCGTATGGCTCAGCGCAGAGCGCGTAATACGTCGGAGTTTAACGTAGTTATAGGTCCCAATATGGTTTTGGCGGAGAAGAACGTCGGCGGCGACAACGTGTGCTTTGTCAGCTCAATGTGGATGTCCGATACGCAGTTCGTCAAAAGATTATTGATTATCGTGTCCTGTACGGCTGTGCTGTGTTTGGCGATATTCGTGGTATTCTATATAATCATCTACGTTATGCTGGTTCCCCGTCTTTACAAGCTCAAAGAGGCGTTGGAACAGATTTACCGCGGTGATTACGACAAAAAGCTTTTTGTCAAGCAGTACAATTCCAAGGATATAGTAGGGCAGTTGGTATCGGAATTCGAGCTTATGCGGCGTCAGCTGTGCGAGCTTACCAAGCAAAAGGACGCTTTTGACCGTCAGCGCGGCGAGGTTATCGCAGGCATAAGTCACGACCTCAAGACGCCCCTTACTACCATACAGGGCTATTCCAAGGGCTTGGTTGACGGCGTTGCCACCAAGATTAACAAGACGCAAGAGTACGCAATGAAGATTTACAAGACCGCATTCACTATGAATACCCTTGTAGACAAGCTCAGAGAATTTGCGAAAAGAGATACCGATACGATTATATACTCCTTTATCGACCGCGACCTTAACGAGGTAGTTAAGGACTTCGTGCAAAAGAGTAATATACAGTATATGGCCAGCGGCTTGAATATCAAGACAGCCTACTGCAAGGAGAAGCTTATTTGCAGTATGGACAAGGAGCAATTCTCCCGTATATTGCAGAATATTCTGGACAATAGCGTTAAGTACAAGGAGAAGGAAACAGGCACTGCGCAGATATCCACATTTATAGACAAGGGTGATGCGGTGCTGATAGTTAAGGACGACGGTCCGGGCGTGGTTAATTACGAGCTGGACTACATTTTCGAGAGCTACTACAGAGGCGATCCCTCCCGTACGAACCCCACTTCGGGCAGCGGTTTGGGCTTGTCGATTGTTAAGAATATCGTCACCGCGCACAAGGGCACCGTCGTTGCGTACAACGAGGGCGGCTTGGCAATTAAGATAACCATTCCTTTAAGGAGGTAGATATGAAAAGGATACTGATAATCGAGGACGAAAAGAACATTGCGGAGATAGAGCGCGATTACCTAGAGTTGGAAGGCTTTCAGGTGGTTCACGAAGCGAACGGTAATATGGGTTACCGTCGTGCCGTCAGCGAAAATTTCGACCTTATTGTGTTGGATTTAATGCTTCCCGATATGGATGGTTTTGATATTTGCCGCCGCGTTCGCAAGGTCAAGGACACGCCGATATTTATGGTAACCGCCAAGGTCACCAGTATCGACAAAATCCGCGGCTTAGGCATAGGCGCAGACGATTATATCACCAAGCCCTTTGATCCTGCGGAGTTGGTTGCAAGGGTAAAAGCCCACATAACCCGTTACGAGCGTATTAAGGGCAGCAGCGCGGAAAACAGCGTGGATATAGAGTACGGCGACCTCAAAATACTGCCCCTTCCGAGAAGAGTTTTTTACAAGGAAGAGGAGATTTTCCTAACGGCTAAGGAGTTTGATTTGCTGTATTTCTTGGCGTCTAATCCCAATATCGTGTTCAGCAAGGATCAGATTTTCCAAAAAGTTTGGGGCTTGGAGTCCTTCGGCGACGCAGGTACGGTGGTAGTTCACCTAACCCACATCAGGGAGAAAATCCCCGTTGATTATATCGAAACGGTTCGCGGCGTAGGCTATCGCTTTACTATGCTCCGTGCTTAAAAATCCAGCAAACACCGAAAAAATCGAATTTTCGTCGGCAGAGCTTGAAAATGAATAATGTTAATACGAGTGTTGACAACACTCGTATTATTTTGTATAATAATAAATTATAAGTTTTAGAGGTAGGTATGAACGGTATTTTAGCTTCGATTGATTGGGCTTGGTTCGGAATAAGCGTCGAAACAGGCTATTACGTGCTCCGCATATTAGCGGCGGGCTTTTGCGGTTTTTGCATCGGTTACGAGCGCAAAACCCGTTCCAAGGATGCAGGTATCCGTACCCATACTATCGTTTGTATGGCGGCGGCACTGCTTATGATACTGTCGAAATACGGTTTTGCCGATCAGGCTGTGGAAGGCGTTAAGGGCGCGGATTCCGCCCGTATCGCGGCGCAGGTCGTCAGCGGTATCGGTTTCTTGGGCACGGGCATTATATTCTACCGCAGAGATACCCTTCACGGTTTAACCACGGCGGCAGGCATTTGGGCGGCGGCAGGTATCGGTATGGCTTTCGGCGCAGGTATGTATATACTGGGCTTTGCAACTACCGTTGTTCTGATTATTCTACAGGTTGTTCTGCACTCTCCCATCAAGGCTTTTAAGGGACGTACCTACGCTATGCTTAAGGCGACGGTTATCCTTAAGGACGAGGACACAATCGAGCTGATTAAGGAGCTTTTCAACGTCATTAAGTTTATCAAATTCAAGACTATCCGCACCCCTGACGAGTGCATAGCGGAGATAGAGTTTGTAACCAACCGTATCTTTATGGCGAACGAGCTTTTTGAAATCACGCAGAATTACGATTTTATCAAAACACTGGAGAAGACCGACGAGGTATGACAACTCTTTGTCGAGCCTGCCTTATTTCCCTTTAACACGACCTACAACACACGCAAATTATACTTGGAGATAGATTATGGACAAAAAACAATATTACATTACTACGGCAATAGCATACGCGTCCGGTAAGCCTCATATCGGCAACACCTACGAGATCGTGCTTGCCGACGCTATCGCGCGGTTCAAGCGCAATCAGGGCTATGACGTTTTCCTCCAGACAGGAACGGACGAGCACGGCGAGAAAATCGAGAACAAGGCAAAGGCGGCAGGACTGGAGCCTAAGGCTTTTGTGGACGTTACCGCAGGCGAAATCAAGCGTATTTGGGATATGATGAATACCACTTACGACAAGTTTATCCGCACCACGGACGCCGACCACGAGCAGCAGGTTCAGCGCATATTCCGCAAGCTCTACGATCAGGGCGATATTTATAAGAGCGCGTACCACGGCAAATACTGCACCCCCTGCGAGTCCTTCTGGACAGAAAGCCAGTTGGTTGACGGCAAGTGCCCCGACTGCGGCGGCGAGGTGGAGGAAGCCAGCGAGGAAGCCTATTTCTTCAAAATGAGCAAGTACGCCGACAGACTGATGCGTTACTATGACGAGCACCCCGAGTTTATCTCTCCCGTCTCGCGTAAAAACGAGATGGTCAACAACTTCCTAAAGCCCGGACTTTTGGATTTGTGCGTTTCCCGTACCTCCTTTAAGTGGGGTATTCCCGTGGACTTTGACTCAAGACACGTGGTTTACGTTTGGCTTGACGCGTTGACTAACTATATAACGGGTATCGGCTACAACGGTGACGGCGAAAGCAGTGACGGCTATAAGGCCAAGTGGCCTGCTGACGTGCATATTATCGGTAAGGATATAGTAAGATTCCACACTATATACTGGCCGATATTCCTAATGGCGTTAGGCGAGCCTTTGCCGAAAAAGGTTTTCGGACATCCTTGGCTTTTGCAGGACGGCGGTAAAATGAGCAAGTCTAAGGGCAACGTAATGTATGCCGACGACTTGGTGGACGTTTACGGCGTGGATGCGGTGAGATACTACGTTCTTTCGGAAATGCCCTACGATAACGACGGCTTGATTTCTTGGGAGCTGATAACCGACAAGGTCAACGCCGACTTGGTCAACGTGTACGGTAATCTCATCAGCCGTACTGTGGCGATGATTAACAAGTATTTCGACGGCAAGCTCTGCAACAAACGCGTTACGGGCGAAACGGACGGCGAGCTTATGGCTTGCGCTGCCGAAGCGTACCGTCAGGTTGCCGAATTAATGGACAATTACCGCATTTCCGACGCTTTGGCTTGTATCTTCAAGCTCTTCCGCCGCGCCAACAAATTCATTGACGAAACCGCGCCTTGGAAGCTTGCGACCAACGAAGCGGATAAGGACAGACTTGCGACGGTGCTGTACAATTTGGCGGAGACTATCGTTATAGGCAGTTCGCTTTTAGAGCCTTTTATGCCCGAAGCGGCAAAGGCGGCGGTTAAGGCGTTCGGCTGTGAGGTAAGAGCCTACGACAAGCTGTCTGATTTCGGCTTAATCGAGGACGGCACACAGGTCACCTCCGAGGCGGTCAAGCTGTTCAACCGTTTGGACGGCAAGGTCATTATGGAAAAGGTCAACGCGATGTACGAAGCACGCAAGGCTCCCGAGGTTAAACCTCCCCTTGAGCATAAGCCGTTGATTACGATAGACGATTTTTGCAAAACCGAGCTGAGAGTCGGCAAGATTATCGCGTCCGAAAAGATGCCGAAAGCCGACAAGCTCTTAATTAACACCGTTCAAATCGGCAACGAGACGCGCACTATCGTCAGCGGTATTGCCAAGTTCTACAAGCCTGAGGACGTGATAGGCAAAGAGGTGGTAGTTGTCGCCAACCTCACCCCCGTGAAATTACGCGGAGTTTTAAGCGAGGGTATGATACTTTGCGCTGTGGACGACGACGGCAAGGTGGTTATAGTTTCTCCGTCAACCGTTGTTGGCAGCGGCAGTGAGGTAAGATAATGTTAGTCGACGCACACGCCCATCTTAACGACGAAAGCCTTTTCGACAAGGCGGCGGAGTTGGTGGATGCGTATCGCGCAAAGGGCGTGGGCTTAGTGATTAACGGCGGCTACGATCTGCCGTCATCTCAAAGAGGAAAAGAGCTTGCGGAGCGGTTTTCCGATTGTTATTTTACGGTGGGTATGCACCCTCACGACAGTCGGCTTGCGGACGAAAATATGTATGACGCCTTCAAGACGCTTGCGAGTCACCCCAAGGCGGTGGCAATAGGCGAAATCGGGCTGGATTATCATTACGATTTGTCGCCGCGAGACGTTCAGGCGAGAGAGTTTGTCAGACAGTTGGAGTTGGCGGACAGCCTTAAACTACCTGTGGTAATCCACTTAAGAGAGGCATACGAGGACTTTAACAGACTTCTCAAGGATAACCGCAGATACGTTAATAACGGGATTTTGCTGCACTGCTACAGCGGAAGCGCAGAGCTTGCCGCAGAGGTCTATAACGAGTACGGAGCTTATTACTCCTTCGGCGGTGCGCTGACCTTCTCCAAACACAAGGACAAGGTTCTAGCGGTAATACCACGAGATAGACTGCTACTGGAAACCGATTGCCCGTATATGACTCCCGTACCTTTAAGAGGTACCCCCAACAGTCCTGCCAATTTACCGCTGATACGCGATAAGATGGCGGAGCTTACAGGTCTTCAGCCGAGCGAAATCGAGGAAATGACAACCGAAAATGCGAAAAATTTTTATAGGATATAAAGAATTATGGATACGATAGTATATGAATTAGATAACAAGCTGTACGTCAATATGACCAATAGGTGCAGTAACGATTGTACGTTCTGCATTCGGCATAATGCGGATTTTAATGGTTTGGATTTGTGGCTTACCAAGGAGCCTACCCCCGATGAGGTTATCAAGGCGATAGGCGATCCGCGCAGGTACAGCGAGGTGGTTTTCTGCGGCTTCGGCGAGCCCTTATATCGTTATAAGGAGCTGGCGGCTGTGGCGAAATATGTGAAGAGCTACGGCGTTCCCACCAGAATTAACACCAACGGTCAGGCTATGCTGATAACAGGCGAGAACGTGGTTCCGCTTCTTGAGGACTGTATCGACACAATCAATATCAGTCTTAACGAGGTGACTGCCGCCGATTACAAAAAACTTTGCGTACCCGTGTTCGGCGAAATGGCGTATTACGCGCTGTTGGACTTTGCGCGGTGCTGTATGGGACATATCAAGAACGTAATACTCAGCGTTGTGGACGTTATCGGCGCGGACAAAATCCGCAAGGCGCAGGCGATAGCCGACAGTATCGGCTGTACCCTAAGAGTAAGGGAATACCAGTCGTGAACGCAAGAGAAGCGATAGTCAAGAACGGATTTGTTTTTAACAAACGCTACGGTCAGAACTTTATCACCGACCTTAATCTTTTGGCGGCGATAGTAGAGGACGCAGGGATTACCGACCAAGACACCGTGGTTGAAATCGGAGCAGGGGCAGGAACCCTGACCGCCGCGCTTGCCGCCAAGGCAAAAAAGGTGGTCGCTTACGAGATTGACAAGGCACTACAGCCTGTGCTGGCGGATACCTTATCGGGGATAGATAACGTAATAGTCGTTTTCCGCGACTTTATGAAAGCCACCGCCGAGGAGATAACGGAGCTGACAGGCGGCAGATACAAGGTGGTTGCCAATCTGCCGTATTATATAACCACTCCCGTTATAATGCGTTTGGCAGAGGAAGAGCTGTCCGACAGCGTAACTATAATGGTTCAAAAGGAAGTAGCGGAGCGTTTGGCGGCACAGCCTGCCACAAAAGCATACGGCGCGATAACCGCGCAGTTAGCATTGACGGGGGTAACTACGCTTACCCGTACCGTAAGCCGCAATATGTTTTTCCCTTCTCCCAACGTGGACAGCGCGGTGGTGCGGATAGATTTTGACGAGGCGAGAAGAGCGGAGCCGTGCCTTAAGCGCGTGAGCCGCCTGATAAAAGCAGGCTTCAGTATGCGCCGCAAAACCCTAACCAACAATTTTTCGGCGATGGGCATACCCAAGGAGCAGACCGCGGCGGCGGTGAAAAGCATAGGGTTCAAGGAAGACGTGAGAGGCGAGTGCCTTTCCGCGGAGGACTATAAAAAACTGGCGGAGATTTTTGCGGATAATGGAGTTATTGCTTAAAAACGCCGACGTTTTTTGCGGCGGTAAAATCGAAAAGAATAAGGACGTTTACATTGAGGGCGGCTACATTCGCAGAATTGCGGAGGGCGGCTCCCTTTGTTATACGGAGGCAGAGGTGATAGACGGGGGCTTAGCGGTAAGCGGATACATCGATTTGCACACCCACGGCGGCGGCGGTTACGACTGTATGGACGCAACCGAGGAAGCTCTTTGCGGAATGGCAAGATACCATTTACTTAACGGCACCACCACCTTTTTACCAACTACAGTTACCGCTTCTTTTGACGAGCTTATGGACGTAATACTGGCGGTTGCCAAGCTAAAACAGCCTTACGCGAGAGCGGAGGGCGTGCATTTAGAGGGTCCGTTCTTAAGTCCTAAGGCGGCAGGCGCACAAGCGGTCGAGGAGCTGACCGTACCCACCAATTATTTTACCGCTTTAATCGAGCGTTATGCCGACGTGATTAAACGCATAACAGTTGCTCCCGACGTAGAGGGCGTAAGCAGGCTGACCGCCGATTTGACCGCTGTGGGAATTCAGGTTTCGGCAGGGCACGACGGCGCGGTTTATCAGGAGATAACGGAGTGTATGCGTAACGGGCTTAACAGCGTAACTCACCTGTTCAACGCCACCTCTAGGGCGGCGCGGAGGGGCGGAGTCAAAAAGCTGGCTGGACTGACGGAAACCGCATTGCTTAAGGACGAATTATACGCGGAGCTTATCTGTGACGGCGTTCACGTGCCTTACGAAATGATAGAGTTAGCGTTCAAATGCAAGGGCGCAGACAAGATTTTACTGGTATCCGATTCCCTTTCGGTATCGGGGGTAAAGGACGACGGAGAGCTGTATTTAGGCTCCAAAAAGGCGGCGCGGAGGGTGCATTTTTGCGACGGCGTGTGCTGTCTTGAGGACGGAACGGTGGCAGGCAGTGTAACGCCTGTGTCTATGATGGTGCAACGGTTGATTGCCAACACCGATATAGCTCTTGAGGATATACTTCGCTCGACAACACTGACTCCTGCTAAGCTTATGGGCTTTAAGGATAGGGGCGATATAGCAGAGGGTATGCTAGCCGACCTTAACGTGTTGGATTATCAGGGAAATATACGGCAAACCGTATTCAACGGAAGGTTGATATGAAAAGGGTTTCTGCGGCGATAATAACGGTTGTAATAGCCTTGGCGGTTCTTTGCACGGGTTGTGGCGGCGACTCTGACCAGCCTTGGCAATTTGAATCGAAAGAGTATTTTTTCAAAAATTGGATGTGCGGTATTATCGACGATGCGCGATTGGCTGACGTGGTAATGCCGGGTTCTCACGATGCGGCGACCTTGGCGACGCCCACCTCTACCTCGGTATCCAAAATGATGCAGTATCTTGACCAAACCCAGTCGAAAACGGTGTACGAACAGCTTTGTGCAGGGGTGACTTATCTGGATTTGAGAGTTACCAACGTGAAAAACGAGCTTTATTCGGTACACGTCAGTCCGATACAGCCTTTCGAGGAAGTCTTGACGGAAATAGCGGATTTTCTGGAAGAAACGGACAATTTTATTATCTTGGATTTTCAGCATTTTATCGTAAATGGCTCGGAATTTGCCTCTAGTAGAGCGTTGGGAACGGCGGCTTCCGAGGTGGTTGAGAGGATATTGCCTATCGAAAAATACGCGCTTGCGAACGATGCGGATTTAAGCTCCCTCACTATGGGGGATATTCGTCAATCGGGCAAAAAATTTATGATTGTCTGGTCTGGGAATACCACGGACATAGACGGCTATTTATTCAAAAGAAGCGACAGCTTGTTAAGCCCTTACGCGGAGGAAATCAATTCGGCAGGCGGCGAGGAACTTGTAGATTATTATCCTACCTATTGCGCAAAGCGCGACAATAACAAGCTCTTCGTACTGCAAACACAGCCTACCGCCAGAGCCGACAGTTCGATTGTAAGTCAAAACGCCATACTCACGCCGCTGTTAAAAGATTTTTTGGACGATATGAGAAAAAGCGTTCTTGAGGACGTCAACGTCATAATGTATGATTTTGTTACCGAAAACAAGCTGATAGAAAGGACGCTGGAGCTTAACGAGCGCAAGGGCTTGGTCAAGGACGCGTTTGAAGACCTTTTCGATTGAGCGTGAAAGCTCAAAGCAATAGCTAATTAGGCGCACTTAACTTTGGACAGAAAATCGAATGATAGATAAACTTTCGGCAGAAAAACGAATCCTAATTAGTCGGAAATTGAATTGTGCGCAATTTAATACACACACGTTAAGAAATTGAAAATCATATCCTAAACAAATTAGCATCTATCTCAATTATTCGTATAATCCAATTATAATAAACAATCGGTAGAAAATTTAATCGTACGCAGTCTTGCAACTTTAACTTAAAAAGTTGGTAATCATATCCTAAACAGTTCGATAAATTAACCTTAAACAGCCGCGTATTCTTACCTTAAACAACCGCTAAATCTCATTATAAATAACCGCGTAAATTTACCTTAAGCAATCGCAAAATCTTATTTTAAGCATAATAAAAACCGCAGATACACCTGACGTGTCGTCTGCGGTTTTTGTTTAATTGTTTTTTGCTTGCGGCTGTCCGTACTTAATAAAACGAACAATCGACAAGGAACGCTTTTACTTTGAGCTGTCCTTCCATACGAACTTATCCGTTTTATTGTGCCTGTTCGTATCGTCCTTTTTCGCTTGCGTTGACTGTAATTAATCCGTTGTTCGTAATGTGCGGATTAGTTATCGGACGATAAGTCTTATTCCTGCGGAGGTTGATCGTACGTGGGAACTGCGGTATAGGGAACGCTATTGATATAGTAGCCTGAGCCTATCGCCGTAACCGTAAGCTCGGTATCCGCGGCATAATCGAGAGAACAAGCCGCGTTCTTGGTGTAGAGGGTGTAATCGCCGTAGGTTACAAGATAGTAATCGGCGTGTTCCACAGGCTCCCAAGTAACGGTAAATTGGGTGTAAGTTAAATAAATCTCGTAGGTTACTACGGGGGTAGCAAGTACAGCCTTCCGCACGTAGGTCTTGAGAACCTTGTCGCTTACCGTGTAGTGACTGTCGCGGTGCTTTGCCGTGACGTACACGTTATACGTGCCGACTTCCTGCGTGTAGGCGGATATATCGATAACGCTGGTTGTCTCATCGGCAGGTATATCGTAGGTGTAGCTTGTGCCGTTCACGGTGTATTCGTAAGAGGTAGGCAGTGCAACGCCGTTAGCCG
This sequence comes from uncultured Christensenellaceae bacterium, assembly GCA_964368645.1. Classification (GTDB taxonomy): domain Bacteria; phylum Bacillota; class Clostridia; order Christensenellales; family CAG-1252; genus JAEDHM01. The sequence continues at coordinate 36,049 of CAYJBY010000016.1, forward strand.
CCGTAATGGTGAGAGTGTTACCGTCTGCGGAAATTGCAACGGTAGGTGCGCCGAGCTTGATATTGTAGGCTACGGTAACGGTAGCCGCATCGCTGGCTAAATACTTGCTGTTGTTAGAGAAAGCCGTAACCGAGAGTGTATAGTCACCGGGAGTCAATGCAGGAAGAACGAAAGCGGTGCCCGTGACGGTATCGGTAATCTCGCCTATGGTATAGGTGTAGCCGTCCGCGTTAAGAACCTCTCCGATATAGCAAATATAGGAGCCGTCGTTTTCAACTACGTTGAGAGTAGCAGGAGCGTTAAGCTTTTCAAGCATCAGCACACTGCCCACGTTTTGGAGAGCGGTGACCTTAGCGGCAGGGTAGAGGGTGACTGCGTTGGAATCCGTGATTAAGGAACATTCGCCGTTATCGAATACCGTTATGGCTTTGCCGCCGTTAATCCGCGTTGTAACGCCGTATAATTCGTAATCGGTAGCCGTGCTTAAGTTAGCAACGCCTAAAATCTTACCGCAGACTACCGCCTTGGTTGCCTGAACGGAGAGCTTAGCTGTTTCTTCCGCATTCTTAACGGTAGAGCCTATAGTCAGTTGGTCGGTCGTCAGCGAAATATCGTCGGCGATAATGTCCGCATTAAGGGTAACGTCCGTGTTGCCGCCGTCAAAGGTAATCTTTTGAGCAACGATAGTGCCGCCCTTTTCGTAAGCCTTTTTCTTGCGGATACCAAAGCCTATGGTCTCCTTATCGGCAGTCATCGAAAGCACGCCGTTGACCGTAAAGGTGTGACCGTTCATATCGAAATTGTAATTGTTGAGATTGAGGTTGCCGTCGTAGGTGATATCCTCTCTGAATACCAGAATGCCGCCTGCGTTTTCGGCTTTGTCTATATCCTCAACGGAGTGAATGAAAAGCATATCCTTGGTGTGGTAGAAGTGACCGCCCAAACAAACGCCGATAATCGCCAAGCCCAAGCACAGAAGCGTCAAAAGCAGAACGTGCTTTCTGCACCAAAGAGCCGCCTTCGAGGGGGCTTTCTTTTTCTTAACGGGAGTGCCGTCCTCGCCTTGCTCTGTTACGGCAGGCAGGTTTTCGCCGTCAGCGGCGGTGCTGTCACCGCTCACCTCGGAGTTGCCTTCATCAGCGGTGTTTTCAGCAGTGCTATCAGCGGATAAACCGTCGGTAATAATCGGGGAACCGTCCTCGGCAGTCTGCTCGGGGGCATTGTCGGTTGTTTCGCCGTTATTTTCAACTGCGATAGCAACCTCGCCGTTGCCGGCAGTAGGCTCTAGGCTCGGAATTTCCGCGTTGTCCGCGTTGTCGGCGGCGTTACTTTCGGTATTCTCGTTAGCGGTATCGGAAACCTCAACGGCCTCGCCGTTCTCGGTATTCTCTGCCGCTTCGCCGTTTTCGGCATTTTCCGTTACGTCCTCGGCAAAAGGATCCGCGTTTGTATCCGCACTGTTCGCAATGTTTTGTTCCGCATCGGTTGCTTCGACTTTATCGTCAGCCGCGGTATCGATTACAGCTTCACCGTTTTCGGCAAGCTCTTCGGCGGCGGTATCTGCCGTTTCGCCGTTATCTTCAACTTCGATAGCAACCTCGTCGTTGCCGTCAGTAGGCTCTAAGCTCGGAATTTCTGCGTTGTCCGCATCACTTTCGGCATTCTCGTTAGCGGTATCGGAAACCTCAACGGCATCGCCGTTCTCGGTATTCTCTGCCGCTTCGCCGTTTTCGGCATTTTCCGTTACGTCCTCGGCAAAAGGATCCGCGTTTGTATCCGCACTGTTCGCAATGTTTTGTTCCGCATCGGTTGCTTCGACTTTATCGTCAGCCGCGGTATCGATTACAGCTTCACCGTTTTCGGCAAGCTCTTCGGCGGCAGTATCTGCCGTTTCGCCGTTATCTTCAACAGCGTCAGCAACCTCACCGTTGCCCTCAGCGGGCTCTAGGCTCGGACTTTCCGCGCTGTCAGCGTTAAGGGCACTTTCGACAGTCTCGTTTTCCGCAACAAAAACTTCCTCGATTTCTTCTGTATCGGAGGTGCTTTCGGTGCCGTCCGTCTCGATAACGTCGTCGATTAACTCTCTATGGGTATCGGCGGTATCAACAGCAGGACGATTATAGCCGTTGTTGCGTTTCTTTTTTTTGCTCATAATTATCTCCTTATTTTTCCAACAGCTTGTCAATCAGGGTACAGCCCTTTTCGACGAAGACGCCGCTTTCGGCACAGGTTTTTTCGTTATAAAGGCGATTGTGCTTTTTCACCGCTCTGGAATCGAAAATCATATAAGGAACGGGATCCATTGCGTGGGTTCTGGTCGCCATCGGAGTGGGGTGGTCGGGGCAAATCAGAATACGGAAATCCTGCTCGCTCTCCGCAAGTCCGCGGTAAACGGGACCAACGATGTCGCGGTCGATGTTCTCGATAGCCTGAATTTTGCAGTCCAAAAGTCCTTGGTGTCCCATCTCGTCAGGAGCTTCGACATGGATATAAACGTAGTCCAAGCCGTCCGCTAAATTGTCAAGAGCGGCTTGCCCCTTGCCCTTATAGTCGGTATTAAGCATACCGTTGGCACCCTCTACGTTGATAACGCGCATTTGTGCGCCCACGGCTATACCCTTCAGCAGGTCAACCGCGCTGATAATGCCGCCCTTAACGCCGTTCTTCTGCTCGAAGGAGGTGAGATTAGGCTTAACGCCCTCGCCCCACAGCCAAATAGAATCGGCGGTGTGCTTGCCCTCGGCACGTCTTTTGACGTTGACGGGGTGGTCTTTCAAAAGCTCGTAGGAGCGTTTGTACATAGCGAGCATCATATCCGCGTAACGGCCTTTGGGCAGATAGTCCTTAATCACTTTGTCCGAAATATCGTGAGGAGGAGTGTAATCGGTGCCCAGTTGTGCGTCGTTATGCAACAGGCAGTGACGGTAAGCCACGCCTGCGTAAAAATGCAGCTTGTCAGTATCCAGATACTGCTTAAGATAGTTGATAAGCTCGGTGCTTTCCGCGGTGCTGATTTCGCCGCTACTGTAATCCTTCATCGTCTTGTTCTCATAGCCTTCCTCATCGCCGAGGGTGACAAGGTTGCAACGGGTTGCGACGTCGGAGTCAGTCATCGGAACGCCGATGGAAAGAGCTTCCAAGGGGGATCTGCCGGTGTAGTAAACCGCAGGATCATAGCCGATAACGGAAAGGTTCGCCGTATCGCTGCCGGGCTTCATACCTATGGGAACGGTACGCGCGAGACCAAGCTCAGAGTAAGCCGCCAAGCAGTCCATATTGGGCGTTTTGGAGATTTCGAGAGGGGTTTTGCCATTTAATTGCGGAACAGGGTAATCCGCCATTCCGTCACAAAGTATAACAACGTATTTCATAATATATTCATTATAAATAGTTTACTTACAGATGTCAATTTCAATAATAATAATTTTATCTTACGAAAAAAGTCGAATAGGGATAAGCAAGCCTTATACCGTGGGATTTCAAATGGCGAAAAGCCGAACGCGGCGGCGTTTTTCGGAGGGTATTGCATACGGGGCAATAAGGAAACGGCAATGAATCCGCGGCAACCTTTGAAAAATGGATTAAAATTACAAATTATACTTTACAAAACTTTATAATTTTTTACGATAATGATTTATAAAATATTGACAAGATTTGTAAAACTTTATATAATGAAAGAAAAAACTTAGGGTGAATTATGGAAAACTGCCTTTTAGCGGAAGTATTGGATAAAATGTCTTTGAGAGTCGGCGATTTGGCTGACTATCTTGATGTTTCGCGCACGACTGTATATAATTACCGCACAACGGATTTTTGCCGTTTACCAGCAGGCAAGCGTTACAAGCTGTTGGAGCTTTTTCAATGCAAAACCGAAGAGGAGCTTAAGGAACTGCTTGACAGTAACGATTCGGCTCGTCTTGTTAAGAGCTTGGACGTTGCGGAAGCCCGTATGAGGGAGAAGAAAGGCGGACAGCGTGCCGATTCCGCCGACGAAAGCAGAGCGGCTAAGACCAGAGCCGACAGGCTTTTGGAATATTTTGAAACCACCGACAGTCTGACGCTTAGACTTTTAATCGAAACTCTTGCTCGGATTACCAAGGGAATGTCGGGCGGCGAAATCAAGCGTTTTTTGGAATATATGGAGATTTACGAGAAGTACCGCGCGTACAGCTCGGAGTCGGACAAGAGATAAGGGAGGACGGATTAAGTGAGATACGAGAGCGAAATCGAGGTTTTGATAAAAGCAGGCGCGAAGGTCGTCGAGGTGGCGTCCTACGAGTGGCAGAGAGTTCACGCAATAGTGGCGGAAATCGCCGAGGACATAGACGTGCCTTGGTTCTCTTGGAGCAGTGTTTCCGGACTTAAGGTTTGGACAGGCAGTAATTTTAAGGTTATCAACGAGGATTGCACCACTCTGCCGCAGGTTTTCCAGTATTATTTGAGAGCAGAGCAGGATATGCTTTTAATTCTTGAGGATTTTCATCCTTACAGCGACTGCGCAAGCCCTGTCAACGTACGCTTTTTGAGAGAAATGATGCGTCCTGCCAGTTACGTGGGCAATTACAAAAAAGCGGTAATTCTGTCCGCGCCCTGCAAGTTCGTTCCCGACGAGCTTTCCAAGGAACTGCCCGTAGTGGAATTGGAGCTTCCCGACAGGGATACGCTCAAAATCCTTGCTCACTCTGTGGTAAGGCGTTACGAGGCGGAGTGTTTTGAGGCTGACATTACCTCCAAACTGCTTGAAGCGGCGTTGGGCTTGACGGTAATGGAAGCGGAATTGGCGTTTTCCAAGGCGATAATCAGACAGCGTAAGCTGACGGAGGAGGAGATTCCCCTAATTATTGCGGAAAAGGAGCAGATAATCAAAAAGAGCGGTCTTTTGGAGTACTATCACCCCACCGAGTATCTTAACAGCGTAGGCGGCTTGGACAACCTTAAGGACTGGATTCGCAAAAGGGGTATGGCGTACAGTGACGAGGCAAGGTCGTACGGCTTAAGCACGCCGCGAGGCGTTTTGCTCTTAGGCGTTCCGGGCTGCGGCAAAAGTCTTATCGCCAAGGCTATCGCCAACGAGTGGCAGTTCCCCTTGCTGAGATTCGATTTGGGCAAGGTGTACGGCGGCGTGGTAGGCGAGTCGGAGCGTAATATCCGTTACGCCTTGGACGTAGCGAAAACGATTTCACCCTGCGTGCTATGGATAGACGAGATAGAAAAAGGTCTGTCGGGTTTTCAAAGCAGCGGAAGAACGGACGGCGGCACCAGTGCGCGTGTATTCGGTACTTTTTTGACTTGGCTTCAGGAAAAGACCGAGCCTGTATTCGTGGTGGCAACCGCCAACGATATCAGCGCAATGCCTCCCGAATTGTTGAGAAAGGGACGTTTTGACGAGATTTTCTTCGTGGATTTACCCTCTGAAAGCGAAAGACGCAACATTTTCAACATACATTTAGGCGCGAAGGGCAGAGACGCGCAAAGCTTAAAGCTTGATATGGACAGACTGACGATGCTGACCGAGGGCTTTTCGGGTTCCGAAATCGCCGAGGCGATTAACGAGGCGTTGGGCGAGGCGTTTTTCGAGCATCAAAAGAACCTTGAACAGAAGAATTTGGAAAACTGTATCGCCAAAACCTGCCCCCTGTCCAGAACTATGGCGGAAACGATTTTCAACCTGCGTAAGTGGGCGGATAAAAGAGCGCGTTCGGCAAGCAGTGAGGAGCCCGAGGCGGTTAAGGAGTTGGACGAGGAAATCCCCAGACTTCAACAGGAGTATATCAACCCCTTTATTCACAAAAAGTAATACTATATTGCATAAGCAGGGCTGAAACACATCGTAAAAAGGAAAAATCATTAACGAAAAACGATTGACAAGGTAGAATGACGGCAATAGCGGATAAAACGGTTACGATAACGAAGTACAATTCTCTGTATAGCACCGGGGTGTTTTTCCGCCCCTGCGTTTTGGGAGAAAGCACCAAGGCGGATTATTATTATCCGATGGAGCAGATACACTTCTTGCTTAACGGAGTATCGAAAATCGAGTTCAAACTGGTAAGCTGTTGCTTCCCTCGTGCGATATACGATTATCTTCGTTTGCAAAGCTACCGCACACCGATGAGTCTTACCGTAAGGAACGTGATGGTGTTTTCCGCATATAGGGAACTGGGGGTTATATCCAATTGCGTGGACTTATCCCTAAAGTACAATGCGGTATGCTTTATATACGGTGGGGAACGAAAGTATTACGCCATCGCCAACGGCTTTTATGAAATCGACGCAGAAACCTACGGCGCGAACAGCGGCTCGGGGCGGTTAAGCTACGGCTCCTGCTCCCGAATGATAGTGGCGGACGACAGTCGGCGCAACCTTCTTTACGTAACGGAAACCGCACAGCGCGGAAATGCCGTTGACTACGTTGTGCCGTTCTCGGAGTACAACGATACGTTGGCGGCGGCGGTGGATATAGCCAATCTGCGGCTGTTCTTAAGCGACGGCGTGAAAAACGGTATTTTCTACGGTGACGAGGACGGCGGCTTCCGTCGTTTGGTCAACGCGGAGGGTGTGAACGTACCCGTCAAAACGGACGGCGAAACCGTTCGCCGTTACGTGGGTAACACCTTTATGAAGACAGCCGCCCCCGATAAAGCCGCGGCAAAGACGGAACTTCTTGCAGTGAAAGACGGTAAAATGGTGTATTTCGACGGGCTAAAGGACGAAAAACGCTCGTTGACTGTAAACTGTCGCAGTTACGACGAGTTTATGGCAAGTCAGCCCGACGAAAAACTTTTGCCTGCCGACTTCAACGAGGGGTTATATCGTAAGGTGGAATACGTAATCAAATTCGTACCTCCTCTTTTAACGGAGGATTACGCAAAGCACGCGTCCGCCACCGACTGGGAAAAGGGTATGCGCGGTTGGCGTAAGGCGTACAAGCCCGACAAACTCAAGCCTATGATTGCCTCGGCGGAGAGCTTGGCAACGGAAGGCGCGGACGAATTTAAGCTTGTAGCGGACGAATTGAGCTATATCGACGGCAAGCTTAACGACATTGCTTCCATAGCCTCTTTGAAGCTGTGGCTGACTACGAAAACCAATTTGATACGGTATCACGGCGACAGCGCGGTGCAAATATTCACGTCAATGTACGACAGCGTTTACGTGGATAACGACGACGTAAAGGTGGGCAAAATCAAGGAAGAAATCGCGGTCAAGCAATCGCTTATCAAGGAAAAGAAAAAACTTCTAAAAAAGGATCCCTACGACCTAAGCGCGACGGGGCGAATCAAGCGTTTGGAAGAGGAAATCGGTTCCTTGGAGCTATTGATAAAGAGATTCGTTTCCGAAAAAGCCCGTCGAATAACGGCGGAAAGACAGCACTATATCGAAAGGTGCCAGCAGTTACTGGACGGCGGCGATATGCTGGAGCGAAACAACGCCTTTTCCCGAGTTCTGGGCGAGAACGAAAGCACCAAGGAAGAGCTTTTGATGAGCTTTACTTCGATATATCTGAAGATATACGTCAAATATTTGAAGGAGCTTGGCAACGCACTGGACGTTATATCCAAGGGCGACCTGCCGGGCAAGTTCGGTTTATATACCAAAAACGGAAAAAACTACGTCGCCGTATCCGATTACGAGGACGTAAGCGAGGCATTCGACTACGCGGACGAGAAGAACGCGGAGCTGATAGTTAAGAGGTGACAAATGAGTAGTATCAGAAGAATTAAGGCTTACAAAAAACTGACCGTGGAGCTTTCCGACATCACCAAAACCGCCCTAAGCGACGCGGAGCAAAAGCTAATCGACTGTTTTAATAACAGATTCGACAAGCTAAAAGGTATGCTCAAGGATATGACCGTTTACAAGGACAAAAAGTGGATAATGGTCAACGACAAATACAAGGTGCATACCGATTTCCCCGAAATATCCAAGGCTTTCGGGTTCTTAACAGGCAGGGTTGACTGTACTATAACAGGAGATAATTTTGTCATCACGGACAGAATTTTCGGCTTTTTATCCGTGCTGGGCTGTGACAGGGATATGTTTGATGGAGTAGAGGGCGAGGCTCCCGACGCAAAACTGCGCACCGCCGTCAACAAGGCACTCAACGGTTTTTTGGACGAGCAGGACGTAATCGCGGAAAAGAAGCTGTTAAGCGACGCCATCGAGCAGGTTAGGGAAAAGGGCAGTTACTCTGTCAAGGGCATCGAACAGCTGGAAAAAACCGTGATGGACAGACGGACAATATCCAACCGCAGCTTGGGCGTAACCCACGACAACAAGGTAAAAAGGAGTTTCGACTCCTTTGCTGGGCAGGTTAAGAATTACGTTGACAACTTTTCCACTTGGATGAAGGAGGGTATGAAGCGTATGATTACCTCAAGAGCGAGAACCTTGGGTTATAACGTGCAGGAGCAAAACGAGAACGGTAAGGTAAAACTTATTCTGATTCGCAACGATTAAGGAGGAAAACGCAATGGCTGAACAGATAGTAGTGGAAATTGACGAGAACGGCGGAATAACCGCGGAAACCTTTGGAATAACAGGTCCCTCCTGCCTAGACAAGCTGGATAAGCTCCTTAAGGATTTCGACAAGGGCGACGATGACAAAAAGCCCGATTTTTATAAGTCGCCTGTTTTGAGGAACAACAAGGTTACGAATAAGTACTGAAAATCACCGATAAAGGAAAAGTGAGGAGATAATATGAAATTTAACTGGCTTTACGTCGGCAGTGGAATGATATGCAAAACCACCGCTCGTCAAATTGTCAAGGACGGTCACGTTATAAAGGCGGTTTGCGCCAGAAACGCAAAGACAGGCGCAAAACTTGCGAAAAAGTACGGAGCGGAATATTATTCGGATTTGGCAGAGGCAATACGGCACGGCGGTTACGACGGCGCGTATATCGGTACCGTGCATACCGTGCATTGCGAGGAAGCGATTGCCTGTATCGAAGCAGGGATTCCCGTATTGATAGAAAAACCCATAGCCGTCAACGCCTCGGACGCAAAAAAGCTTTTCGCGCTAGCCGAGGAACGGGGCGTTTACTGTGCGGAAGCTATGTGGACGTGGTTCTCTCCCGTGGCGCAAAAGGTGAAAAGCTGGATAGAGGACGGCGAGATAGGCAAAAGCTTTCGCGGTGCGCTCATAAAATACGGTATGGCGACCACCCTTTACTACAAAGCCGACAGACTCCTCAATCCCAACAAGGCAGGCGGCGCACTTTTGGACGTGGGTATTTATCCTATTGCTTACTGCTGTAAGCTGTACGGCAAGCCGAATAAGGTTAATTGCGTTTCCGTTCTCAATAAGGACGGCGTGGATTTAAGCGACAAAATCACTTTAAGCTACGGCAAGGAGCAATGCTTTATCGACCTATCCTTAACCAAGCTGTTGGGCGAATCGGCGATGTTTATCGGAAACGACGGCGTGATAGAGGTGCCTTTCTTCCATTTCGCATCGAAGGCTAAGCTGTTAAAGCGTGACGACTCTGAGATTTTTAAGGCAAAAACCAACTACGTTAACGAGTTTAACGCAGTGGCTTCGGAGATATTGTCGGGCAAAAAACAGAGCGAAATATACACTCCGCAGGACGTTATCGGAGTGATGGAAATCTTAGACGAGTGCCGCAGACAGGGCGGCGTAGTGTACCCCTTTGAAAAGGGTTTAGAACAGTAACGGAAGATTTAGGTTAATCGCAAAAGCTTAAAAGAATTACGAAAGACACAGGTCTATAAAGAAAGATTAAAATTAATCACGGAAAAAGACCTAGGACGATAAAAGAAAGACACAGGTCTATAAGGAAAATCGTATCGATAAAAAAGGTTAGGTCATAAGTGAAAACCGTTTTTGACAGTAACGAAGAGTACGGTTGAAAACCTAACAATAACATAAATAATTAACAAAAAAAGGTTCGGATAATCCGAACCTTTTTTGCAGTCGCACCGCTATAATGTTTTTTGCGGTACGCATTGATTATCGGTGTTAAAAATGATATAAGGGTATGCCGTTAAGCGGCCTTATAGGATTTCACCTCTCTCCACATAGTATCCATTGATGCGTAAGCGTTGCCGAAGTCGGTCATAACGCCCAGATTGATACTGCTGATGTCGGGATACTTAAGCTCATCGCCTAAGAATTCCTCTACGTCCCAGTCGTTTTCCTCAAGTATGGCAACCGCCGCTTGGCTGTTACGAATAACCATAGGATCAACACCCGAGATGTACTCGATATACATTGCGTTCTTGATGGATACTTCCGGCATACACATATATTCGATCCAAGCGTGAGCCGCTGTGCTGTTGTTACAGCAGGTGGGAATTACCCAGCCGTCGAACCACACGTTGCCGCCAACCTCGGGAACGAAGTAAGCCAATTCGATATTGTTGGAAGATGCGGCTTCCTCGATAGAGTAGAAAGCGTCGCCGCTCCAAGACAGGGAAACGTAATCCGTGCCGTCTATCATTTCGCCCTTACCCTCGTCCACCTCGTAGGTGTCCAAAACGCTCTTTTGCGCTTTGAGAGCAGCCTTAGCCGCGTTGACAAGGTCGGTTTCGGTGCAGTTGATAAGCTGTGCTACGGTATAATCGGCATACTTAGCGGGAAGCTTGTTCTGCTCCTTAAGATAAAGCACTGCCGCCGCGTAGGTATCTCTTATGCTGTCCTTCAGCATAATCTTACCGCTGATGCCGTCGATTCCCGTTTCGTTCCAGAGAAGTCCCCAACCTGCTTCCGCGGCTTGAGCTTCGGACACCTTAGCGGTGTTGTAGAGGATACCCAGAGTTCCCCACATATAAGGTACGAAATAATCGTTGATTTCAACCTGGAAAATCTCATCGGTTTTGGCGTAAATACCGCTATGGACGTTGCCGATAGTGGAAACCTGCGTTTTATCTATCTTTTTAAGGAGGTTCTTATTAATAAGTCTTTCGATAGCGTATTCGGAAGGACAGATAACGTCGTAGGACGCACTGCCTAACTCCAGTTTGCCTATCATTTCCTCGTTAGTTTCAAACATATCGTAAACTACTTCGATAGACTTGCCGGTTTTGTTCTCGTACCAAGCCTCAAAATCTGCGCAAACGGATTCGTCTATATAATCGCCCCAGTTGTAAACAATGAGTTCCTCATCCGCTTGTTTGCAGCCGCTCAACGCGCTGACACAACATACGGCAAGGGCAATCACCAGACATACGGCAGTGATGCGTAAAACCTTTTTCATTTTTGTTCCCCCTTCTTTTTCTTGATTTTGGCAACATTTGCTACCAAAATGACGGTTACAACTAAAATTATTACTATAGTGAAGACAGCGAACCAAAACGGCTCAAGTCCTTTTTTCTGCGCGTCGGCGTAGAGATAGGTGGAGAGGGTTTGGATACGGGAGCCTTTGTTGAATTGCGTGATGATAAAGTCGTCCAGCGATATTGTGAAAGCCATAACGAAGCCGGATAATATCCCCGGTACCAGTATGGGCAGTTCCACCTTAAATAATGCCTTAACGGGGGTTGCGCCTAAATCGAGCGCCGCCTCGTACACGTTGCCGTCCATCTGATAGAGCTTAGGAGTTACGGACAACACAACGTAGGGGGTGCAGAACGTGACGTGAGCGATAATGAGCTGGCTGTAGCCCTCGGGAAAATGCAGAGTAGCAAAGAAAATCATAAAGGACAGAGCCATAACGATTTCGCTGTTAATTAAGGGCAGTTGGTTGGTATTGCTCACCACTTTCTTGATTTTGGGAGAGAGGTGGAACATACCGATAGCCGAAAAAGTGCCTAACACGGTGGCGATAGCCGAGGACACTAATGCGATAAGCAGGGTGTTCTTAATGGCTTTCCAAAGGGTGGCGGACTTTATTCCCGTGAAAATCGCCGTGTATGCGTTGAAGGAAAAGTCGCCTGCAAAGGAAAAGTTGTAGCCCTTACTGGTGAAGGATAAGGCGACAATCAGAATTATGGGAGCGTACAAAAACAGGAGTAACAGCAAGAGATAGCTCTTGGAAAGAATTTTCTTTACCATACGTTGTTACCTCCTCCGTCGTTTTTGTTAAACCGATTCAGCAAGAAGTTCATAAGCAGAACGAACACGAGCATAACTATAGAAAGCACGCTGCCCGGTCCGAAAGCCATACTCTTGCACATATCGTATATCAGGTCGCCGAAAAGATAGGTTTCGCCGTTACCCACGATAGAGGTGATGGCAAAGGTGGATATTGTGGGTATAAATACCATCGTTATACCAGAGATAATTCCGGGGATAGACATAGGCAGAATGGTCTTGAAAAGGACGGTTATGCCGTTGGCTCCCAAGTCGCGCGACGCTTCGATATAGCTTTTGTCGATACTGCTTATCGAGGTGTGGATAGGCAGAAGCATAAAGGGCAGGTAGTTATAGACCATACACACTATAACCGAAAACCACCCCATCGGCAGAGTCAGCAGCTTGAAAATCGCCTTGATAGCCAAGGTACGGATTAAGAAGTTAATCCACATAGGCATAACGAAGAAAAGGACGATTATCTCACCTGAGGACATTTTCGACAGAATATAAGCGGCAGGGTAAGCAAGCAGAAGACAAATCACGGTGGTTATCAAAGCCACAAGTATCGATATCCAAAGGGTAGGCAGGCTTGCGCCGTCCGTAAAGAACGCCGCGAAAAACTCAAAGGTGAATTTGTCGTCCGCGCCTAAAAACGCATTGACCATAATCATCGCCAGGGGGACGATTATGAACAGAGTCATAAAAAGTATATACGGATAGGAAAAGGTTTTCCGCGAGAGCTTAAAGCCTTTGACCTTACCCCAAACTTTGTTGACCGCGTTATTCTTAACCAACGCGGCGGAAGGCATTAGCTTATTCATTATCCTGCTTAATCTCCTCAATAAGGATTTTGTCGGGAGCGATAGTAAGACCTACGCGGTCGTTCTTAAGCCACTCGTCCTCAGTATCCACAAAGAAATCGTAGTAATCGTCCGTTCTGACGACGCACTGATAGTAACTGCCCTTATAAATAGAGCTAACCACGGTTGCTCCGATAATGCCGTCCTTCTCGTCGTCGGTCAGCTCCACGTCGTCAAAATCAACCTTGATTTTGATTTTCGTATCGGCAGGCAGGCTGCTGTTGCAGGGGAAACGGCCGCCGCAGAACTCCGCGATGCCTGTATCCCATATAGTACCCGTAAGCTCGTTGATAATTCTCGCCTTGTGCATAATATGCAGCTCGTTGGGCGCGATATAAAGTCCGATGGTTTCGCCGGGAGTGCACTCCACGTTGTCGTGGATTAAGAACTCGTTATGCTCGTCGTCCTCGGATATTGCGGTAATCTGATAGTGGTCGCCCTTGAATACGCAGGAATCCACTATTGCCTTAAACATAGCCTTGTCGTTGCCGTCCTTTAAGACGTAAATATCCTCGGGGCGTACGATAACGTCGATAGGCTCGTTATACTTGAAGCCCTTATCAACGCAGGTCAGGCGTGCGCCGCAGAACTCAACAAGGTAATCCTTAATCATTATACCGGAGTAAATATTGGATTCGCCGATAAAGTCCGCAACGAAGGCGTTGGCAGGCTCGTCGTAAACCTTGTTAGGAGTGCCGATTTGCTGAATAGCTCCGTCCTTCATAACGATAATGGTATCGCTCATAGTCAGGGCTTCTTCCTGATCGTGGGTAACGTAGATAAAGGTTATGCCCAAATTCTTGTGCATATCCATCAGCTCAAGTTGCATATCCTTACGCATTTTAAGGTCAAGTGCGCCCAAAGGCTCGTCCAAAAGCAAAATTTCAGGCTCGTTGACCAAGGCTCTTGCAATCGCCACTCTCTGCATTTGACCGCCTGAAAGACTGCTGACGTTACGGTGTCCGTAGTCCTCAAGGTCCACCATTTTGAGAGCCTCGCTTACCTTATCCTTAATCTCCGCCTTAGTCAGCTTGCGGACGCTTTCCTTTTCCACGCCGTTTTTGATAACGGTGCAGGGGATTTTCTTCAGCTTCAAGCCGAAAGCGATATTGTTGAACACGTTAAGGTGCGGAAAAAGCGCGTACCGTTGAAAAACCGTGTTGATAGGTCTTTTGTGAGGGGGTATCGTGGAAATATCCTTGCCGTGCAGAAGTATCTGTCCGGAGGTGGGCGTCTCGAAACCTGCTATCATACGGAGCGTTGTGGTTTTGCCGCAACCGGAGGGCCCTAAGAAAGTGACGAACTCGCCCTTACGGATAAAGAAAGACATATTCTTAACCGCAGGCTTGCCGTCGTAATCCTTATATATATTGCGCAGTTCGATAATCTTGTTTTCGTCGTGTGAAGTGTTTTTCATTCGTTCAGAAGTTGCTGGGAGTCGTAACCCAGATTATTTTCGCATTGGTTGAGCCGATATTGACCAACTTATGCTCCTTGTCGCCCGTGATGTAAAAGGCGTCGCCCTTTTTTGCCTTGTAACTGTAGTCGTCACCCACCGTAATCATAATCTTGCCGTCCATAACGTAGCCGAATTCTTCCCCCTCGAAAGGGTATCGGATTTCGGAACTGCCGTTCTCGGGAAGTATAAGTATGATAGGCTCCATCTCGTTCTTCTGAGAGTTGGGTATCAGCCATACGTTGGTACCGTCGCCGTTGGGGGATTCAAAAAAGTCGGTAGGTGAAAAGACGATTTTTTCTTCCTTTTGCTCGGCGAAGAACCTCTGCGGCGTTATGCCCAATATGTTAAGTATATCGATAAGGGTGGCGATAGAGGGGGAAGAAAGGTCGTTTTCCAGCTGGCTTATGTAGCCCTTGGTAAGCTCACAGCGCATAGCCAGTTCTTCTTGAGTCAAACCGCGTTGAAGCCTAAGCTGTTTTATCTTGTGCCCTATGTCCATACCACACCTCCCGACGAATTGCTCATATATAAATAGGAGCGAGCGCACATATATACGCGTGTGCGATATATGCTAAGCCGATTATATGTTGAAAGTTGACTTATGTCAAACATTTTTATTGATTTTACTAAACCTTAAAAAAGTTTAATATTCCTAAACTTTTTGATTATTGCACATATAATCCTATGCACATATGCGCATATTTGCACATATAGGGGGCGCAAAACGGCGGATTGGACGGAGAGAGCGGG
This sequence comes from uncultured Christensenellaceae bacterium, assembly GCA_964368645.1. Taxonomy (GTDB): domain Bacteria; phylum Bacillota; class Clostridia; order Christensenellales; family CAG-1252; genus JAEDHM01. Next base: position 51,155 of record CAYJBY010000016.1, read on the forward strand.
GTTTTTCGACGGAATTGTTAATAAATCTTATTAATTCGGAGAGGAAATCCGAAAAAACCTCGGGGGTACGTGGGTTTTTGAGTTTTCAAGCGACAAAAGAATGCGGTTTGACGGCAGAGAAGACTCGCTGTAATCCAAAAAGCGGCGATTGCGCTTTATTGCTTAAACTGTTAATCGGACGGAGAAAATAACGATTTCCGAGGAAAAAACGAGAGAACGGTTTTGGCGATTTTCGGCTTACCGTAAGGAGAAGTGTTTTGACCATACTGATTGAAAACGCCCTTTTTTCTTCTTTTTTTGTGCATTCCGCTCTTCGGAGATATTTTTTGCTCCTTCGGGAAAACTAATGGTACGTTCAGGTTGACAAACCACCGTATCGGTGGGATAATGTAGCCTGTCAATATATCGGAGGTTTATTATGAAAGCGTTAAAAGCGATTATTATAGTATTGATCATATTGGTCGTTGTGGCGGCTATCGGCTGGGCGGTGGTTTCCTTCGCCTTAAACGGCGGCGGTAATAAGGCGTTTTTTATTCAGAACGACGCTAACATAATGGCGCAGATCGACGGCTTCCGCGAGAAGCTGAACAGCACCAACTCAGCAACTGTCACTTTCACGGACAAAAGCACTGATTACGTGCCTGCAAGCGTCAACGAGCAGGGGCGCGTTTCCGCTTGGAGTACGGTTAAGACAGACGTTACGGCTACGCTTAAAATAGCGGTTACTCGCGAGGGCAGCGGAGACACCGCCACAGTTAACTACGTGATCGGCGCGGTTGTCAACGGCACTTATTCAAAGGGCAATGTTAATGACAGATTCGAGAATATCGTGGCTTACTATTCCGCAGGCGAATGGTACGTTATGGAAAACAACGTGAAGACTCCCAAAAGCACCCTCGGAGCCAACGGTTATGATTTGACCAAACTGTCGGCGGTCGCGGAATTTATGGTTAAGGACGCGGATATTATCGAGATTACCCCTGCCTTTATCTGGGCGTGCAATACCTCCTGCGTTTTGCCTTACGTCAGCTTTAATCCTTTCAAGTTCGGGCTTACCGTTAAGCTCGCCGCAAGACAGGCTGTTACCGATTATAAGGTGGAAGCGGAGATAAAATACACTTCCGACGCGTTAAGCGGCGCACCCTTGAAACTGGTCTATGCCACAGATACTTTCTTTGCAGGCACCACGGAGCAGGGCGAGGCGGCACGTCCCGACGCTACTTCGGAGATTAGCTATACCTTCAACAGCTTTGACGCCGTTGACGTAACTATTCCCGAATAAGTTCTAAGCTTAACCCCAATAATCGAGCCTTAAATATAATCAAAAAAAACGATATTTAAGCACGATTAAGGCAAACAATATTTAGGTACAATTAAGGTCGCGTTACAAGTTACAGTAACGCGACTTTTTGGTATATTGTATTACAGCTTTTTGGTAT
>CAYJBY010000016.1:52693-65909 GCA_964368645.1 uncultured Christensenellaceae bacterium
CTTTTTGGTATATTGTATTACAGCTTTTTGGTATGTAGTATTACAGCTTTTTCGTATGTTGAATTACAGGTTTTTTGTAAGTTGGATTAAAGCTTTTTGGGGTGTTGGATTGCAGTTTTTGATATGTTGCTTGTCGGCTTTTCAAATGTTGGATTACCGTTTTTGGTATGTGGGATTGCAGTTTTAAGTATGTTGCTTGTCGGCTTTTCGTATGTCGTTTGATGGTTTTATCTCTCCCGATTGTTTAGCATTTTACGGCTATTTATCGGTTGCGGTATTTACTTTTTTGACGATATTTAACGGTTTGTATTAACTGTTTGTTTGTCGATTTTCGCTACTCTTTCGGCTTGCTATCGGGATTTAAGGAGCTTTCGCCCCCGTTTTCGTGACGATTGAGGTCGGTAAGCAGGCTAAGAACATAAGTTCTTATTAACAAATCGTTTGATTTTGCAATAAGGTTATGCTATACTCGTTAATATGAAAAAGATTATTTGCGCTATTGCGGTTATTATGGTTTTATCGGTTATCACCGTTTGCTGTCTGAGCGGATGTTCCAACGTGGCACAGACGAGCAAGCTTCAAGCTACTTGGTCGGCTTATGAGAGGAGCGTTTTTTCCGTCAACAAGGGTGACGTGAACGTCGGTACGCTTGTAGTTACGCTGAAAGTTTACAAGACGGCTACCAAGGTCACGGTAGGCGGCGGCGAATACGACCTGACAGGTACCCTGATGAATTACGATTTAGGGATTACCGCAGGCGAGAATGCAGGCGATTCCATTGCGAAAACAGTTGCCGTCAACAGCGATTTATCCCCTGTGGCGAGCTACGTTCAGCGTAATTTGAGCGGCGTTTATTCTACCGCTTTAACCACCTATAACGGCAACAAGGTCACGCTTTCCATAGACGGCGGCGAGGGCAAAACCTTCAAGTCCAAGAGCCCCTGCTACGACAACGATATGCTTTATCACGTGGTTCGCGCGTCTGGCATTTTCAACGACGGATATTCCATTAGCTTTAACGTACCTGACAACAACAACGGCGGTATGTACAGCGTAAGCGGCAGTCAAAAAGCCGATTCCGTCAAGGTGCAGACAGGACTTGGCGAGCAGACAGGCAGGACGTTTACCTTAACCGCAACCACCGATTTGGGCAGTTTTTCCACCAACGTGACTTATGCAAAGTTTATCGTAATCAACGAGGACGTCAGAGTGGTGAAACCCATCATTAAGATAGAGGAAGGCGATTACAGCTACGTATTACAATCCATCAGCGTAACCGAGCCTGCCGCATAACCTAACAGGCGTTACAGCCGCAAGATATTAATAGCCGCTCTTCTTACGTAAGGGCGGTTTTTTTGTGCGGCAGGGGGTAAAAAACGGCGGTTTTTTTCAGTTGTCCTTGTTATTACCCTTCGGGTATGTTACAATTATCTAAGGAGACGATATGATTAATTTTTACTGCGGTAACACACTTTCGGGCTGTGCGGACAAAATGCTCGCGGACGCCGCCGCAACGGACGGCAAGCGCAAAACGCTGATTATCGTTCCGGACAGATTTACGCTCTGTACGGAGCTTTCTTATTTAGCTCTGACCAAGGGCACGTACAGCGCGGAGATAAGCGGTTTCAGCCGCCTTGCTTCCAAGGTTTTGGAGGGCAAAATCAACAAGTGTTTATCCCCCGACGGCGCAGTAATGCTGATGACAAGAACGATACAGGGCTGCCGAGACGAGCTTAAGTGTTACGCAGGTGCGGCGCGAACCGCAGGGTTTGCCTCCGAGCTATTTGCGGGGATTTCCGCAATAAGGGCAAGCGGCATAAGTTGGGAAGATTTGGAAAAGTGCGCCGAGGGGCTTAACGGCTATCTCCGTAACAAGACCTTGGATATTGCCCTTATCTACAAGCGTTATTTGGCGGAGCTGATGAATAGCTATACCGACAGCACCTCGCGTTTGGAGGCTTTTCGCGACAGCATAACCGAGGGCACCGTTTTAGCGGATTACGATATATATATTTCGGACTTTTACGCATATACGGGGATTCAGTACGACATTATCGGACGGCTTATGAAGTACGCACGCAGTGTAAGCATAGGCGTAATCAACAACATCGACTGCGGCAACAGCCGTATTTTCCCCTCTAAGGTTGCGGCGAAACTTCGCGGTTTGGCTGCGCTTTCCTCTGTTCCCACTGTGGATATAGACGCTTCCGTGCCGCTGACCGCCGCAGGCGAAATGATAGAAAAACAGCTTTTCGGTTACGATAACGTCACTTCTCTTCCTACGGACGCGATTTTCGTTTATAAGGCGGCGAGCGACGACGAGGAGCTTTCTCTCGTCTGCACGGAGATAATAAGGCAGGTCAGAAGCGAGGGCTTAAGGTATCGCGATATTGCGGTCGTTCTAGGCGACGCGTTGGGGTATCGTCCCGTTGTAAAGCGCGTATTCGCCAGATACGGCATACCCTATTTTACCGATGACAGACAGCTTTTGTCCTTCGAACCGCTGACGCAGGCGGTTTTGTGCTGGCTGAGAATGTTTATCGAAAGATTTTCCCTCGCCTCGGTTTGCGAATACCTCAAAACGCCTTTTTCGGGCGTAACTCCCCGTGACGCGGAGATTTTTGAGAACTATTGTCTAAAGTACTCGCAGGAGTACGGCTTCAATCATTCCTTTGCCAGAGCGTTGGACAACGAGGAGAAGGTAAGACAGGACGTGGCGGAACAGGTAAGACAAAAGCTGAACGCGGCGAGAGAGGGTTATGAGGAACTGGAGTCCGCAGCAACCCGTATGACGGCGCGGCAGTATTATAAAATATTGACCTCTTATATGCAGAACGCCAATTATCAGACCGCCCTGACCGCGCTTTACGAGGCGCAGAAAATCGGCGGCTACAAGGACGCCGCGGCGCGGAGCTTACAGGTTTCGGAACGGCTTTTCGCGGTGTTGGAGAACGCGGCGGAGTTAATCGGCGGCGTACCGCTTTCCCTTAAGGAGTATTACGAGCTTATCAAAAGCGGAGCGGACAGCTCAAAAATCGCAATTATCCCCCAGACGGGTGATTGCGTTTACGTAGGCGAGGGCGAGGACAGCAGGTACGATAATATCAAGGTACTGTTTATCGTGGGCGCGTCGGAAAACGTCTTCCCGAAGTCGGCGCCCGACGACGGCATATTAACCGACAGGGACTACGACGCTTGGGCGAAGAACGCGATTAGGGTTTTCCCCACCAATAAGGAACAGCGCACCTACGGGCGGTTTTATGCGGAACAGCTTTTGCTCTGTCCGAACAAAAAGCTTTTTATCGGTCATTCCGTCAGGGGGGCGGACGGCAGTTCGGTTAATCCCTCCATTATAATAGAACGGCTTAAGGCAATGTTTTCCTTAACGGAGTACGATGCAGGGCAACTGCTTTCGCGCTCAAAGGAGGAGGGCGGCGTTTATACGCTGGCGGAGCTGACCGCAACCCCCGAAAACGCTTGCAAAAGAGTGATTGACGGCGTAAGAGCTTACCGCAGAGGTGCAGAACGTAACGCAACCTTAGCGGCGATTTATAATTCTCTCCCTATGGAATACCGTAGGAGAGTGGATAGGGTGATAAGCAACGATATGCAGGCTCCCGACAATCCCGCAAGGCTGTTTTTCGACGGCGGCATTACCTCGGTAAGTCAGCTTGAGTGCTATTTTTCCTGTCCTTTTAAGCACTACGTAAGATACGGCTTACGCGCTAAGGAAAGAGAAGAGGGCGAGCTTGAAAAGAAGGATACGGGTAATTTTATCCACGAGTTTTTGGAGTGCTTTTTCAAAGAAAACGACGTGAAAGCCTTAACCAAGGCACAGGCGGTGGAAATCGGCGAAAAACTGGTTGACCGCTTGCTTGCCGATCCGCTGTACTCTGCTTTTTCCGAGGGCAGTCAAAGGGGCAGAATCAAAACCCTAAAAGCGGAATGTGTGCAGATAGGCTGTGACCTGTCACAGCTTACCGCCAGATCGGATTACGTTCCCACGGAGTTCGAGGTGAAATTCGGCGGCAAGGGGAAGTACCGCGGCTTGCCGCTTAAGGACGGCACCGAGCTTTCGGGCAAAATCGACAGGATAGACTATCTTAACGGCAAGGACGCGGTTGTGGTGGATTATAAGACGGGAATGATAGAAAGCGATTTGAAGTACGTCTATTACGGAGTGAAAATCCAGCTTTACGTTTATCTTAAGGCGCTGAGCGCGGCGAACAAAAAGCCCGTGGGCGCGTTTTATCTGCCGATTAAGGCGAATTACGTAAGTGCCGCCGACTCGGACTACAAATACTGCTGTAAGGGGCAGGTGCTTAACGACGTCAATACCATACAATCTCTTGACCGAGAGCTGAAGCCGGGGCAGAAAAGCCCTGTGATTCCCGTTGCTCTCAAGAACAACGGCGAACCGAAAAAATCCGTTAATACGCTATTGAGCGAAGAGGATTTTGCCGCGGTTATGGACTATACCGAGAGATTGAGCGACAACGCGGTGGCGGAGATAAAGAGCGGCTATTCGGAGCCGTCGCCTGTGGACAGAACCTGTGATTTTTGCGAGTTCCGCAATATATGCGGTTATTCGAGCGAGCTTTTGGGCACCCGTAAGGTTACGAGCGTCGGCAGAGAAGTATTCGGAGGGCAGGAAGATGAAGACCGAGAATGAAATAATACAGTCCTCTGCGGCAACGGACAGATGGACGGCGGCGCAACGGTTGGCTATCGAAAACCCTTCGGAGTCCGATTTGCTTATATCCGCCTCGGCAGGCAGCGGCAAGACTTCCTCGCTAGTGGCGAGGGCGATAAAAACCGTCATCGATAATAAGATACCGATAGACAGAATTTTGATGCTGACCTTCAGTGAGAAGGCGGCGGCGGAGCTAAGGACAAGACTTACCTCCGCAATGCTGGAATACGCGGCTTCCGAGGGCGGCGGTTCGGATTATATAAGACAGCAAATCGACGATATAGCCGGCGCGAAAATCTGCACAATCGACAGCTTTTGTCACTCTCTCGTGAAGGAAGGTTTCGAGCTTGTGAAGGACGTTTCGCCCTCTTTCGGCGTGGCTGACGAGGGCACGGCGGAGGTTTTGAAGACAAAAGCGGCGGAAAAACTGCTGAGAGAATGGGACGAAAAGGGCGGCGAAGCCTACGCTCGCGTGTTGGAGATATTTTCTCTGCGTGAGTCCGATTCCCTTATATCGATGATTAATAAACTCTATTCCTACATAACCGTAATCGAGGAGCGGCAGGAGTGGCTGGACAAAATTCTATCGGATTACAACAAGCCCTTCGAGGAAATCGGAGCGGTAAAAGCATACGTAAAGGACGTCAGAGAGGAAGCCCTGACTCTTGAAAGGTCGCTTCACGATTTCGTCAACGAGGTGGCGGATATATCCACGCCTAATTTCCGAACTAACGCAGGGATAACCGACTATATAATCAGTCGGTTTATCGGGGCGCAGTCGGTACACGATCTTTTCCGCGCATTGGGAGAGCTTGACAGCAATCCTCAAAAGAGAAAGAGCATCAGTGCGGCGGAAAAGGAACAGTTTCCTCAGCATTTCCAACTGATAGATTATTACGAAAAGGCAAAAGCGTTATGGGGAAGAATCGCGGCGGATTTGAGTTTTAGAGATAACTACGAGGATTACGTAGCCGCGCACCTGCAAAACCTGCCGATTATGGAGTGTTTGTTCGATATGGTCAAGGACTTTGACCGTATATACACCGAGTTAAAACGCAAGGAAGCTCTTTTGGACTTCGGCGATATAGGCTATTATGCGGCGAAAATTTTGGAAAACCAGTACAAACGCGCTGACGTTAAGGAGCGGTTTTCCTATTTATTCATAGACGAATGTCAGGATACCAACCACATTCAGGACACTCTCCTAAACGGAATTGCACCGGATAACGCTTTATTTATGGTGGGTGACGTGAAACAGTGCATCTACCGTTTCAGGCAGGCGGAGCCGTCGCTATTCAGTGATAAATACGACGTTTTCAAGAATTTGGGCAGGGCAATAGACTTCAAGGACAATTTCAGAAGTCATAACGAAATACTGATGTTTGTCAACCGCATTTTCGAGAACGTGATGACAAAATCCTTCGGACAGGTGGATTATATTAACGAGGCGGCGTTTAATCCCAATCCGCGTAAAAACGAAAAAATATCGGATTATCCGAGAGTTGGCGTATATAAGATGCTGGTCGAGAACGAGAAGCCTGAGACGAAAATCGGCGGCGAGGTTTACAGCGTCAAGCAGGATACCTTTAGGCTGACGAGGCAAAAGGGCAAGAAAGAGGCGGCAAAGGTTATCGAGCTGATTAACGACCTTGTAGGTAAGGTAAAATTTAAGGGTAAAAAGGGCGAAAAGCTCGTAGACTACGGGGATATTGCAATAGTTACCCGTAGCCGCAAGGTGCTTGCCAACAACGTGATAAAGGCTTTGGTTGCGGCAAAAATCCCCGTCAATGCCTGTAATATTGCGGCGAATACCCGTTCGGACGAGATTGCCTTGCTCTTCGATTTTTTCGACGTACTTAACAATAGACGGCAGGATCTTCCCTTAATATCCGTTATGCGTTCGGTTATAGGCGGCTTCACGGATAAGGAGCTTGCGGACATCAAAATACAGGCGCAAAGCAAATGCGGTTTTTTCGAGGCAGTTCAAATTATGTCGGAGAGAACGGGAGAATTGTCGGATAAGATAAGAGCGTTTTACTCTATGCTGGATGATTATTCCTTTAGGGGTTTGTTTACCGCCGTACCTGAACTGGCGCAGAATATTCTGGACGAAACGGGTTGGCGCGACAGCATTTTATCCCGTGAAAACGGACAATCCGCCCTTGCCGTCTTAAACGATTATATCAAGAGCTTGAACGCGGACGTGTCGAGGTCAATATCCGCTTTTGTGGATTATATCGGAAAATACGGAGAATTTAAGGCTTCAACAGGTGTTTCGTCCGCAGAAAACGGCGTTACGGTAATGACTATGCACGCCACTAAGGGCTTGGAGTTTCCTGTGGTTATAGTGATAGGTTGCGGCGAGAATTTTGTTCATTCCACGGACGATTATACCATCAATAAGGAGATGGGCTTCGGCTTAAAGTATTACGACTTCGCTTCGAGAACTTCCGGATATAACGTGATTTTTAAGGGTATAGACGCTAAGGTCGCAGAGGAAGAGCTTGAGGACGAAATGCGCTTGCTGTACGTGGCTATGACTCGCGCCGAGGAGTATCTGTTTTTGGTCGGCGAATGCGGAAAGAATCTTGGCGGCACTGTTGCGCCCAATAGAGCAAGGTGCTATTTTGACTGGATAGAATACGCCGCGTCGCAGAACAAGGACGTATTAGCCTTAATTAGCGAGTGCGTCATTGATAACGCGCCGCAGGACAAGCAGACGGCGGCGAAAGAGGAGCTTCGTTTCTTCGATTCTCCCGATGAGAACGCGGTTTCCGAGGTTAAAACCGCGCTTAACTGGCGGTATCCCTATGAGGAAAGTACGAAAATCGGTATAAAATACTCCGTTACGGCAATAAATAGAGAAGAGCAGGGCGAGGCGGCACCCGTTTTGTTCAACGAAAACGAAAACGCAATCAAGGGCGGTATCGAGTATCACCGAGTATTGCAGTGCATAGACCTTACCGCCAACACTCCCGAACGTGTTACCGAGGAGCTTAACCGTATGGCGGAGGAAGGACTTATATCCGACTACACTCACAGCCGAATCAAGCCCTCGGAAATTGCCGCCTGTCTTAATTCGCCCCTTATGCGCTATGCCGCGGCTAATAGGGTAATGCGTGAGCAGAAGTTTATGTTGCAGGCACGCGCCTCGGAGATTATGGACACAGAAGCAGAGGATACCGTGCTGTTGCAGGGTGTTATCGATATGCTGATTTTGGGAGAGCAGAACGTGGTAGTGGACTTTAAGCGCACAGGAAGCACTCCCGAGGAGCTTAAGGAACGCTACGGCAAGCAGCTCGCGCTTTATAAGGCAGGCGCGGAAAAGGTGTTCGGCGTCAAGATTGACCGCACAGTGCTTTACGTGCTGGGGCAGAATCTGGTAGTCGAACTCTGATAGCGTATCTAACGCAAACAGCCCATATACCGCAAAGCCGATATACGCAAGGACTCGTGATTCCGCGCGTAATTGCCTAACGCAGGTACGCCCGTAGGACGCAATAGCCGTCTTGCTTGGCTATTATACATAACTCAAATTGCCATTAAACCGCGAACATTCGTCTAACGCAGATACGCTCCAATAATGCAAGCAGTCGTAATACCGCGCGTAATTGCCGCGGTTTGTACTCTGCCTTGTCGCGCGTAATTGCGGTTGTTGGTGTCTGCCTGCCGCGAGTAACCGCCGTGAACCGTACCTGCCTTGCCGCGAGCAACCGCTTAGCATACCCTACATACCGTCCCTTAGGGGGCAAAAAGGAAACATATATGTTCGGGTTTTTGGCTACGGTTTTTTATTTTTTATCACTTATATCCGATGAAATTTGGTTTTCGGCGGCTGTTATTCTGCCTGCCGTGGTTTATCTCGGCGTACTGTGCGGCTTGTCCTTTACCTCAAGCGGCAGGATTATTCGCGCAGGGGTGAACGCCAAGCGGTTTATCAAAAAAGAAAAATTTATCACTCTGGACAACAGGAACGCGTTTAATCGAAAATGTTTGAAGATACTGCCCGAGGGTTATCGGGTTTTCGGCAGTGCGGCTCTTGCCGATAGAAGCTTGAAAAGCAGTTTTTCGGCGGTGCGGTACTCTGTCGCGGCGATATGCGCCGCCATACCCTTGCTCTTTCTGATGCTTAGCTTGTTTTACGGATATACGCCGTCCGAGCTGATATTCCGCGTCACGGCAGTAAGCTTATCCGCGCTCGTTTTTTTCTTTGCGTCCTCCGCGACCTGCCATATACAGTCTGCCGCCGCGCTTGCAAAATGGAACTACCTTTCGCGGCTGATAGCCTCGCAGAACCTGCTCAAAACTCCGCTTGCCACATCGGCGTAATCCGTTTTTCTGCCTTTACCTAAAGCCCGACCTAACTGCCGTTTGCCTTTTTATTGCGTTCACTCCTATTGACCTTTAGGAGAATTGAACGTATAATTATGGTATGAAAAAGTTGTTTACGGTTTTATTGACATTATGGCTCGTATTCGTGATAGGCGCGGCGGTGGTTTTCGGCGTTAACGATTCCGTTTGTAAGGATAAGGGAACCCTAAGCGTGATAGCGGAGAGCAATATGCTCAAGATGGGCGATTACGCTATGTATCGCGTTCCCGGTACGGTGATAACCGACAAGGGCACGGTGCTTGCCTATTTCGAGGGGCGCAGCGGAGTCAGCGATTGGAGCGATATTGATATAGTTCTTTTCCGCAGTACGGACGGCGGCGTAAGTTACAGCGAACAGCAGGTGATAGCCTCCGCTCACGACGGAGCCAAGACGATCAATAATCCTGTGATGATAACGGACGGCGCGGTGATACACTTCTTGTACTGCGTGGAGTACGGCGTGGAGGAGCTTAACGGCGGAGTATTTTACCGCAAAAGCACCGACGACGGTGTTAGCTGGAGTGCGCCGAGGGATATTAGCGAATATTTTTCACTTGATAACAAAAACGCCTTTGCAATAGATCCGGGGCACGGCATCAAGACCTCGGATGGCAGATTACTCGCCACCTGCTGGTTTGTTCCCGTGGCGGCAGGCGCGGAGCTTACTTCACACACACCGTCGGTTATCGGAACAGTATATAGCGAGGACGGCGGCGAAAGTTGGAAAATGGGCGAAGCTGTGCCTATGATGCTTTCAAGCGTGACGGAGGGAACTATTGCCGAACTGAAAACGGGCGGTTTTATTCTTAACGTCCGCACCAATACGGGAATCCGCGGAACGGCGTACAGCGACAACGGAGTTAGCGGTTGGAGTGCCATTGCGCCGCAGGGGGATTTGATTGATCCTAAGTGCTTCGGTTCAATGCTCACCGACGGGAACGGAAAACTGTATTTTGTCAACTGCGCGGATACCGAGCAACGGAAAGAGCTTACCGTTAAGACCAGTGTAGACGGCGGCAAAAACTGGGAAACGCTTGTCACTGTGGAAAAATGTTTTTGCGGCTACGCTGATCTGGCGTTGGACGGCAAGGGCAATCTTATCGTTATTTACGAGAGCTACGGCGGTGTACGGGCGTATTCTGCGGCAATCAATATCTTTAATGCCTCACCTCAAAAGTATTTCCATTGCGATATGCTGATATTAGGAGTATGCTTTGGCGGCTTGGCGGTAATGTCGTTAATCGGAGCTTTTGTCGTGCTGTTGCTGATGCGGAATAACCCCGACAAACCAATCGGGCGCAATCCCTACTATGCAAAACCGCGAAAACTGAAAATCAAATAACTGAATAAACGCGCCTTTACGTAGGTTATCAAACCTATTGACGCGGCTTTTACGTACGCTTTTAGCCTGAGATTCCAAGAATTGCGTTTCGGTAAGAAATCCAGCCTTAACCTGTCAAAATATCGAAATTGTTTTTCAGAATAAAAGTTGTTGACTAATCTCAGTCAACAAGCTACAATAATGATTGGAAGTGGTTGCGGACCGTGACATTAGTCACAAATCGCCTGCGGTGGAACACAATTCCTACGCAAATCACTTTCTTTTTTTATGTAGGATAGCCTTTACGCGCAATATAGCGATACTCGAAAAGGTTTTTTGGGGTAAGAAATTCAGCCTTGACCTATTAAGATAACGGATTTTGATTTTCAGATAAAAGTTGTTGACTAATCGTAATCAACAAGCTACAATGTCAAAAGAAGGTAGGAGTGGGTTATGATATTTGTCACGACCTGCGAGCGACGGAACACAATTCTTACGCAGTCTACTTTCTTTTTTTATGTCCGTTTAGACATCTACGCGCAATATATCGATACTCGAAAAGGCTTTTGGGGTAAGAAGCTCAGCCTTGACCTATTAAAATAACGGATTTTGATTTTCGGAATAAAAGTTGTTGACTAATCACAGACAACAAACTACAATAGTTATTGAAAGTGGTTGCGGACCGTGACATTAGTCACAAATCGCCTGCGGTGGAACACAATTCCTACGCGAATCACTTTCTTTTTTTATGTCTATAAACTTTTTTCTTATAAGTCCTTATACAATGCCTGACTAAAAGCACATCTGTTTTATCAAACTTACAATCATCAAGCGGTTCCGAGCAATAACTCTTATTATTACTTTTAGGCTTAACCTCAAGACACGCGTCTTCCTTATCTTTCGGATTAGGCGTGCATCGGCACAATATAACCCTACGTTTCTTGTTGCGATAGGTTACTAAAGAAAGTTATCGCCGCTACGATTTTTTACGTTGCAGTAGCGTTTTTAACGCTGGGTTTGACGCTTCTGTCGGCGTTTACTTCGCGTGCGCACGCAAGCGTATCCATAGTTTTGTCTGTGGCTATACCTCAACATCAGCTGCTTCTCTCGCACGCGCGCGCGTAGGCGTATCATAATATACTATATGTTGTGGTGCGAATCGAGTTAAGCCGCTAGAAAACCGTAATTGGGGAAAATCAAATTTAATTCCGAATAAAATTTTTGATATTTTGTTGCCAAAACCGCTCTTCGGTGCTAGAATGTAGTAGCGATAAGCAAATAAGGATACTCAGGTATTCGTTAGGAGGACACGGTATAATGGAAGCAGACCCTTACGGAAGTAATAACAATCACCGAACTATAAGTTGTACCGTATTCGCGCGTTAGTTTAGACTAGCCTTCTTCGTGGGTGCGGTATGACCGTACCCGTTTTTTATATAAGAAGGAGGTATTAATATGATTTCTGTATCCTATAATATGGCTGACACCAGAAAGGTTGCAGAGCTTCCTACGGAAGCAGTGTTCGAGTCGAAGTCCTTTGAAGGCAAGTGGGTTCATCTTATTAACCCCGACGATAAGGAAATCGAATTCGTCAGTTCCGTTACCGGTATCACCGAGGACTTCTTAAAGGCCCCTCTTGATGAGGAAGAAAGACCTCGTATCGATAAGGACGACGACAACCTTTTGATATTGGTAGATATCCCCGTCATCGACGAGAACGACGATGACGACTATTACACCTACAGCACCCTGCCTATGGGTATCATTATCCGCGGCAAGAATATAGTAACCGTTTGCTTGAAGGACAGCATAGTCACCCGTGATATGCAGTTCGGGCGTATTCGCAACGTAGATTTCAGCTTTATTACCCGTTTTACGTTCCAGTTGCTGTTTTCTGTATCCGTACAGTTCCAGCATTATCTGCGCCGTATAGACAAGGCGAGCCAAAAACTTCAGGACGAGCTGCAAAAGGATATGAAGAACAAGGAGCTGATTCAGTTGCTTGATATCGAGAACTCGTTGGTTTACTTCTCCACCTCTCTGCGCCTTAACTGCGCGGTTATCGACAAGCTGACGAGACAGAGCCACCTCAACAAGTTTGAAGAGGATCAGGACCTTATCGAGGACGTAGGTATCGAGAGTCTTCAGGCGTTTGAGATGTGTAACACCTACCGCGACATTCTGTCAGGTACGCGCGACGCGTTCTCCTCGGTTATATCCAACAACCTCAACACGGTTATGAAACGTCTTACCTCCATTACCATTATATTGGCGGTTCCCACAATGATAGCCGGTATTCTGGGTATGAATATAGACGGTATTCCTTGGAGTCAGACCAACGGCGGCGGTCAAAGCTGGGGCTTTTGGGTGATGACGGGTATATGTCTTGTGTCGGCGGCAATCGCTGCGATAATCCTTTGGAAGAAAAAAATGCTATAAGGATAGGCGGTATTCCGCGGCTCTGACGGCGCGTAACAGGGCGTTGACAGGGCTTCCAAAAAAGCTGTCAAAAAATTCTAAAAATTTCTTAAAACCTGTTGACAAGACAAGAATAAAATGATATTCTAATAAGGCTGTCACCGAAAGTGGCACTGCGGGGGTATAGCTCAGCTGGTAGAGCACCTGCCTTGCAAGCAGGGGGTCAGCGGTTCGAACCCGCTTATCTCCACCAAAATATGGGCTAGTAGCTCAGTTGGTTAGAGCACGCGCCTGATAAGCGCGAGGTCGGTTGTTCGAGTCAACTCTAGCCCACCAACAATAACGGCTGTCGCCGTTACAAGCACATTGACAACTGCATAGGACATTAGCACACTACAGGAAGTGTGTTGATG
>CAYJBY010000017.1:163-27153 GCA_964368645.1 uncultured Christensenellaceae bacterium
CGAATAACAACGCGAACAACAACGCGAACAACAACGCGAATAACAGCGGTACGCACACCTTGATTGATTAGCGGTCAGTTACGGCTGACGGTACGCGGCTATTCCTCGATTAAGGCGACTATTGCGGAAACCGCTACCGCCTTGCCTTCTCCCACGACTCCCAGTCTTTCCGCCGTTTTGAAGGTGATTCCCACGTCCTCGGGTTGTATATCCAGAAGTGCAGCAAGGCTTTCCTCCAGCTCCTTGCGGTAGGGCGACAGCTTAGGCTCCTGCGCCGTAACCACTGCGGATACGTTTTGCACAGAGTACCCCTGCGCTTCCATCATAGCTTTGACCTCGTGGAGCAGGAAAACCCCCGAAACGCCCTCGTAGGAGGGATCGGTGTCAGGAAAATGCTCTCCTATATCCCCTAAGCTCAATGCGGACAGTATAGCGTCCATAACCGCGTGAAGAAGAGCGTCTGCGTCGCTGTGACCGTCAAGCCCCTTATAATAAGGGATTCTCACGCCGCCCAATATCAGCTCGCGCCCCTCGACCAAGCGGTGAATATCCTCGCCTATACCCACGCGCACCGCGCCGTAATAGGGTAGGTCACTGCTGTAGGTCAGTTTTTTGTTGCTTGTGTCGCCGACTATCATTCGCAGTTTGCCGCCCTGCCGTTCGAAAAGAGTGGCGTCGTCCGTATAACTGCCGCCGTCTGCTTTCGCCGCGTCCAAAAGCGTTTTTAGGTTAAAGGCTTGGGGCGTTTGAACCGCATACAGTGATTTTCTGTCAAGAGATGCTTCGGCGGTTCGTATGGTGTCCGTAACCTCAACTATGGGTATCGCGCCGCCTGTCACTTCCGCGCCGCGGCAAACTCTGTCTAACAGCCCTGCGGTCAGGAAAGGACGGGCGCAGTCGTGTATCGCTACGATATAATTGCTCAATTCCTTTTCGCCTATCTGCTCCGCCGCGGCTTTAAGTGCAAGAAACGAGGATTCGGAGCGAGTCGCGCCGCCGATTATCACCGTTACGGGCTTGTCGTATCTCTCCGCTACCGTCACTACCGAGGGGTAATCCGAGGGGGAAGTTGCAATGATTATTCGCTCGGTGGCCTCGTCCTGAAGGAAGGGCATAAGGGCGCGTTCCAATACCGAAAAAGCTCCGCAGGGCAGAAAAGCCTTGCTGACGTTACCCATACGAGTGCCGCCGCCTGCCGCTAAAATAACGCCGATACGCTTCATTCCACCACCTCGTACATAGCGGAAGCGTCCTCTTTTTTTACCTTGTCTTCCACCGAAAGCACACGGATTTTGACGGTGCGGTTACCGTAGCTTATCTCTACCAAATCCCCTACCTTGACTTCCTTGGAGGGCTTTACCGCCTTGCCGCCGATGGTAACTCTTTCGCCGTCACAGGCGTCGTTTGCCACGGTGCGCCGTTTGATAAGTCTGCAAACCTTAAGATATTTGTCAATTCTCATAATTATCTCCGTTAAAGTCCTTTGGGGTTACGTTGTGGGGGGGGGTGCCGCATAGATGCGAGATTCTGCACCCACCCCACAATAACACTACGTGTTTTTGCGGGGAACCCCGAGCACAATAGATTGTTCCTCAGAATGACAGGGCGTGGGTTACGTTGGGATACCGCATAAATGCGAGATTCTTCGTCACAATAGATTGTTCCTCAGAATGACAGGGCGTGGGTTACGTTGTGGGGGTTGTTGTGGGGCGGTAAATAAAAAGCCCCGTTCACCGTACTCCCTTGTGTGTCAAGGGTTAATCCCTCACGCTTGGGTTGCGCCGATGCTCGGGGCTTATGCTTTATGCTGTCAACGGATTATTTCGCGCCGTTAATCTGCTCGTCGATTTCCTTAATGCTGTCCTTGTATGCCTTGTTAAAGTATTTCACCGCGCCCTCGTCGTCCAAGTAGCGGTCGTAGAAATCCTTCTGGAAAGCGTTGTAAAAATCAGACTGCTTGTTGCTTAACACAGAGGTGAATATAGAATATTCCAGAGTGCCGTTGGCAACGTAGTAGTAATGCGCTCCGTCCTCACCGAACACGGTACGAGTGCCGCTAAGCGTGTAGTTCTGTGCCGCCTCGTCGCTGATGAATACCTTGTAGTTCTCGCTTGCGTAGTAGTACAGCGTTTCCTCGTCCTTGACCTCGGTCATAACGGTTTTCTCGCCATTGAGCAGGTATCTGTCGTACTCGTCCTTGGTGATATAGGTCTTGGTGTTGTCGTTGTAAGCGTTCACGTCGGTAACGTAATTGACGGGAAGCACCACAAGACCGTTGTTGACTAAGAACCAACCGCCGTTAGCCTGAGGAACGTAAACGTCGTTAGCAACGTCGTAAGCGTAGCCGCCGTACGCATAGCTACAGAACTCGCCCTTGGCGAACTTCGCCGCGCCCTCGGTATAACCTGCGTCGATTGCGGTATAAGAGGTGCCGTTGCGGTAATAGCCGCCGTCCTCGCTGGCGTAGTAGCCCTCAATCGTGGCGACGTTGCCTGCGTAACCCGTAACCATAACGAAACGGATACCCTCGGTGGTAACGCACCAACCGTAGCTGCCTAAGCCTTTAGCCGCCAATTCACGAACGAGAGCAACCAAACGAACGTCGTCGGTGGTGTTAGCCGTGTAGCCCTCGGGAAGTCCCAAAGCGCCCATTGTATCGGTTTTCAGCACGTCGGACATACCGCTCTTGGTCAAAGCGTCCGCTCTGTAAATCCACTTGTCAAACTCGTCGATTAAAGCCTGTGTATAAGCCGCGTCGGTGGCGTAATCCGTTCTTACAACGGTTGCCAAAGACTGGGCGATTTTGCCGCCTAAGCCGTCCTTATCGGTGCCGACTAAATCCAATACGTTGATAGCCTCGGTCTGGAGCTCACCCGTCTCGGTGACGTACTCGTTAGAGGGGCAGTCCTTGCAGGCGCAGTCGGTGAGAGGGCAAACGGGATATTTGCCTGCCGCGATATCTTCCTCGCTGAGGTTGGGATATGCCACGTACTCGGGATCTCCTATCTTGTAACGGTAGTTCTCGCAGAGAGGACAGCTGCAAAGCAGCTTGCCGTCAGCGTCCTTCTGAACGGTCACGTCGCCGCCGCAAACCTCGTTTTCAACCAAAGCGTCGCACTTGTCGTCGCCGTCGTTGTCGGAGTTGAGCGCGTTGCACTTCTCGCACTTAACGTCGCCCGTGCAGGCTTCGCTTGCAACGAAATCGGGATTGCTGAGCCAAACGGTAATCTGCTTGGCAAGGTTCTCTCTGTAAGCCTGAAGAGAATCGTCGGTGGTAACCTTTTCGCCGGAGAGGGCGGTGATTGCCGCATTCTGCGTGACGTTAAAGGGGAAGAGTATCTGTTTCGTAAAGAACGCGCCGGTGTCGGTACCGAGCTTATAAGCAATGGAAATGCTTGCATAGGAAGTCTTGACCGCGGTGTTGTAGGAGCTCTCGGTGGAGTAGGTGGTCAAATCCCCCGTTACCTTATAAGCGAACTGGGAATTGATGTCGTCCTCGGTCACCGTGGTACGGGTAGCTAAGTCCTGACAAACGGCGGTGAGCTTGGTTTCCAACTGCTGTAAGTAGTAATAGTTGTAGTTGACGAAGTTGTCGGAAAGGTTCTTCTGAAGTCTTGCCATAGCCTCTTTGGCTATCTTGTAGTCCTCAAGAGTCTCGTAGTTCTCGCGTACAACGTCGAAAGAGAACTTTTCAAGAAGCTTAGCCTTGCCGTTAGCGTCGTACTGAAGTACGTCGTCGATGGTTTCGGTGTCTTCGGTGGTGGTGGTGGAGGAAGCGGTAAGCTCCTCTGCCTGAGTGCGGTGAGTACGCGCCTCGATTACGTTAATGTCGAATTTCGCAATTTTCTTGCCGTAGCTTAACTCAATGGTGAGCTTCGCAGGGGCAGCCTGCGTGGTAATATCGGGAAGGGTACTGCCGACGGTGGCGTAGTTGTCAATCTCGGTCTTGTAGATAAGTCTTACGCCGTCGGTTACGGTAGATCTGGAAACCTCTGTGTAGATGGTGTTGTCCGCAAGGAACTTGTCAGCCGCCGCGGTATCCGCAAAGGTGTTGGCGTAGTTGACCGTCATAATCATACCCTTAACGCTCAAAGCCTCGCCAAGCTCGTAGGTGAGCTTACGGGGAAGAGTGGTAATCTCAACAGAGGTGATATAATCGGTAGAGGGAACCACAACGGTGGGCTCCTCTTCTTCCTCGGTTGCGGCACGCTCCTCGGTAACGGTGGTAACGTACTCTTCAAACTGGGATTTGATACTGGAATTAACCGCAAAGATTGCCTCGTTACGCTCGTCGATGGTCAACAGGCTGTCCAGCTCTGCGATTCTGTCGGAAACGTAAGCGTTGTACTGAGTCATATCGGAGAAGTCATAGGTCTTGCCCACTGTGGACGCGCTGTTGGTACGTCCGTTCTGCTTGCCCAAATATTCGATACAATACAGCTTGAAAAGCGCGTTCTTGGCTAAGCTCTCGTTGGCGTCGTCAAAGGTGCTTTCGATATCGCTTAAAGCGGAAGAGAAGGTTTCCGCGCTGATAATCTGGTTGTAATAGTAACTGTAAATCGTGTTGTAGTAGTTGTAGAAAGAAGTCAAAAGGTTCATCTTATCTACCAAACCCTGACGGCTGCCGTAACTGACGATTGCCGTAGCCTGCTTGGCACTACGTTCTTCGTTGGGACGGATAAGGCTGTGACTGTCGCTGCAACCGGCGAAAACAAGCACTACCGCCATAACGAGCACTACCGATAAAGCTATTAACTTAAAAGCTACTAACTTTTTTCTCATAAAAATCTCCTTTAATCGCGAAATTACGCATTTCCTATTATAAGCAATAAATATAAATAATGCAAATGTTTTTTATATATATTAGATTATTATTCCGTTAGCGTTGGATAAAAACTTGATTAAAAACGCCGTCTTGCCGCCGATACCGCCGCCAACGCCCCCGAAGGCGCAGGTCACGGCGTCGGGGTGCTTGACCACCGAATGCGCCGCCGCGCTCCTCTCCGCCGCGGCAACAGCCGCGCTTTTGAGGTAGTCCGCGTTCTTCCAAACCACCCGACAGCCGCTTTCGTCGGCAACGATTTTCACCGCGCCTATCTTACTGCCAAGCACCCTCAAAAGGGATACGTCCGCAAGGTTTTTGACCGCCTTGGGTACTGTGCCGTAAAGCTCCTCGATGTCCGAAAGCAGTTGCTCCTTGTCGTCGTTGCCCGAGATTTCCGCAATGCGCTTGTACAGCTTCAGCCGCTCTCTCTCCGACCTGACGTAATCCTCCGAAATATACGCGTCCGTCCTTACGCAGACTTCCGCCTCGGTATAATCGGATACCGCCTCGCCCTTGAGTACCGCCACCGTTTCCTTAAGCAGTTTGCAGTACATATCGTAGCCGATTTTTTCCACGTTTCCGTGCTGCTCGCGCCCCAAAACGTTGCCTGCTCCTCTGATTTCCAAATCCATCATAGCCAGTCGGTAGCCGCTGCCCAACTCCGTGTTGTCGGTGAGAGCCTCCAGACGTTTACGCGCCAAAGTGTCTAAAATCTTGTTTTCGGGATAGGTAAAGTACGCCGAGGCAAGCCGCGAGCTTCTGCCCACTCTGCCCTTAAGCTGATACATTTGCGAAAGCCCCAGTCTGTCCGCGTCCAAGACTACCAGCGTGTTGGCGTCGGGTATGTCTATGCCGTTTTCGATAATGGTGGTGGAAACCAGTATGTTCGCGTCCTTGTTGTAAAAGCTGTAAATGTTCTTTTCCAAAACGGAAGCGTCCATTTTGCCGTGTCCCGTGACGATTTTCGCCGTGGGGAAAAGCTCCTGCACGTGAGAGGCGAAACCGCCCAGACGTTCCACGTTGTTGCAAAGCACGAAGGCTTGTCCGCCTCGCGTCAGCTCCGCCGAAACCGCTTCCTTAAGCAGTGCGTCCGTGTATTCCGCAACTATGGTTTGAACCGCCTGCCTGCCCTTGGGGGGAGTGTCCAGAACGGATATATCCCTTATCCCCGATAACGCCATATCCAGCGTTCGGGGTATGGGAGTCGCGGACATAGAAAGCACGTTGACGTTAGTGCGCATCAGCTTTAATTTTTCCTTTTGCTCCACGCCGAAACGCTGTTCCTCGTCCTGTACCAAAAGCCCTAAATCGCAGAACGCCACGTCCTTGGACAGCAGTCGGTGTGTGCCGATTACCAGCCCCACCGTGCCTGCCGCTACTCCTGCCAAAATGGATTGGGTTTCTTCCTTGGTGCGGAAACGGGTAAGACACGCCACCCTTATGCCGAAGGGCGCAAGTCGGGAGCTTGCCGTCATAAAATGCTGTTCCGCCAGTATGGTGGTGGGAGCTAACAGGGCGCATTGCCTGCCCTCGGCGAGGGTTTTGAAAATCGCCCTCAGCGCGACCTCGGTTTTGCCGAAGCCCACGTCGCCGCACAGCAGTCTGTCCATTACCCTGCCCGATTCCATATCCTTCTTGATTTCCGCAATGGCGGAAAGCTGGTCGGGGGTTTCCTCAAACTCGAAAGCGTCCTCGAACTCCGTTTGCAGAGGAGAGTCGGCAGGGTAACGGAACCCCTTGCTTTCCTCGCGCTTGGCGTAAAGCTCCAACAGGTCGATAGCCAGTTTTTTGATGGACTTTTTCGCCTTTTCCTTTTCCTTGACAAAGTCGCCCTTGTCGGGATTGGATAGGGGCGGATTGGTTTCCCTGCCCGAATACAGCGAAAGCATATCCATTTGATGGACGGGTACGAAAATCTTTTTTTCGCCTGCGTACTGAAGCACCAGATAGTCGTGTTCCCCTACGTAGCTTTTCACGTGCTCCACGCCCAGACAGCGGCCTATGCCGTACTCCTCGTGAACCACGTAATCCCCCACTCTGGGGGCGATTGAACGGCGTTCGCGCACCTCGTCGCCGCGCCTGCCGATTTTCAAATTCATATCCGCCGTGCCCACCGCCATAACGCGGTAGGTGCGGTCTATAAAGCCCCTTTGCAACTTGTCGGTGCGGTACTGCGCCTTGTCGCCGAAAAAGGTTTTCAGCGAGGCAACGCCCTCCTCACTGCCGCCGAACATACAAATCGTGTAGCCCCTTGAGAGGTAGTCCTCCACGTCCTTGGACAGCAATCCCAAATTGGCGAAATATGAGGGTATCGCACGGGAATCCCTGACGAAAAAGCCGTTCGCCTCGTCTGCGTAGCCTGCCTGATAGTTGGAGAATTCCAAATTGGGGTGACAGGCAAAGCCTGCGTCCACCGTATCACGGGGTACCAAGGCGTCAAGGTGCTTTTTCAGAGCCTCGCCCTCGGGTATTAAACGCCTGACCTTTTCCGCAACGGAATAGTAATAGTTACGCAGCTTGTCCAGTGCGTTTTTGCGCTCGTCTATGACGATTACGTCGGTAGGCTCTAAATAATCGAAAATGGTGGATAAATAGGGCAAAACGAAAGGTCGGAGCCAGTTAAGGGCACTGTCTGCGCCCAGTCCAAGCCTTAATTCTATATCGCTTAAAATCTCCTCGGTGCGGATTTGCGCCTTGGCGTTTTGCGCACCCAAGCCGCGGCGTATGGCGGCGATAAGCCCCTCGGTTGCCTCAGGGGGCAGGATAATGTCCGCCGCAGGGGGGATAACCGCCTTGTCCGCTTTTCGGACGGTGGTCATAGTTTCCGGCTGATAGTACTTGATACTTTCCACGATGTCGAACTCGGTCATTATTCTGACGGGCAAAGGTGAATCTATGGGAAATACCTCGATAATATCTCCGTTGACGGCAAAACTGCCCTTTTGCTCCGCTCTTTCCTCTCTGCGGTAGCCGCAACGGAAAAGCTCCGCCACAAAGGAAGACAACTCTCTTTCCTCACCGACTTTTACCGTCAGTATCCGCGATAAAAACTCCTCGCGCCGCGGCAGATAGCCGCTTAAAACCTCGGGGCTTACCACCAACGCGTCCAAATCCCCCGTCAGCCACTTGACTAATGCGTCAACTCGCGCCGCGGTTAGGGCTTGAGCGGTGCTTTGGCGGTGCATTATGGGATCGTATTCCGCAGGAAGAGTAAGGGCGCGGACTCCGTATTGAGTTAAAAGCTCGGTTACGAGAACGGCGTTTTCCTCGCCTGCCACGTACAGGAACCGCCTGCCGCTTACCGCAAGTAGGTGCAGTTTTTGGGATAAAGTAAAGGAGAAGGCAGAGGTAATCTGCCGCTTGTTAAGGCTGTCGAATATCGGACGGTAGGAAGCCGTCAGCTTGTCCAGATTGATAATGTCCATTGTGTCGTCCTTGAAAGGGTTTAGGCGTGTCAAAGCCGAAAACGCCCGTGTTATCCGTATGTTTTCGCAGTGTCGTCTTCGATTATGCGATAGCTGTTAAACGGCTGAGTAATGGTTGCGCGTTACATCTAAGGTGTAGGGTGGTGCCATTGACGGTTAAAGGCTTGCTAAGGATTGCGCTAAACTCCTAAACGGTGGTGTAAGGGTTGCGCTTGACGGCTAAAGGTAAGAGCCTTTGCCGTGGGTTTTTGCGGTACGGATAGAGCCTTATTCGACGGTTAAGGGTACCAAAGCCGAAAACGCCCGTATTATCCGTATGTTTTTACAGTGCCGTCTGCGGTTTGAGTTTCAGCCGTTGAAGCGTTGAGAAAGCCCGATAATACTGCGGTTTTCGATATAATCCTTTAGTGCCTCTGCCGCCTTTTCTGCCGCCGCGTCCAGTATTTCTTTTGCCTCTCCTCTCGCTTTGCTCAATACGTAGTCTGCCAGTCCGATTGCGCCTTGGGGCTTGCCGATACCCACGCGGATTCTGGGTATATCGGTGGAGTTAAGCTCGCTGACTATGTTCCGCATACCGTTGTGAGTGCCCGGAGAGCCTGACGCGCGTATCCGTAGAGTGCCTGTCGGTAAATCGATATCGTCGTAAACCACGATTATATCGGTGGGCTTTACGCCGAATTTGCCTGCCAATTCCCTGACGCTTTCCCCCGACAGATTCATATAGGTTTGGGGCTTGGCTATGACGATTTTTTCTCCGCGGTAAAAGTATTCCGCAGACTTTGCGCGGCAGTAGCGGTGCTTAAAATCCACCCCTAACAGTCCTGCCAGCTTGTCCACCGCCATAAAGCCTGTGTTGTGGAACGTGTCGCGGTAGGATAAACCGTAATTGCCTAATCCAACGATTACTAACATATTGTAGTTCTCCTCTTTTTCCTTTGAGATTATTGCGGATATATCCGATATTATTGTTTCTTCTTCACTGCTTATATAGGCTTGAGGTTGCCTTTGCGTATGCGCGGTTGTGCTTGTCTGCCTATGTAGGAGTATAAGCGGTTATGCGCGGTTGTGGTGTTTGCGATTATGCGCGGTTACTTGCTCTTGTTCTTGTCCGTCTGCCTATGTAGGCTTGAAGTAGTGTTTGTGCGGTTATCTGCGCGGATTGCCGTTTGCTTTTGTTTGTGCGCAGATTGCGGTTTATTGCGGATATATCCGATATTATTGTTTCTTCTTGTCTGCTTATATAGGCTTGAGGTTGCCTTTGCGTATGCGCGGTTGCAAACGGATTGCCTTAGTTGTTGGCGGTGGGTTTACCTCTGCGCGGCGATACCGCCGTATCCGTGCGCCCGATTGCAAAGCTGTTACCTGCCAAGTCCTCCGTTACCGTGGTTGCCGCCGCTATAAAGCAGTTATCTTCCACCGTAAGCGGTGCTACCAAATTGACGTTGCAACCGATAAAAACGTCGTTGGCTACGGTGATTTTGCGTTTTTCGCGTCCGTTGTAGTTGGCGAACACCGCGCCGCAGCCTATGTTGGTGCGATTGCCCACTTCCGCGTCGCCTACGTAAGCCAAATGAGCGCATTTTACGTTATCGCCGAGCCGAGCCGCCTTTAGCTCCACGAAATCTCCCACGCGGCACTCGTCGCCCACCGCGCTTAACGGTCTTATTACGCAAAAAGGTCCTATTTTACAGCGTTTTCCGATAACGGCTCCCTGGATAACGCCGCCCTCGACCACCGTTTCCGCTCCGATTTCGCCGTCCTCAACACGGGTAAAGGAGAGGATTTTTGCCCTCTCCCCGATTTTCGTATTGCCTTTTAACTCCACGAAGGGTGCGATATACGCGTCCTTTCCTATCTCCACCGTAGCGTCAACGGCTACGCAGTCAGGTTTAGGTATGATAACGCCCTGCTCAAGCAGTGCGCACAGCGTCCTTTTTTGAAGACGACAGCACGCCGCGGCAAGGCTTGCACAGTCCGTCACGGACAGCGCGTCCTCACATTCAAAAACGTGATTAGGCGCGGTACCCTTAAGCAAAGCCGAGGGCTTGCCTATCAGCCCCCTGCCCAACGCCATTACCTCGGCGTTCCGCATTTTGGCGGCTTGCGCCGCGTTAATCAAAAAATCCTCGGTGACTACGGGCATATCGTCATATACGACCGCCGCGTAATCGTAGCCGTTAGCCTGATTCAAGCTCTCCGCTACGGGCAACGCGCCCAAGCCCTTGAGCAGATGGCTTCTGACCGTCAAACCCAGAATTACGCTTTCGGCAAAGGGGTTGCCGCTACTGTTGATTATAACACACAATTTTGTTCGCATATAACCAATATATGCGGTAAAATTTATTTTTTTCGCTTATTTCGGAAAAATTCGCTTAAAACCGCGGCGCATTCCTCGCTCATTACGCCGCCCTTGACCTCTACGTCGTGATTAAATTTGCCCTTTTCCGTCAAATTGAAAACGCTCCCCAAGCACCCTGCTTTGGAATCGAACGCGCCGAAAACCACCCTCTTGAGCCGACTGTTGATAACCGCTCCCGCGCACATAGGGCAAGGCTCCAACGTAACGTAAAGCTCGCAGTCTTCAAGCCACCAGTTGTTCAGCTTTTTCGCGGCTTTGGATATAGCCACCGTTTCCGCGTGGAAAAGGGCGCAGTTCCTGCGTTCCTTTAGGTTGTGCGCCTTGGCGATTATCTCGCCGTTCTTGACTATTACCGCGCCAACGGGAACCTCGTCCGCTTTTGCCGCCTTTTCCGCTTCCTTAAGCGCAAGCCGCATAAAACCCAGTTCCTGCTCTGTCGGGGCGGTGAAAAGCTCCGCGGCGGCAGTGGCTGTCTGCTGTGGGATTGCTGTCGCTTTTGAAACGAGTGGGCTGTCGGTAGTGGGTGCTTTGTCCATTGTATCTGCTCCTAGCGAGGTCTTATTATCTCGCCTAAAGGTCTGAATCCGTCGTCGTAGTTGGGTTTGTGTCGGGTTACGCGTTGTGCGATTTCCTCGGCGATTTGGGGAACTTTTGCGTTTTGGGCAAGGATTTTATCCAGTTCGGTATAGGGGAAGGGATAGCCGTATTCGTCCGAGCCGACCTCTATCGTTACCGCAGGTCTTGAGGTGCCGGAAACAAACCAGTCCTTGTAACCGCCGCGGCTTTCGGGGGTGCGCTCCGTTGCGTAACCTGTGGCGTCGGCGAAGAGCTGTACTTCCTCGGGGTAGTCGGGAAAATCCTTGAAACCGTAATAAACAAGCTCTCCCTTGCAGTGATAGCTGACCGTCACCGACGGATCGTATTTCATCGTGACTTCGCGCATTACCTTGGATTCTCTTTCGGAAAACGGGAACATTCCCACAAAACCGCCCTCTGCGTTGGGACGGGTGCAGTTGCCTGCGCCTAAGCCCCAGTCGGCAGGAAAATTGACGTTAAGGTCAACCGCTCTGCCGTTGCCCTTCCAACGCGAAAAGTCCTTGCCGCCGTTGACTTTCAGCAGGTGCTTGCGGTGCCCCTCGGGTGCGGTGGTAACGCCTCTGACGCACAGCTCCACGCCGTCGGGATTTACCATAGGGATAAACATAACGCGGTCGCCCTCGTATGCCTTTGCCATTTCAAAAACCAGCTTGGAAGTGATATGCTCCCTTGCGTGAATACCGCCGTGAATAATCACAGTAGGACGCTTTTCGGGAATAACCGCCAGAATGTAGCGTCCGAAAAGAGAGGTGCCTATGGGCTTCATTCTGCCCTTGCCCCTGTAATGCCGCGCTTCCTGTAAAAGTTCCTCGTAACCGAAAAATTCCATAAATATATTATACCTCTTATTTTGTCCTTTGTCGAATTGACTGGGCAGGTTTTTTGCGCATTGTGCAACGACTTACCGTTTTTTTTGCAAAACCCTGTCGAAAGGAATGTGAGTAAGGCGGTTGGAAAACAGCGCGTGGACGTGTCATTCTGAGGCGCGAACTTTCGCAACGAAGAATCTCGCCGAATGGCGGAATAGGTTGAGGAAATAGGAGTAATAAGGATAAAGAAAAAAGCGCGTAAACGCGAGATTCTACAACCACCCCACAAAACCCACCCCACAACAATATTACATATTCTTGTGGGGAACCCCGGGAATAATACGTGTTTTTGCGGGGAACCCCGACGCAAAAGGATAAAAAAAAGAGCGCATAGATGCGAGATTCTTCGTCACAATAAATTGTTCCTCAGAATGACAGTATCGGAGGAATGACAGTATCGAGTGAATGACAGTACCGAAGGAATGACAGTATCGGGGGGTTGTAATGACGTGGGTTGTGGGAGTGGGTATCTCGTTTCGTATTCGCATAAAAGTGTTTTGTTCCCATAGCCTTGAAATAAAACCCAGTTTTTAAGCTCGTTATTTCAAGAAAATACGAAAACGTGAAATAAGAACCGATTTTTAGGTTTGTTATTTCAAGATATTGACAAAACGTGAAATAAGGCTATAATAAAGATAAGTGGTATTTCAAGGAGGCATTATGAAAAACAGAGCCGGTGAAACGATTACGGTACTTAGCGGAGCCGCCGCGTACCAAGCCTATAAACCTAATAAACTACCGCCTTTTCCTGAAATAGAACTGGACGAGGAGCTGGTTTTGATGTTGGCGAAAGCTCACAATCTTTTAGGCCGCCTCGACGCGCAAGCGGATTATATTCCCGATAAGGAATTGTTGTTGGGTGCATACGTTAGAAAAGAGGCGTTGCTTAGCAGTCAGATTGAGGGTACTCAAGCAACCTTGGAAGATATTTTCAGTCCAACCGTGGACGTTGCCGTCAATCTTGACGTTGACGACGTGGTTAATTACGTCAACGCTTTGAATTTTGCTATTGAAAAAACGAAGGAACTTCCGATTTGTACGCGACTGCTCTGCTTAACTCACGAGGTGCTTTTGCAGGGGGTGCGCGGACAGGAAAAGAATACGGGCGAGCTTAGAAAAAGCCAAAACTGGATAGGCTCGGCTAACAGCACTATCAGCACCGCAAGGTATGTGCCGCCCACCGTCTCGGATATGACGCAGGCAATGGGCGATTTGGAAAAATTTATTAACGAGTACGAGATGGATACCCTGCTGAAGACTGCCCTTGTGCATTATCAGTTTGAGACAATACACCCCTTTCTTGACGGCAACGGAAGAATCGGCAGAATGCTGATTACCCTTATGCTGTTGGACAGTAAGGAGCTTAGCACCCCTATTTTTTATATGTCGCTTTTTCTGAAAAGCAATAGGACGGAGTACTATGACCGCTTAAGGCAAGTGCGCGTCAAGGGCGATTACGAGCAATGGATAAAATTCTTTTTAACGGGAGTAATCGAGACTTGTAACGATTGTATTGACACCATAGGACAGATAACCCGACAGGTGAATGAGGACGCTAGGCTGATAAGCGGAGCAAAGGCAACCGTGTTGACTGTGTATAAATACTCAATGGAACAGCCGATTTTTGAAATCAAAAGAGCCGCCTCGGCATTGGGGCTGTCCTACAACACCGTAGCAGGAGCGGTTAAGGTGTTGGTTAATTGCGGAATTCTATCGGAAAAAACCGCAAAAGTTAGAAACAGAATTTTTGAATATACCGCGTACCTTGACGTCCTAAAATCCGGAACCTAATAGCGGTTGGAAAGAAATAACGGAATGAACGTGTCATTCTGAGTCGCGAACTTTCGCAACGAAGAATCTCGCCGAATGGCGGAATAGATTGATTAATCGGAAAAATGTGGCGGTTAGGCGTGTAATTTTATCGGGAGATAGACTGTAAAAGCGGAATCGGGGTTGTGCAATTCCACAGGCACCAAAAACGGCGCGGCGGAGGGTATCAGCCCTTTTTCTTTTGCAGTATCCGCAAGCCTTGCAACCGTTTCATTAATATCGTCCGCGTTCTTGCATACCGCGGAAAGCACGTCCGTTTCGCTAAAGGCGGCGGCGTAGGACGGTTTTTTCTCCTCTTGTAAAAAACAAAATACCGTAGCCAAAGCAGGTGTTATTGCGCTGAAAAAACCGCGATAGCCGTTGCCCTTCCCTGCCGTCAGCGTAGCTTCCGCTGTCGAAAAGCAATTGTCAATTTGCAGTGTGTCTTCGGTTGGGGTATCCCCTTTTGTATTCCGTGCGTTCTCGGTTGCGGTGTTCTCGTCTGTCGTCAACTTATCTTCTGCTGTCGGAAAGCGGTTGTATGTTTGCAGTGTGTCTTCGGTTGAGGTATCCCCTACTGTATTCCGTTCTTGCTCGGTTGGGGTGTTCTCGTCCGCCGTCAACTTATCTTTTCCCTCTGCCGTTGCCGTGCCGTCCGCTCCGAGCGGAGCAATACTTATGAGGAAAGGTCTTTCGACGTTAAGGTGCAGTCTTTTACGGATACACTCGCCTACCGCTTCCTTGATAAGCCCGAATATATCCGATAATTTTTCGATTTGCGCGGTGACTTTTACGCAGGGTGCGGCAGGCAGTTGTTCCTCTTCGGCAAGGTGCTCGTCCTGCTCCCCGAAAGCGGACAACGCTTTCAAGCCCCGTTTTGTGCTTTCGATTTCCGCAAAAACGCCCTTTACCTTTTCGCGCATATTCAGCCGTCCGTCCAGATAGGCTTTCAGCTCGGACATATTAAGCCCTGCCGTCCGAAGTTTTTTTAGCAAAAGCAATCGGCTGACGTTTTCCGCGCCGTAATAGCGGTAATTGCTGTCAAAATCCACCGCCGCAGGAGTAATCAGTTTTTCGTCCTCGTAGTAGCGCAGGGTTCTCGGAGTCATACCCACGGCGGAAGCGAGTTCGGTTATTTTCAATAGCCTGTCGTGACGTTTTGCCATACTAACTCACCATAAGCGTGGTGCGCTCTAAGCCCTTAACGCTCTCCACCGGATAAAAAACCGCCGTCAAAAACCTCGACGGATCGGCGGTCTTGTTGTAGCCTTCCAAATTGCACAGAAGCACAGGCGCGACGCGCGGCGTATCGTAGGCGGCGCAATAGCGATCCAACGCCTCGTAGGCTATGGGTAAGGTTTCCAGACTGCCCCGATGGTATGTTGCAACGCAGTTGAGCGGCGGAAAAACCTCGCTTAGGGGCTGTCCTCCCGAAACGGGTATGTAAAAGGTGGCTAAAAAATCCCTTATAAAAACGTCGCCCTCGAAGCTCATCAGGTGCGGCAATTCTTCCGACAGCGAAAAGCCCTTGCGGATAGCGTCCATATACAACGCCCCAAGCTTTTCCTGTAGGTCGGCGGTGTCGCTGACTCTTAGGGTGCGCTTGAAAAAACAGCCCCCCTCAAGCACCTTGGGTTCCACGGTATATAAGCCCGATTTTGCGTAATAAGGGGATAAAAGCGCGGCGTTTACGGACAGCTCGGAGATACGCGCCGTCCTAAGAGCGGTTTCGGCGGCAAAATCCGCGTTGCCTGCAACGTACTGCTTAAGCGCGGCGATATTCAGCCCCGAGTCGCGGAGCTTAATCAGCGTTAAAAGCCGCAAAACCTCTTCCGCCGAGTAGAATCTGCGCCCCTTGCCGTCCTTTTGAACTGCGTGCAAAAGCCCCTCCGCTTCATAATAGCGGAGGGTGCGCGAGCTTATTCCCAAGCAGGTGGTAATATCCGCAATTCTAAGCAGTTGTTCCATCGCTCCTCTCTACGGAAAAAACCGTTACGTTTTCTGCGGTTGTTTATTGACGGAAAAAGGCGGTCAGGTCTTGCAACGGGCTGATTAACCGCAAAACTTTTGTCCTCTGCGGTTAGCCTTATTGCAGGAGCTTTTTCGCCCTTTGTCCTTGGTTATTTCACCTCGGTTACTACGGAAAGCACCAAGTCGAAGCTTACCGTTTCGCCGTTCCTATCCACTGTAAAGGTTATGGTTTCGTCCTTAACCCAGTCGAATCTGTAATCGTGCAGGGTGTAAGGATTATCGACAACAACCGTTTTGCCGCCGTAGGTAAAGCTTATCAGCACGTCGCCCACTTGGAATTTGCCGTCAGCTATCGAATCCGCGGTTACGTCTGATATTTCGACCTTGTGCTTAACGTAGGTCAAGCCGCTTAAGGGATCGACCTCGGAGTAACTGCTCTGGGATTGGGTGGTTACGCCCAGTGTGCAAACCGAGGTTACAAGCACGTCTTCGCCGTTGCAGTTGCGGATAATGCTGTCCGCTATTGAAGCCGATACGTTAATCGGAAGCGCGTAGTTAAAGTCGTAAGCCGTTTTGTCCTTGGCGTTGACTATGCCTATCAGTCTGCCCTTGCCGTCGAAAAGTCCGCCGCCGCTGTTACCGCTGTTGACGGAAGTATCGTAGCGCACTACCCTAAAACTGCCTGTGGTTTTTTCGTCGGCTAAGGTCAGGGTGATATTCTCAAAGTTCTTGCTGATAACGCCTGCGGTAAGCGCAAGCCCCTTGGATTCGGGATTACCCACCGCGATTGCCGTCTGCCCCAAAACCAAGCTCGCGCTGTCGCCTATCTCGGCGGCTCTTGACGCGCTGTTCTTATAAAGCTCACTGCCTGTGATTTTCAGCACCGCGATGTCGTTGGTCATACTGCCGCCCACTATGGTGGCAGGAATGGCGTTCTGCGCAAATTCGTAGCCGTACAGATATACGGAAACACTGCTTGCCAAGGTATCTTCCGCGTAAACTACGTGGAAATTGGTGATTATATACGCGTCACCCGCCGCCTTATCGTCCTTATAAATCACGCCTGCTCCTGCCTTGACGCTTGTAGAGGTGGTAGGCGTCGGCGGCCACGTGCCGCTATAGCTCGTGTACTGCACCGTTGCGTAAACGCTTACCACGGACAGAACCGCCTTACTTCCTGCTATCGCAGTGCTTTCCGCGGTATCGGAAAAGGAGGAATACAGCGCGATAACCCAGTCCTGAACGCTTCCCTCGTAGCCGTTGGCAACAGCCACCTCGTAGGCGGATTGTCCGTTGGTGCCGTTAAGGGAGGCTATCCACTGCTCCTCGGTGCCCTCAAAGCCCTGTCTAACCGCGATTTCGTAGGCTGATAAGCCTGCTCCTGCGTATTCTCCGTCCTCGCCGTTGGTTACGGTAAAGGTGGAAGTTGTCGCGTCCGTATAGGTGATGGTGTAGGTGTCTATATTGTTTTCGGAGGAAGTTTTTGCTATGCTTGCGATACCTCTGCCGTCTGTGCCGTCCTCGCCGAGGGCTTTGACCTCTCCCTTAACTCCGCCTATGCACCAGTAGCCGTCCTCGCTAATCGATACGGTGGGTGAAACCCCGTTGGTTACGGTGAAGGTTGAGGTGGTGGAGTCCGTATAAGTGACCGTATAGGTGTCCGTGCCGCCGTCTGATGCGGTTTTAGCTATGCCGCTGATACCTACTCCCGTTGCGCCTTTCTCGCCCGTTGCCTTAACTCCGCTGTCCTCGCCGCCGATAAACCAATTGCCGTTGTCGCCGATAGTGGGAGTTTCGCCCTTCGCGCCGGCAAGACTTGCCAGCCACTGGGTTACAGTGCCCTCGTAGCCGTTGGCAACGGCGATTTCGTAGGCGGAATCACCCTTAAAAGCCTCTATCAGCTCCTCAAGGGTGCCTGTGTAACCTGCGTCCTGCGCCATAGCAAAGATTTCCGAATAGTCCTTTTGCTCCGTTTGCGTCGGAGCGCAGGCGGTAAACGTCAGCGCAAGCACCGCCAAAATGACGGTAAGCGTTATTAGCCAAATGCGTTTTTTCATAGTTTAATCTCCTATATTCGGCGGAAAGGGTATCCCTGCGGTGTGACCGCGGAAAGTTTCCCCTGTCCTCATAAGCTGTTTTTAATCATATCGGCGGTAATCCCCACACCTAAGCGGAAAACTCCCCCAAGGCAAGGGATAATTCCGATTAATATGCGGAAAAGCAACCTCTGCCGTTAATTGACGGAATCGATTTTGCTCAAGGTCAGCGTCACCGTGAGGGGTGCGCCGTCTCTTTCCAGATTGAGAGTGAGTTGGCTGTCCTTAACCCAGTCGAATCGGCAATCGGTCATCGTGTAGGGGCTGTCAACCGCATGGGTTTTGCCGTCGTAGCTAAAGGAAGTGATAACGTCGCCGACCTTGATTTTGCCGTCCGCTATCGAGCCTGCCGTTACGCTCACCACGTTGACAACGTATTTTATACGCGTTAAGCCCGTAGCTTCTTCCACGTAGGAATAACAGCTTTTGAGCCGTGTGGTCATACCTATGGTGCAAACCGAGGTAGTCAATACCTGTCCTTCTCCTTCCACCGTGTCGCCGTTGCAGTTGCGCATTATGCTGTGGGCTACCGATAACGCCATATTGGAAGGTATCGCGTAGTTAAAATCTTCCGCGGTTTTGTCCTTGGCGTTGACTATGCCGATAAGCTCGCCCTTGGCGTTAAACAGTCCGCCGCCGCTGTTGCCTTGGTTGACGGAAGTGTCGTAACGCATAACGCGGATACTGCCTGTGGTGGCGTTGTCCGCCAAGGTCATAGTGATATTTTCGTAATTCTTGCTGATAGAGCCTGTCGTTGCCGCGATACCCTTCGCCTCGGGGTTGCCTATGGCGATAGCCGTATCTCCCGGAACCACTGCGGAGCTGTCCGCTATGTCCGCGACTCTGGACGCGCTGTTTTTGTAAAGGTCACTGCCTGTGATTTTCAGCACGGCGATATCGTTGGTCATACTCGCTCCCACTAGCTTCGCGGCGATACCGTAATCCGCTATTTCCGCGCTTTCCACCTCGTAGCCGTACAGGAACACCTTAATCGTTTTGGGAAGTGTGCCCGTGGAATTAGTGGAGCCAGTTAAAGGATTGTAGCTTGCTTCTGCGTAGTACAGCACGTGGAAATTGGTGATTATATACGCGTCGCCCTTGCTCTTGTCGCCGCCGATAATGACGCCTGCTCCTGCTTGAGTGGGCGTGGTGGTTGCGCCCGAAACCTCGAATTTCGCAAAAACGCTTACCACCGACAAAATCGCCTTACTGGTGGATACGGGTATCGTGTTTGAGGTGTCGCTTTCAGCCTGAAGACTGTTGAGCCAATCCTGTATCGTACCCTCAAAGCCGTTTTCCACCGCAAGCTCGTAGGCGGATAAGCCTGCTCCTGCGTATTCTCCGTCCTCGCCGTTGGTTATGCTGAAGGTGGAGGTTGTGCCGTCCGTGTAGGTGATGGTGTAGGTATCCACCAAGCCCACGGTAGCAGTCTTTTGCACCGAGGCGATACTATTGCCGCCGCCCCCTGCTTTTAAGGATTCCAGCCACTCGGTCACTGTGCCGTCATAGCCGTTTTCCACCGCAAGCTCGTAAGCCGATTTGCCGCTTACGGCACAGCCTGCAAGAGATAATGCCAAAGCCAGCAGAACCGCTATTATCAATATCGTGTATTTCTTCATAAATGCCTCGCTTTAAGCCGTCCGATTGAACGCTTATGCCGTAATTATATTGACTTGATTCGGGTTCGTCAACCCACTTTGCCCCTATATGGGGGAGATTTAACTCAACCCTCACATTGCTTGGACTTTCCTTAAAAAAATTTAAGCGTAACTGCCAAAAAACGGCGGTTTATTCGCAGGGAATGAGGATTACGCTCCTCTCGCCCGCCCTTTCCCTTACCAAAAGCAGTTTGTCCGCGCTGACCGTGGTCGCCGTATAGGGTTTAAGCTCCTTGGCGTCCGCGTCGAAGAAGTACCACAAGTCGCCCACTTCCACCGTTGTCAGCTCCGACAGCTTGAAGTCGGCGAAAACGGCTAAATCCGCACGGAGTATGGTATTGTAGGGTTCCGTCCAGTCGATATGACCGCTGTATGCACAGCACTCCACGCCCAATACCGTTGCCGACAAAGTGCCCGTTCCGTTAAGGGTAATGCAATAGGTGCCGAAGGCGTCCGTATTCATCGAAATCGTGCTGTCGCCTACCGAAATTGCCACCTCTGCTCCCTTGATGGAACTGCCTGTTATCAGGTTGGTAACTATGCCGTAAATTTTGTAGGTCGGATACTGCTCCGCGTTGCCCGATCTGAGGGTGAGGGTTATACAGCCCGTTTCCGCGGAGTACTGCCAGCTTTCCTGCAAAACGCCGTTGCCGTATGCGATAAGAGTGGAAATTTGGGGAAGACCGCCGTTATCCACAGGCAGTAAAAACGCCTTTTCCCCCGTACCGTCTTCTACCTGCAAATCGTAGGTAACGCCTGCGTCCAATACGTCTATATACACCGTCACGTCCAAGGGCGAAACCACCTTGACTGTGGTGCTTGCTCCCTGATAAACCGCGCCGCTTAGCTTGCCGTTGCGGTATTCGTAACTGCCGATAAATTGAGAATTGAGCTTGGTAAAGGTGATTTTGCCCTCAAAATCCACAGGCACTCTGACGGTACTGCCCTCGCCTGCCGTGTAGGTGTCCACCACCTTATTGCCCGAGGTGAGAGTTACGGTCATATCCTTGAGGGTTTGGGCGAAATCCACGGTAATCAGCTTGTAATCCACGTCGCCGTCGTCCGAGGACAGCGAGAGAGGGACGTTAAGCGTTCTGCCTGCTTCGGCGGTTGCCGAGGACAGCGTTCCGTAATATTCCCTGCCGTCGCGGCTGTATATCACGGTGTAGGCTTTGCCTACGGGAACGTGGATAATGAAAGAGCCGTTTTGCACGGAGCCCAATAGCAGGCATTCGCCGTCGCTTATGGTTAAGGTTCCGTCTTCCGCAGGGGCGGAGTCCGCCGTCACCGTGCCGGTAAGCGTGCATAGCGGCTGTGCGTTACGGGTAAATTCCAGATATTCCGAGCCTGTGTTGATGGAGAAAACGTAGCCGTCCTGTTCCGCCGCGAAAACGGGCGTATCCGCGCCCAGTGCGGAGAATACCAGTCGGAACGCGCCGTCCGCGTTGCTGATTGCCTCGGCGTCATAGCCTACGGCTTTTATCGTGACTCCGCTTAGCCTTGCGCCGTTCTCGTCGTAAACCATTCCGATGTAGCTAAGGGGCTGTGCGGTAAAGGATACTTTGCGCCAAACGCCGTTTTCGGCGACTACGCTTTTCGCTAACCAAACGTCCTCCGCAGAGGAACTGAGCGCAAGCTCCGCAGGCTCGCCGAAATAGCGGTAAACGTATAGGTCGAAGCCCTCCGCTGTGGGCATTTGCATATCGTAAGCAAAGTCGGTTATCGAGGCGAGCAGGGCTTCCGAGGGTAGTGAGGTGCGGTTGGTGACGCTGACTATTAAGGGGGTTGCCAGATTGACCGTCAGGGTGCCGCTGACGCCGCCTGCCGTGAGGGTGACGGTTTGGGTTCCGCTGCGGTAGGGGCTGTAATTCGTGACCTCGTAAGTCACGCCGTAGGACGGTACTTCCTCGGAATAGTAGCCGTAAACGTATTCCGCTTTAACGGTCTTGCCGCGGATAAGGTTGGCGATGTATGCGGAAGTGAGATTTTGGGCGAAGGGTACGTCGGGGATTCCCGTGGTAATAAGCTGTTTGCGCACGGGAGGGTTGACGGAAACCTGATAATTGGCTCTGCCGCCCTCCTTGCCGCTGACGATGATTTCGTAGGTGCCTGCCCCGATTGCCGCTAAATACGCGGAGCTGTCCACCGTGTAATCCTCTGCCGCCAAAACGCTTTCCCGTCCGTCCGAATACACGGCGGTGACGGTTAAGCCCTCGCTGGTGAAGGGTTGCTTGTATTCAAAGCTCGTCGGATATTCCGAAAGCCGCAGTTCGGTGATACGCGAGGCTACCGTGACCGAGAACGGCACCGATAACTCCACCGCTCTGACGGCGGTAATGCCGTCTATCGAAAAGGCGTAGGAGTAGTGGAATTTCAGCGTGACAGTGCCTGTGGTGCCTACCGCCGCATTTGAGTTAAGGGCGGTTTTGTCTAGGGCAACGGCGGTGCTTTCGTTGGCGTCGGGAGCGCGTGAGGAGCCGTCCGCGAAGTTGAGGGCGACCTTGATATTACCCTCCTGATAGTTGCCGAGATAGGTCACGGTGGGGCAATAGTCCGATACCGAAACCGATACGGGTAAAGCCCTAACCGCCACCTTATAGGTGGCGAACACATCGGGCAGAGAGGTGATATAGACCTTGATTGCGTACTCTCCGGGAACGCCCCGTCTGAAAGCGGAGCTGTCTATCGTGTAATCCCTTGCCGCCACTGCGTCGCCGGATTCGTTGAGTTCGGGAGACGCGGTGTAATAAACTTCCACAAGCGCGTCCGCGCCCATAGAGAAAACCTCGTTATTGACGAAAAGTCTTGTGGCGTTTTTGACGCCTAAGCGGCGTGCGACCTTGACGTAGGTTACGGTGACGTTGCAGGTTATACCCACGTTTGCGCTGAGGGTGACGGTGGCGTTGAAGGACTGCGCCACGTCCTTATTGTAGCCGCTGACGGTGTATTCCAAGGGGGTTAGGGCGCAAGAGGTGCCGTCTGTGTAGAGGGCGTTGACCGTCCAGTCCGCAGTGGTAAGCTCCTCGCCCATATAAAAGGTGGTTTTGCCTGATACGAAGGCGATACCGTTGACTCTCGCAGGCTCGTCGCCCGAGGCGGGGTTCTCCTCCTTGTATTTCAGATAAAGAGTCAAAACACCGTTTTCCGCTTGCTCCGCCAATCCGCTAAGCTCGGAGGCAGAGGTGATTTTCACCTCAAGGCTCATTGCGGAATCGGTGTAAAAGGTCATAACGTAGCCTGTCTTGACGTAGGGCTGAAGTCCGTCGAAAAACTCCTGCGACGAAAGGGTGGTAAGCTCCTTGCCGTCGTTAATCAGCTTGACCGAAAAGGTCGCGTCGGGAGGAGTCAAAAGACCGCAAGCCGTTAAGCTAACGGCTAAAGCCGTTATCAGTACGCACAATATAACGCAAGTCAAAAATTTCCTCATAATAATTCCCTCACTTGGTATTAATTATACTATATTCCGTGCGGATTTGCAAGCCCTGTGGATTTTTGCGGAAAAACGAATATTTTGGGGGTATTTTCGGGAGCTTGTCGGGGTGTGTTCAAGGGTATCGTAGGGGTGCTTGTCAGTGGGTGCTGACGGGGTGCTTTCGGGTGTTCGCAGGGGTGCTTGTCGGGGCGTGTTCAATGCTGTTATCGAAACGGTTGTTTACCGCCTTTCGGAGAGCGCGTTCACCGTTTTTTGGTGGGTGGCCGTCGGGATATTTGTGCGGTGCGGCGAAGGTGTTTTCTGAAGAAACAACCGATAGGACGAGAACAGACGGCGTAAGGACAAAAAACATTTTGTAAAACGCATTTTTTTCTTCCATATATTTTACAGTGAGCCTCAAATCGTGTAAAATAAAAGCAAAAACACAAGGAGAATCGGCTATGATTAGATTAGGCATTACCGGCTATGGCAACCTAGGGAAAGCGTTGGAAAAGCTCGCGGTCAAGGCAAAGGATATCGTTCCTGTCGCAGTGTTCACAAGACGTGACGGCGTTACCTCCGATTTGGGCACGCCCTGCGTATCTTATTCGGATTTTGAAAGCTATAAGGGTAAAATCGACGTAATGGCGATTTGCAGCGGTTCGGCTAACGACGTGCCGGTTCAAGGACGTCAGCTCGCAGGCATTTTTAACACCGTTGACAGTTTCGACACTCACGCGTTGATTCCCGATTACTACAAGGATATGGACTCTATCGCCGTCAAAAACGGCACGGTATCCATAATTTCCGCAGGCTGGGATCCCGGTCTGTTCAGCTATATGCGCCTACTGTTCGCCACCGCGATAGAGGACGGCGACAGCTATACCTTCTGGGGTAAGGGCGTAAGCCAAGGGCACAGTGACGCAATCAGACGTATCGAGGGCGTGAAGAACGGAAAGCAGTACACCATTCCCAAGCAGAGTGCGCTGGACAGCGTAAGAGCAGGGGAACGTCCTGTCTTGGCGGCAGGGGATAAGCACCTTAGAGAGTGCTTCGTGGTTGCCGAGGACGGAGCGGACAAGGCTCGTATCGAAAAAGAAATCAAGACGATGCCCTATTACTTCGACGAGTACGAAACCGTTGTTCACTTTATCAATGAGGAAACCTTTGTCAAGGAGCATTCGGGTATGCCCCACGGCGGTATGGTGATAAGAAGCGGCAGTATTAACGGCACAGCTCACACCGCGGAGCTGGATATCAATTTAGGCTCTAATCCCGACTTCACCGCGGCTCTGGTTCTCTCCTACGTCCGCGCGGCGGCCAGAATGAGCGCAGAGGGCTTGAAGGGCGCGAAAACCGTTTTCGACGTACCTGTGTCCTATATGACGGATATAGATATTAACGAGGCAATTAAGCATTTACTATAAGTAAATGCTTAAAACTTCCGCAAAAACACGAAAAAAGTCATAATTCGGCAAAATATGTTCCACGTGGAACGGCGTTATGCCAGCACGGCAAAACACGCTCCCACGCCTGCAAAGCCGAATAATGCGGATAGATAAAGAGTAAAGGCGTTCAGCTTAAGCACCGTGCCGAAAACCTCGGCGCACAGATACAGTGTAAGTACGGATAATGCGGAATTAACCGTCATACCTATGACAAATCTGCGCTTGGCTCCAAAAAGCCACAGCGCGGCAAGCAGGGTTAGTATCCCCAACGTCAGCGCGATAATCAATTCGTAAAGCTCCATAGCGTTACCTCGAATATCTATATGTAACGGCTCCCAAGGGAATACTTGAAAAAAATAGCGAATAATGGGAAATATCCCGTAAGCAATTTGCTCGGATACTTGAGCGGAATAATAAGACGATAGAGCCGAAACAATTGAGGTAAGCGGACGCGTTATAAAATTCGGACGGTAACGTAGCGGAAAGCAGACCGACATTAACGGAGCTGTAAGATTGCAGGATAGAACGATTAAGGTTAGGCTGAAACGTAACCGTAAGACGGTAAGTGTGGAGC
The DNA here is from genome assembly GCA_964368645.1 of uncultured Christensenellaceae bacterium. GTDB lineage: Bacteria > Bacillota > Clostridia > Christensenellales > CAG-1252 > JAEDHM01. The sequence goes on from CAYJBY010000017.1 coordinate 25,207, forward strand.
GAAAACGCAAATAATTGCGGTGATACCAAGGAATATCGAAGTGCAAAAAGTCGTTCGTCCCTAAATTAAGGCAAAATTCAAAGGTTCTTGCGGTGGTCGTAATGGCTTGATGACCGAAATCCCGATTAGAACTCAAAGCCATACAGAATAAGAATAAAGCAAGGCGTTATACGATAACAGGGTATAACCGAGGAGAAAGTAATGATAATAGGCATAGTCGTAGCCCTGAAAAGAGAAAGCGAGTACCTAAAAAGCAGATTAGGTGCGCCGATTGAGGAAAACCGTCTTTGCGGAGTGGATTTTAACGTCTATAAGGTTGGCGAAAACACTGCCGTTATAGCTGATTGCGGCGCAGGAGTGTCCGAGGCGGCGTCTGCGGCGGCAATACTTGTAGCTAATTACAAGGCAGAGCTTCTGCTTAATTACGGATACGTTGGCGGCTTGGTGAAAAATCTAGGAGTATCCGACATTATTACGGTTAAGAGCGTTGTTCAGCACGACTACGATTTGACCGCTTTCGGAGAGCCCTTAGGCAAACACGACTGCCTTGACTCCGCATACATAGAGGCTGATCCTTATTATACGGAAAAGCTTGCAAAGAACTTGCCCTCGGCTGTAATCGCTTGCGGTAACTCCTTCGTATCCAACCAACAGGATAAAACGCGTATCGCGGAAGCCTTTAACGCGTCTATATGCGATATGGAGAGCGCAGGCATTGCTCTCGTTGCAAAACGCAGTGGAATACCCTTTGCAATGGTTAAACTGATTTCGGACGGCGTTGAAGGAGATTCCACCGCCGCATTTGCCGCCAACAGTCACAACATATCGGATTGTTCGGATATTATTTACGATTTTTTACTTGGAGAATAACAATGGAAACGATTAAATCTTTTTTGATAGACCACGACAACCACCCCAAGGGCTTTTACCTTTCGGGCGTTAAGGACGACATATTCACCTACGACCTGCGGTTTAAGATTCCCAACGGCGGTGATTATCTTAAAATTGCCGCTATGCACACGGTTGAGCATATCTTCGCAACGGTTATCCGCAACAGCTATGCCAAGGATTCGGTTATCTACTTTGGACCGATGGGGTGCAGAACGGGTTTTTATCTTCTCCTTAAGGGAATCGAGCCTGAGGAAGCGAAAAAACTCACCGCAGAATGCTTAAAAACCTCGCTTACGGTGGACAAAATCCCCGGTTCGGGCAAAAAAGAGTGCGGCAATTACAGAAGCCACAGTCTTAAAGGCGCACGTGAGGAAATGCAGGCATATTTGCAGGTTTTGACGGAAAATCTGTAATTATCAATCAATAATCGACAAAAAACGCGGTATCTTAACTGGTGCCGCGTTTTTTATGTTCCACGTGGAACGTGTTTTCTGCTTTTCGATTAACCGACTTTAGTCGGTTAAAATTTTCCTTATTGATGGCGAAAGTGTGAGGAACGAAAAGAAGCGCGACACGGATAGAGAAAAAGTAATTGTGATAAGGATAGAGGAATAATGTGATAAGGATAGAGAAAGAGCAGTGATAAGGATAGAGAAAGAGCAGTGATAAGGATAGAGAAAAATGTAATGAGGACGGAGGGTGGAAGATAAGGGTAGATGGGTGTGACAAGGCTAGAGAAAGAACTGTAACAAGGACAGAGCGTGGACATAAGGGTGGGGAGGAAACGTGACAAGGATATAGAGATAGCGCGTAAACGCGAGATTCTTCGTCACAATAGATTGTTCCTCAGAATGACAGTGTGGAGTAATGCTTGTTTTCGGATTTATCGTGACAGGCAGTGGGGTTGTTTTTTTGTGTGGCGTTTCTGTCTTTTTTTGTTGAGGATATGGAGCGAAAACGTGACAAGGATAGAGAAAGGATAGTGACAAGGATAAAGAAAGAGCGCGTAAACGCGAGATTCTTCGTCACAATAGATTGTTCCTCAGAATGACAGTG
>CAYJBY010000017.1:27253-40097 GCA_964368645.1 uncultured Christensenellaceae bacterium
AGGATAGTGACAAGGATAAAGAAAGAGCGCGTAAACGCGAGATTCTTCGTCACAACAAGGTTGCTCCTCAGAATGACAATGTAAAACAAGATCACTCCTCAGAGTGACAGTTAAAACGAGGTCATGCCGGTTAATAACGTAAACGTGGGTGGCTGTGGGTATGAAAAAATGACAAGCCCAAGGTAACGGGGTGGGTTTTCTGTCCTTTTTGTTGAGGATATGGAAAAATAACATAAACGGGGGCGGTGGTGGATAACTCGGTGCATAAGTTGAAAAGTTTTGCACTTTTCCACATTTTGGCGGTGGATAAGAAGCTATCTTTGCGCAAAAAACAGAGCTTTTTCCGCAAAAAGCGCATAGATATGTGACTTTCGGGTGGTAAAAACTCCCAAATCCTCGATTTCGTAAAATTTTTGTGAATAACTTGCTACGCGCTTCGCGTATATGCTATAATTACGTAAATATATGTATAGGGGTATTCGCACAAGCGCATAACTCCAAAGCCGTTAATTCGGCGCAAAGGCGGTTGGTCGGCCGAGAACTGTCGGACTAAGACAGTTTTCCTATCCGCTCCTACCGTGGGACTAATTCACGGTGCGCAGGCAATACGCGCACACGCATTACAGGAGGTTAATCGTATGGCACGACAGCAAACAGGACGGAACAAGGGCGGCAAGTGCTGCCTGACTTGCTTGATAATAAGCGTAGTTATTCTTGTGCTGATGGTGGTCGGCGTTATCGTCGGCGCCAATTTTGCATTTAACAAATTCGTAAGCCCGATGATCGGCGGCGTTTCTCTCAAGGACGCTTGGTCGTTAATCAGGGGCATTTATAAGGCGGACGAGGACAAGATCGTCACTCAGCCTTATTCCGAAGCCGACCTCATCGGCGAGGGCGGTTTTTACGCCAACCTAAACGACGCTTTACTCCAAAAGCCCTACACCGAGGCGGAGTGCCGCGACCTGTACATTAACGAGAAGGGCGCGGAGAGCTATGCCGCGCTGACGGACAAGCAGAAAGCCGAGGTGGTGGAAGCGGAGTACGTTACCCAGAAGGGTACCGAGCAATACAACGCTTTAAGCGCGGAGGATAAGGCGAAAATCAAGTACTACCGTATCACCGTTGACGCGCTTTTGGACGCCGTGGACATCAAGTCGTTGGTTGCCGAGGGCGAGGTAACGGAAATTGCCTTTGCCGGCGAGGACGATTCTAGCGACAGTGAGAGCGGCGATATGACCGAGACTCTTAACGCCGTACTCTCTCGGCTTGTTTTCGACTTTGCCACTATCCGCAACTACTATCCCTACGACAGCGAGGACGAGGCTAGCGGCAACGTGACCTCCGACCAGAAGAAAGCCTACAACGCAGGCATAACCACCTTTACCATTACGGGCGAGCAGGTTGCCGCGCTGATTAACTCCATAGTGACCACAGTCTTAAGCGGCGACAACGGACTTTTGTCCAATATGAACGTGGATATGCTTAAGAACGTGGATTTGGCTACCCTAGTGACCATACCGCAGGTTGTAGTCAAGAACACCTCCGAAAACCTTGCATCCTTAACCACCGAGCAGATTAACGCTTCCACCCAGTTGGGCGTTACCGTTAAACTGGCTTTACAGCAGGCGGTGGACGGCGTTGCCGATTCACTTTTGACTCAATATAACCTGCCTAAATTCCTCAAGACCTTTATCGGCTGGCTGGTTCCCGATAACCTCTTCCTCACCGCAATGATTTATCCTCTTGCCGAGGGTAAGGAAGCGTCTTTGGTAATCAACAACTACGACGAAAATCAGTGCAAAACCCTCAATACCATACTCAATACCCTAGTCGGCGACAAGCTCTCCTCTATGCTGGGCGGCGCGGACGAGGAAAGTCAGGCTATGGCTGCCGAGGGCGACGAGGTTGGCGCAACCGCCAACGCGTTCCTTGTTTCTCTTAACGACAAGGCGGCACAGCTTTTCGGTAAGCTGAAACAAATCGTACCTCTTAACTTCACGCAGGACGGCGGCAAGGTGGCTTTAAGATTAGAGCATATCCAAGCGGTTCTGAATTTTGCGGGACTTTACGACGCGGAGAACCCCGACGCGGCGACTAACGTCACTCCTCATATGTTCCTTTCCGCCCTTAACGGTATGGCTAACGCCTACGCGGTTACGGACGCAACCTACATAGAGAAACTCGCTATCAACCACAACGGCGTTTTCTGCCGCAACTGCTATGCGACATCGGGCACCTTAACCCACGTTGAGAACGCCTGTATCCGCGAAAAGTCCGATACGGAAACCGCCTTATACCGTTGCTCGGTTTGCCACGACGAGAACGGCGGCTACACCGCCACCGACCTTTTCCTGTACAATCTGGAAAGCAATTACGCTTTGGACGAGGGTTCTCTCTCCGAAAGCGGATTTTCGATTACCAATCTGGAGGCACTGTCCTCTATAACCGACGATATTAATATGGAAAACCTCAACTTTGTTGACTACACCGCTTTCGCCACCGAAAACGCCGCCAACGACAGTATAAGGGTTTATCTGTACGATATCAGCTTGGCTCACCTGCTGTCCGAGGCTATCGCAGGCGGATTGGACGGCTTTAACCTAGGCGCGGCAGGCGATGACGAAAGTTCCGAGGGCGAGGGTTCCTCCGCTTCCGACTTATTGCAGAAGCTTTCCTTCAACCGCGTCAATATCAAAAAGGACGGCGAGGACGTAAGCCGCGCTACCTACGATTACACCGTTAAGGAAAAACAGGGCGACTCCGAGGTGTCCGTTGCCAAGACGGCTAATAACGTCACTATCAAGAATTACACCTTTAACGTGGTTGCCGAGCTGAAAATCACCGAGCTTTTGAATAGCTTTTTAGGTAACGGAGAGGAGAGCGCAACTGCCGCCGCTTCCGATTACAGCGCGATAATTTCCACCCTTACGGACGCTCTGCCCCAGCTCTTCACTCTCCAAATCGTTATGTCGGTCAGAGAGGTTTACGGCGCGGACGGCGCGTTGGTCGTAAGACAATTCGCCCCTGCCGACGGCTCCAACGGTATAGAGGTCAACAAGTTCGACCTTGAATACACCCAAAAGCTGTTAGACACGCTGAAACTGCTGGTTTCCAAGTTCGCAGACGCTTCCACGGCGGATATGATTTCCGCAGACGGGATACTTAATCTGCTTTCCTCCACCTTCGACCAGGTGTTCACTATGCTGGAGACCACCCTCAACGCCGAAATGCACTTGACGGACGGCGCGGTGGTTCTTCCCAACATTTACGAGGTGGTAAGCGGTTACGTTTACTCTATGGAAAAGAGCAAATCCGACAACCCCGAAAACGTCACTAAGCTTTCCGCAAGAGAGACCTGTCAGGTCTTCGAGGGTATTTACCAAAGCGGTATAGTCACCTATGACGTTACCGAGGCGGCAACCGGCGCATACGTTCTAGTCGGCAACGAGTACGTTCCCTATGACGCAGGCAATTCCGCTCACGCAGGCTTAACACGCTATACTATATCGGTAAGCGGCACCGCGGCAACAGGCTCGGTCAGCCTTGCCGACACCAAGAATATCATCAAGGCGGAGGAAAAGGACGGACAGGAGTTCCTGTCGGCTTTATCCGCTAACTACTACCTAACCACCGACCTTAAGGCTTCCGAGCTTTTCGGCGGCAACCTTTCCTCTATGCTTGGCGCGGACAGTATCAACTTCCGCAAAACTCTTGACTTCTCCACAGGCACGGCGGTTGACGTCAGCGGTTATTCCGCCGCGCTTATGGGCGCGTACTACGGCGGCAATTATTACTATCCTGCCACCGCCACCGTATTTTATATTGTAAAGGAAGGTGGCGCGTATATCGCGGACGGCAACGGCGGCTACCGCAAAACCACAGGAAGCGAAACGGGTACCCACGACGCTTTCGTTCCCGAGCTTTACGTTAAGGTGACGGACGGCGAGCTGCACGCGGATTACTACACCGCGGCAAGCCCCGCTCAAATCGCGGCAGGTACCGACCTGTACATTAAGCGTGAGCTTAGAGATGGTCTTTATAAGGACGAGAGGGCAACCTCTTCCCTGTCTGTCAATATGACGGGCGCGGCTCTTGCTTCCATACTCAACGCAGGCGGTATTCTGGACAGTATCGCTTTCGCGCAAGCAGGCGAGGGCGATGAAGCTTCCATTATCAGCTCCCTTGAGGTCTTAACCGCATCAATTACCCACGACGCGGACTATATGTATATGAATATAGAGCTTCGCGCGGTTTTGGACGGCAGTTCTCTCGGCGGCGGCGAGGACGCGGTGCTGGATCCCTCTAAGTTCCTGCCCGGTTATCTTTACGTTACCGCACAGGTGATACTGGACGGCACAGCCGCCGATTACGCAGAGAATAACGGCAAGGCTACCGCCAACACCGCAGGAGCATACGTCAAAACCTCCGACGGTTTTGTGCTTTACGACAGTGCGGCGGCGGCTCATCAGGGCTTGCCCCGTTACGATTACGTACCCCGTTACACTACCGAGGTTATCGTCAACAAAATGCAGTCCGAGGCTAACGCCAACCTCTTCCACGTTATCACCGCTTTGACAGGCTCTGCCTTCGATACGGATACCATTTGCGGAACGGTGCGCGACTCTATCTCCGTGGCGTTCTCTCAAATCAGCGATTACGTTCCCCTGGTCTATGACTATACGGGCAACACCCTTGTTTTAAGCAACATTTTCGACGTGCTTAACAATTTGGCTTTCCGCGCCGAAAGAGATAAGAATATCGCAGAGCTTGAGGCAAGCGTTACCCCTGCCAACGAGGCTACGGTCAATGCCCAAATCGCCGCTGAAAGAGCGAGAACCTACGTCGGCGACGCCGTTGAGAACGAGGCTTTGCGCTTCGACCTCAAGGAGTTCGGCAGACAGCCCGAGGCGGTTTTGGACGTTCAGAACGGCAAGGGCTACATACAGGACGCGGAGGGTGCGTACGTCACTCTTGACGCAGGCGTTACCTTTGTTGACTACGACGCGACCGACGACGCTCACACAGGCTTGGCGCGTTACAAGAAAAACGACCTGAACGGCTTGTCCGTTTTGGATAATATCTTCGCAGAGGGCGATTCCGAGGAGTTTATCGACAACCTCAACCGCTACTACTATATCAACGGCGGCACGGCAGGGGATAAGTTTATCACCTCCGCCGACCTGCTTTCCGGCAATATCTTCGGTGACGGCGACGGCGGTCTGGGCGCAGACTTTATCCTCTTTAACGGCACTCAAAGCTACACCGATTCCAACGGCAACGTACTTACCCTTAAGGGCGTGTATAACGACGACACGGCGTTCTCCGCCGAGGACTTCTCCGTCCGTATGAACGATAAGGCTTTAGCCGACCTGTTGTATTCAGGCAGTGACTCCGACGACACGGACGACGTTACCGACCACCAAATCGCCTTGGGCGGTATGGGCGCGGCAACCGTTACCCAAATCAGCATTTACGAGGAGAGCGCAGGGGGCGTAACCAAGACGCTTATGGAGCTTTGCCTTAAGGCGGCTCTTGCTATGGACGGCGAGGTTGCGGCTCTTATGCCCGATTATCTGTTTATCACCGTTACGGTGGACTTGGGCAAGGCTCTTTCCACGATAGAGGACACCGAACCCACCAGCCCGACCTACGGACAGCAAATCGGTGCGCTTACCGAGGAGGACGTTACTCTTAAACTTAACGGCTTGGACGAGGCGGAAACCTCCGCTTTCTTCGCAAGACTTACCAAGCTCACTTCCGCAATCGGCGCGGACGCAGGCGACCTCAACGAGGACTATATCAAGTCTATGATAGCGGATACCGTCAGCGGTAATATGTCCGCTCTTTCCGCTTTGCCGGGTATCGGCTACGGCGAGGACGAGGGTGACGTAGGTTATATTTCCCTGCCCGATATTTTCACCGTGCTGATAGACAAATGCACAATAAGCGACCTTACCTTTAACCCCGACGGCACCGTGAAAACACAGAACGTAGGCGGCGCACAGGCTATAGTTACCGCGGAAACCACTCCCGAAAACCTCTGCGCAAGACTTAGAGCTTTCGGCTCCCTGACTTCCGATTCTATCGGCGTTACGGGTGAGAATATCACCTCTATCGCCCTTACGGACGTAGCTGACCTTGCCAACACCGATATTAACGCCACCGCTGATTTCGCCGCGACTTACAACTCCTTCTACACCCAAGCGGACGGCGACGCGTTTATGCTGGACTTCAGCCGCAATATGTATCTTACCAAGGTGTTTAAGGCGGACGACCTTCTTGGCGAAAGCTCCGCAGTGAGCAGCTTAGGCGAGGACGACCTTAACTTCAAAGGCATTTACGATTACAGCACAGGCACTATGACCGAGATTTCCGCTCTTACCTTGGCTTCCGATTACAGCTTCGGCGGCGATTACTACTACGTCAGCACGGAGGGCGGCTATTATAAGGACGGTACGGATATCAAACTGCTTGCGGACGGTTACGTAAACGGCGACAAGTACGCCAAGCGTCAGCTTTTCTACGGCGTTTACAAGGACGGCAGAGAATGGTCGTCTTTAACCACCCAACTTAACAACAAGGCGTTGGGTGCCTTGGCTTACGAGTTTACGGGCGCAGGTATCGAAATCGGCGACGTGAAATGTATTAGCTGTGACGGCACCGTTGACGTTGACAACAACGGAAAGTGCGACGTATGCGGCGGCGCAATGAAGGGTATGGGCACCGCCCGTATCGCACAGCTCCTGCTTAGCGCGGACGCTTTGGGCAACGCATATATTACTGGTATTTTCGTATATACCTCCAACGACGCTTCCAACAAGGCTATTCCCGAAACGCTGGTTTTAATCAGCCGTACCCGTATCCAAAAGGACGGCGCGGACGACCTTGACTATCCCACTACGGTGGTAATCAACGGTATGTCCAGAGCGCAGACTATGCAGTTCTTCCAGAACCTTGAATCCATCAAAACGGGACTTTCGATGAGTCTTGATTTCGGCTTGTCCACCTTAGAGGACACCGTGAGCCAGCAGATGAGCAATATCTTCTCAGGTCTTACGGGCAAGCTGAGAGGTGCAAGCTACGAGGACGGCGGCATCAAGCTTCCTAACCTCTTCGAGTACTTAGCAGGCGACTCCGAGTTCTATTATTACGAGGACGCAAACGGCGATTACGTTAAGGACGGCTCGGATTACAGATTGGCTGTGGTAAGCGACGGCGGCGCGACTCGTTACACCAGAACGGTGGGTATGGCGGATTACTATACCTATTACGAGGACGTCGGCGGCGAGTACGTGCAGAAGAGCGTTTACACCGCTTCCGAAAGCGGCTTATACGTTACCTTGGACGAGGGCGTAAGCTACGTGCTTTACGACTCGGCGGCACCTGAACACGCAGGTCTTACCCGTTACGGCAGAAAGGACGTTATGACCGTCGGCACTTCCGAGGATTCGGCTTTGACTCACTACTCCAGAGCTACCAACCCCACCGCGCTTACCCCTGCTCAGCAGAGCGGCGCGATTACCTGTTACGAGGCGGCGGCGGCAAGCGAGCTTAGAGAGCGTTTGCGCGAGTTCGGCGCGGCTCCCGAGGTCACTAAGAACGAGGGCAATATCACCGCAATCGCCATTGACAAGACTCAAGACTTCACCTCGCAGAACACCATCGACTTCGCTTTAAGCTACGACGATTACTATACCGCGGACAGCAGTGCGCAGTTCCTAATCGATTTCAGCCGCAATATGTATCTGTCTAAGGTGCTTACCACCTCCGACCTTTCCGGCAACCTGTCCTTGGGCGAGGACGACCTCAACTTCAAATACTATTACGATTACAGCAGCGGCGTTATGGAAAAGGTCGTAAGCCTGTCGGGCGACACCGCGGTTTACGAACGCGCCGAGGACGGCGATTACGTCAAGCTGAACAATAACAGCTACGTTATCTACAACGGCAGTTCCTCTGTTCACATTGCCGCCGCCAATACTAACGGACGGTTTGACCTTAATTACTACTACGTTATTCCTTACACTCCCAGCTACGTGGACGTGAGCAATCATTTGGTTTACTATTACTACGAGGCTCCTTTGGGCGCATTCGTTGCGGACGGCTTGGGCGGCTACGTTGGCTATACGGGCGGCTCCGCTACCCGTTACGACCGCAAGATTTACACCGCTTACGGCAAGACTGCTGAGAATAGCTTTGAGCTTATTAACGGCGAAATCAGCTACTACTACGCAAAGCGCGACCTGTTCAGCGGCGTTTATAAGGACGACAGAGAGTGGAACGAGCTTAGCAACGTAATGAGCAGTAAGGCTCTTGCTTCCTTGGCGGCGCAGAATAACGGCGCAATTGCCATAGGCGATTTAAGCTGTAACGGCTGTACTTCTCCTTTGGACGCCAACGGCGACCGCGTTTGCGACAACTGCTCGGGTGCGGTTAAGCCTGCTACTGGTTATGCGGAAATCGCACAGCTCATTATCAGCAAGACGGCGGATAACGTGTATTTGACGGGTATCTTCCTGTTCAGCCCCACGATGGATAACTTCGCGCTCCCCGAGAACCTTGTCTTAATCAGCCGTACCACCATTGAGGAAAACGGCGTGGAGAGCTTGGACTATCCCACCACGATTATTATTAACGGAATGACGGCGGAGGGAACGCGTATGTTCTTCTCCAACCTGTCCGATATTCAAAAGTCTATGGGACTTAACGGCGATATGCTTTCCAAGGACACTCTTGAAAACACCCTGAGCGGACAGCTCAAGACGATTTTCGGCGACCTGATGGACGGCATTGACGGCGCAAGCTACGTGGACGGCGGTATCAAGCTCCCCAACCTCTTCGAGTATCTGACCGCAGGGGATAAGGAGTATTATTACGAGAACGCTAACGGCGGTTACGTTAAGACCTTGACGGGTTACGAGCTCTACAACGCTTCCAATCCCACCCACGCGCTCTTGCCGCGCTACGTCAAAACCGAGGGTATGGCGGACAGCTTTGTTTACATCGCTGACGCGACAGGCGATTACGTTACCCTTGACGGCGGTTTGAGCTACGTTCTTTACGATTCGGCAAACGCGGCGCACAGCGGCGCAAACCGTTACAGCAGAAGCATAGGCACCGATTATTCCTTTACCTACACCCTTTCCGACAGCGGCTTATACGTGACCACGGACGGCGGCGCGACCTACGTCAAATACGACAGCACCGTGCATGGCGGCTTACCGCGTTACTCCAAGAGTATCGCGGAGGGCACCATAAGCGGCGGCGCGGTTTACGAAAAGACGCAGGCTGAAGCGTTGAGAGAGAAGCTTAAGGGCTTCGGCGCAACCCCCGATACACAATCCGTGACGCTTACGATTAAGGAAGATTTGGACGGAGAAAAGCAGGTGGAGTATTACAACTCCGTGGCTCTCAACTCGGTGGAGCAGGACTTCTTCGACGCGACGGACAATATCGCCTTTATGAATACCTTTAACCGCAATATGTACTCCGCGAACGGTCATTACATCACCGCGGATACACTGTTCAACGGTGTGGTTTCCATCAGCTCCGCGGCGTTTAACTTCAACGACACGGCTTCAAAGGACAGCTACTATCCCGACGCTAACGGCGGTTACGTCAAGAGATTTACGGCGGACGACGACGGCTTGTACGTTATAGTCGGCGGCAAGTACGTAACCTACACTAATCAGCTCGGTCAGCGTTACAGCGAGAGCTACGACTCCTACGATTCTGCTTTGGACGGCGGCAAACAGCGTTACGCCAAGATTTCCGCCGAGTTCGACGGCTTGTATCTGGACGGCAGAGCGGACGAGGAACTTACTACGCTACTCAGCGACAGAGCCTTGGCGGCTATCGCCACCGAGGAAACGGACGCTATCAGCTTTGCGGCAGGCTCCGCCAACTTCGTGCAGATTTCTATATTAAAGAGCGGTGAGCTTTGCTCCTGCGCAGGTCACGCGCCTTGCTACCATACCTATATAAGAGCGGTCATCAGGTTCGTACCCGACGCTTCCGCAAGCGGTGCGTCCTTCCTGCCCGATTACCTCTATATCATCAGCTACACCGATATCGATAAGGAAACCGCCGATCCTATGTTCCCCGATAACACCCGTATCTTCGTCAACGATATGAACGATATGGAAACAGGCAATTTCTTTGCTAACCTCTCCGATATACAGACGGCTATGGGCGTAAGCTCCGTCAGCCTTACCAGAAGTACGATGGAAAACACCATCGGCTCCAAGCTGGTTGAGGTCTTCAAGACCAACCTTACAGGCTCGGTAGAGGGTATGGAGTTTGTGGACGGCGGTATCAAGGTTCCCAATATGTTCGAGTATCTGACCACCTCCGACTACTATCAGCTTGATCCTTCGGGCGAATACGTGAAGGACGGCGAGAACTACAGATTGGCAACGGCAGGCGACGTGGGTATGGACCGTTACGTTAAGACGATGATGCAGGAAGAAACCTACTACGTGGACGGCACCAAGACAGGCGAAACCACGGACACCACGGCGGCGACTCTGCGTGCAAGACTTAAGGAGTTCGGCAAGGTATCCGACACCGCGGATTACAACAGCGGCGCAAACTGGGCGCAGTACCTTGACGCAGGCGGATTTATCACCTCCGAGTCCAACGAGTATTACCTCAATAACCGCTCCGTGGCAGGCGACGACGACAGCTTCTATCAATCCTTAGTGGATTATTACTTCCTATACACAAAGCCCTCTGCGGCTACTCTTACCGGCGGCGGAAATCTCTTCGGTACGCTGAACGCCACTACAGTCAATATGACGGGCGCAACCAACGGCTATTACGAGAAAACGGACGGCGACAAGATAACCCTAGACGGCGGCTTAACCTACGTGACTTATAACGCCGCGAACACCGAGCATAGCGATTATATCGCAAACGGCGGCAAGCTGTACGGCTACGATTCCTTCCGCAAGGACGGCAGCGGCACCTATTACTACGCGGCGGCTACACAGCGGTTCTCGCTGACGGGTTCGGGCGACACTTACGCTATATGCGAATCAACCGTTACCCCCGGCACTCCTGCCGCTTCGGGCTTGTACTACTATGACGGCGCGAGAGAGGGCGCAAAGCTCTCCGATAAGGCTTTGGCGGCACTGATTAACGGCTCCGGCACCAGTCTGGACGTGATGAACGGCGCAAGCGTGATGATTGACGTTAATATCGTCAGCTTAAAGCTAGACGTGACCGCAACGGGCTTTAGAATAGAGACCACCGTTAAGGCGGACTTCAACTCTCTCGATCCCTCTTTGCAAAGCGTTACGGCATTGCCCGATTACGTTTACCTTACCACCTTTACGGACGGCACGTGGAACGGCTCGGCTTATGCTTGCACCACCTCGATAGTGATTAACAGCTTCGGTTCCAAGACGGGCAACTCCGACAACCTGATGTATAACTTAAGTCAGCTCGGGAAATTCGGATTTGACTTCGGCAGCTGGTTTAATATGGATAGCATTAAGAGCAACGTCAACAGCGCGATAGGCGGCAACCTTACCAAAATGCGTACCGCAATGAATATGGATTTGCAGTTTAAGACCTACGATCCCGATACGGACGGCTCGGCTAAGAGCGTTACCGAGAACGGTCAGGGCTATATTGGCTTTAACTCCTTCTACGACGTAATGGCGAATACGCTGACCGTCACCACCGAGGACGTTGCCGATCCTGCCGAGAGCGTGCAAAATATGATACTCGCGCTCCATACAACCGATATTGCGCAGTTTACGGTCAACGGTATTGCGGAAAGCCCCAACGCGTCCTTTATCATGACCAAGATAATGACCGATAAAGATTTTGGCTATTCAGTCAAGAACTCGTACTCCGGAAGTACTGCCGCTACCGTTATTGACTGCTATATATTAGCAGGCGACGAGACGAGAGCGGAGTACAATGCAAAACGCGCCCTCTTTACTGCCTCCGCTGATCCGACTATTGACCTGATTTATTTGACCGCACGTATAGACTTGTCCGGTTACAGCACAGGAGTAGGCGGCTTACTGCCCGACGCTTTATATGCTATCTTTATCGTGAACGATGATACGGACCAGACTGTCTTTACCTTTAACAATATGGGCGCGGACGAGAAGAAGGCTCTTATCAAGGCGATGGGCGAGGGCGGCAGTGAGATAGAGAACGTAGGCAACGACCTTAAGAGTACGGTGGACAACGTGTTTAGCACAATTGGAGGTGGTGAATCGATAAACTACTTCTCGGGTATAGCGCAGGTTGGCGGAGTTGACAAGTATCCTACTTATAAGGACAACTGTATCGGCGTTATCGACTGCAACTAAGCGCAAAGTCACCGCAAAACCGCGGTACTAAGAAACAGGGTGTCACCCAAAAAAGCGGTATCACTCAAAAGCAGTACTATCCCAAACGCGGTACTGTAAAAACACTACAACAAAAAACCGCGGAACTACCACAAGAACGGTGTCATTCTGAGGAGCAATTAATTTGTGACGAAGAATCTCGCGTTTACGCGGCAAAAAAGCCTGTCGGCGAGATTCTGCACTCACCCCACAATACCGTTATACGGTTTTGCGGGGAACCACGACTTGCGACAAGGTCACGTCCTCAGAATGACAATACCGACTGTGTTGTGGACTGTGTTGCGACAAGGTCACGTCCTCAGAATGACAGTACCGACTGTGTTGTGGAGTATGACCGCCTGTCGGCGAGATTCTTCGTTGTGACAAAGTCACGTCCTCAGAATGACAGTACCGACTGTGTTGCGACAAGGTCACGTCCTCGGAATGACAGTACCGACTGTGTTGTGGAGTATGACCGCCTGTCGGCGAGATTCTTC
>CAYJBY010000017.1:40197-47331 GCA_964368645.1 uncultured Christensenellaceae bacterium
GTTGTGACAAAGTCACGTCCTCAGAATGACAGTATCGACTGCGTTTTGGGTTGTGCCATAGACTTGAATTAATACTTATCACGGCGAGAGCCGTATCTACTAGGAGATTGTAATGAAAAAAGGTTATTTGGTTTTGATATTCGTACTGGTTGTTACGTTGGCGTTATGCACCGTAGCTGGAGTTGTTTCGGCAGACGAGCCGCCTTATTTTCTGACCTACGACTATAACGGCGCGGCGGAAACCGCGCCCGACGGTACGGAATACGGCGAAAACGCGCCTGTCGTCCTACTTGACGGCTCCACTTTGACCAACACGGGCAAAACCTTTTTGCATTGGATTGACGGCGAGGGCAACACCTACGCTTCTTCCGCACAATTTACAATGCCTGCCGCTTCCGTAACTCTTACCGCCGTTTGGCGCACCGATTACGAGGGCAACGGCACGGTGGAAACCCCCTACGTTATTTACACGGTTCAAGGACTTGAATACCTTTGGGCAGACAACACCTTTGCCGACTATTACTTTGAGTTGGGCGCGGATCTCGATATGACGGGAAGTGCCTATCAGGGCGGCTTTGCCATAACCAAGCAGTTTGACGGCAAGGGACATACAATCAGCAACTATGACGTGAAGGTCAGCAGTAAGGCGATGGGCTTTTTTGCCACCGTCCGCAATGCCTGTATCCGTAATATTGTATTCGCGGACGCGCGTGTAGAGGTGGACGGCTCCACCAGCCGCTCCGTTTGCGGTATTTTGGCAGGAGAAACCGAAAGAGCTTTGATTTCCGACGTTACGGTAGGCGGCGAGGTCGTTTCCGTAGGCACGGCAGGAGGCTTGGTCGGTTGTGCCAAGGACGGTACCGCCTTTAACGCTTGCCGCAACAACGCGGCGGTTGAGGGCGCAACGGCAGGCGGAATAGTCGGAAGACTCTCCGCGGCTTCCCTAACTCAATGCGAAAACAGCGCGATAATTTCGGGCATTTACGTGGGCGGTCTTGCAGGTAAGTCGGAAAACGGCTCCACTCTCACCGCTTGTGTTAATTTCGGCTCTGTTGAGGGCGACGAGTACGCCGGCGGTATAGTCGGCGACTTTGACGGCACCCTGCGCTCCGTCTGCAACTACGGCGGCGTGACTACCTCCACCGATTACGGCTTTATCGCAGGTATAGCAGGCTGTGCCGCAACCGGCGCGACCATAGACAAGGCTTTTAACTCGGGCAGTCTGACTCGCGGCGTTGCCGTGGGCGAGGACGGCGTTACCGCTGTGATTTTTGCTCAATTCAGCGACAGCTCGGTGACTTCAGCTCATCTGTACTCCTGCGGCGATTACGATGGCGCAGAGCTTAACGGCGCGATTTCCTTTAACGAAAATCAGGTTAAAACCACCCTTTTACCTCTCGTCAACACCGAGAGCCTGCTGTCCGTGGGTACTGCGGTAGCAGGGGGCTGTCCCGTTCCCTCCGCGCTTTACAAGACGGTGACGATTAACGTGACGGACACCCTGACTAACGGCGTGGCGGTTAAGACCTATAACGGCACTTCGCAGGCGGTTTTAGCGGCGGCAGAGGGTTACGAGGGCGTTTTCAGCTACTACTACGGCGGCGAACAATTCGACGAAACCGCCTATCCCGTTACCAATACGCCGCCTACCAACGCAGGTAATTACAAGGTTTATATCGTGGCTAACTCCAACGGAACCTTGGGCTTTTACTCCGTTGATTACGTTATCGGCAGAGCCAACCTCACCGACAACGGCTATAATCTCACCGAGGCGGTGAAAACCTACAACGGCTACTCTCAAACTCTTACCATATTAGACGGCGAGGGTAACGCCCCCGACTGGACGGCGGTTACAGGCAATGCCCCTACTTATACCTATGAAAAGCAGACCGAGGGCGGCTGGACGGCGATTTCTAAGGAAGAAAGCAAGAATATCGGCACCTACAGAGTTTCCGCAACCATTAAGGGCGGCAACAACTATTTCGATATTGTAAGCGAGGACTTAAGAGCCGAGCTGACTATCGTCAAGGCTCCCTTATCCGTCAAGGCGGACGACAAAACCATCACCTTCGGCGCCCTTATGCCTACGCTTACCGTAACGGTCAGCGGATTTTTGGGCGAGGACAGCGTAAGCAACTGCCTAGGCTACGTCAGCCCCACCGCTAAGTACGATACAGACGGTATCGACAATCCCTACTACGCCGCCACCTATACGGATAAGCTGGTTATCGACCGTGAGGGCGAGGCGTACAATTACACCTTTTATACCTATACCGCCGACGAGAACGGCGATTGCGTGACCTTAGACGGCGGCGCAACCTACATAGCGTATGACGAAACCGCGCATAGCGGCTTGATTAGATACAGCCGCACCTATAACGGCACCTGCGGCACCCTTTTGATTAACCCTGCGGAAATGTCGGGTATCGAGTTTGCCAGCAATTACTCCGCGGTTTACAGCGGCGAGGCTTACGCCTTAACGGCAGTAGGCAGTTTCCCCGAGGGGGCTGTGGTGAGCTACGTTCGTCTGGTGGGCGGCGAGCCTTTCGGCGACTCCTCTCTTACTCCTATTACCGCTACGGACGCAGGCACCTATCATTACCGCGTTACCGTTACCGCGCTTAATTACGTGGACAAAATCCTCAATGCGGACTTAGTGGTCAGCAAGGCTCCGATTAAGGGCATAAGCTTCAAGGCTTTGACCGCTACCTATGACGGCACGGCGAAAACCATTGCCGCGGAGGGCGAGCTTCCTCAGGGCGCAAGGATTAAATACTACGAGGACTTGGAAGGCGAGGGGCAGACCGCTCCCTACACCTATACCGACGTTTGCTCCAAAACCGTTTGGGCGGTAATCGACGGCGGCAGTAACTACCAGAATTTGACGCTTTCCGCCACCGTTACCGTGCAAAAGCTCTATCTGCGCTTCGTTGCGGAGGACGCGTCCACCGTTTACGGCGAAACGCTGTTGACCGCCGAGGATTTGGAGATAAGCTGTTACGACCGTGACGGCGTGAAGGTCGATTTGACCGACCGCAGACTGGGTGCGCTTGCGCCTTACGCGGTTTGCTCCGCGGAAAAGGGCGCTAAGGATTACGAGATTTCCGTAGCATATACCGACGACTTTAACCACGAAATCACAGTGGTTAAGGGCGTTTATTCCGTTATCAAAAAGCTCCTTACCGTTACCGTCAACCCCGAATCCATCTCCTATAATGAGGCGATTCCCGTCTTCGTTCCTGAATATACGGGCTTTGTGGGCGAGGACGGCGAGGACGACCTGACGGTTAAGCCCGTGGCGGTTACCGACGCGGTTGTGGGCAGTGACGTGGGCGATTACGAGGTCAACATATCGGGCGGCGCGGACGACAATTACGCTTTCAGATACGTTAAGGGCTGGCTCACCATTAAGAGAGCGGCTTTAACGGGGATTACCTTCAGCGGCAAAACCACTGTTTACACGGGAGAGGAAATCAAGCTGACGGCGACCTCGGCAACCGAGGGTATCGTTTTCGAGTACGAGGGCAACGACGGCAACGTCAACGCAGGCAGTTACTACGTAACAGTTAAGGTGGCGCGTTCCGCCAACTACCTTGCCTACGAGGATACCGTGCTTTTGACGATAAAAAAGGCTAAGGTTACTCTTTACGCGCCTCAATTGACCGCCGCTTACGGCGACGAGTTTAAGAGCATAGAGCTTCGCAAGGTTTGCGAAAACGGCGAGTGGCTCCCGAAATATGACCTTGAGCTTAACCCCGTTGCGGTTTGCGAGATTAACGCGGACAACGCAAAGCTCGCCGCAGTCAAGGCTTACGACGTAACGGTCAGCTATAACGCCAACGCCAACGACAATTACACAATCACTGCGGTTGCAGGCGGTTATACCGTAACCAAGGCCGCGGTAACCGTTTCTCTTGCCGTGGCTAACGCCACCTACGGCGAGGTTTATCCTCAGGTTGAGGTTCAATACGACGGCTTTAAGAACGGCGACGACGCCAACGCTCTTACCGTACTGCCTACCGTAAGCGGTATGCCGACTCCCTCTGCGGACGCAGGCAATTATCCTCTTACCGTTGCAGGTGCGTTAAGCGATAATTACAGCTTTACCTACGTTGGGGCGACCTTTGTCATAACCCCTGCTTCCTTTGACGGACTTTACGCCCTTTCGGACGGAGAATTCGTCTATGACGGCACCGCGAAAAGCCTCGCTCTCGTTTGGGCGGACGGCAGAGCGGACGAGCTGACCTTCCCTGCGGGCGTTACTTCAGGTACCACCGGTATGAATAAGACGGAGGCAGGCGTTTATCACGTTTCCGTTACCCTAAACGGCAACGGCAACTACGTCAGCTGTACCTTTAACGCCACGATGACAGTGAAAGCCGCACCCCTTACGGTTAGGGGCGTTACCGCAATCAACAGAGCCTATGACGGCACCTCGTCAGTGGTTTTGACAGGCGGAACGCTTTACTCGGGAGAAAATCCTCTTGACTCTGCGGCGGCAATCGGCTTTACCTTGGGTAGCGGCACCACTGCGGATAAAACCGCGGCGAACAACAAGACCGTTACCACCGCTATTCTCCTCACGGGCGCGGGCGCAACCAATTATAGTCTTACCCAACCCGATTACGTTACCGTCAATATCGGCAAAATCCCCCTTACCGTTACGGGTATTAAGGCAATAAACCGCAGACATAACGGCTCAACCCGTATCGAGTTGGATTTAACCGAGGTGAGCTTTGCAGGCGTTATCGACGGAGATAGCGTGGCTTTAACGGCGCAGTCCTACGGCTTGCTTTCCGCTCCTGCGGTCAGCGCGGACGAAAACGACAGACTGGCGGTTACTGTGGATAACTCCACGCTTAGCTTCGCAGGAGAGGATTACCTCAACTACACCCTTTCGGCAATCGACTACGTTAAGGTGCTGATTACCACGGGCTCGGTGTTTACCGCACCCGATAACTGCTACGTAAACGGCTCGGAAACGGTAGGCATTATCAACCCTCTGCTGGCTGAAAAAATTACCTATACAGCCACGGGAATCGTACTGGAAAATTACGCCTTTGACGGCACTACATATACCGTTAATCTTTTCAACAGCCTTCCTAACGGCGTTACCGCTGCAATCAGCGGAGAGGGGATTACACTTCTTAACGACGGCAAGGCAGGATTTACCGTCCGTAACGCCGCCGACTATGCGCTGACCTTGACGATTACCTCGGCAGGCGGACTTTACGCGGACGAGATTTTGCCCGTCAGCTTTAAGATTACTCCCAAAACAGTCACCATTGACGGCGTAGCCACCGTTACGAAAGCGTATGACGGCACGACCGCCGTAGGTTTAACGGGCGGCGAGCTTAAGGGTATCGTTGAGGGCGACTCGGTGAGCTTTGCGTTAGGTACTGCCGTTGCCGCCGACAAAAACGTCGGAAACGGTATTGCAGTCACCACCGCGATTACCTTGACGGGAGCGGACGTGGGTAACTACGTTCTCACTCAGCCTACTCTTACCGCGGATATTACGGTTAAGGTGCTGACGGTAAGCAATATTTCCGCACAAAACAGAATTTTTGACGGCACAACCGCAATCGTATTGACGGGCGGCGAGCTGAACGGCGTTATAAGCGGCGAGGACGTCGCTATCGACTCCTATACCGCCACGGCGGCAACAAGGAACGTGGGCATCGGTATCGCAGTAACCGTAGTTATCACCCTTAAGGGCGCGGACGTAGGCAATTATCAGCTTACTCAACCCACTCTTACTGTGGATATTACGCCGAAAACCGTTGTCGTTAAGGCTGACGCCAAGACGATTTATTCCAATCAGCCTATTCCTAAGTTCACCTATACGGCGGAAGGCTTGCTGGAGGGCGACAGCTTAAGCGGCGAGCTGACCATTGCCGAGGGCGAGGTCAAAATGAACAAGAGCTACGAGATTTTGCGCGGCGGCTTGTCTGTGTCCGAAAACTACGTTATACAATATCAATCCGCAACGCTTACCGTTAAGGTTCCCGTTTATATCTGGATTATCGCAGGCGTGGGCGGCGGTTTGCTGATTTTGGCGGTCGTTATTATCCTCGTGCTGAAACGCAAAAAGCGCGGCGGCGGCTCCGACTCGGATACGGACGGCGCGGCTCCCGATGACGGCGGCGCAGGTACGAGAGAGATTTTTGACGACGAGGGCGGCACCGATGCAAGCGTACAGGTCGAAAGCTACGGCGGCACCGAGGAAAACGCGGACAGCCAGAGCTACGGACAGAGCGAGGGCTACGGTCAGAGCGCGGATTACGGACAGAGCGCGGATTACGAGCAAGGCGCACAGTCAGCCTACGGCGAGCAGGAGCTTTATCGGGGCGGCGAGGATTACGCTCAACAGAACTCTGCGGACAGTACGGATAACTCAACCCCCTATTACGGTCAGGACGATAGTTTTATAGACGAGGACGAGGCTCGCTACGGAAAAGGCGACAGCGAGGAAAAGCCCTTTGACGAGGACTGATAACTCCGCATTAAGTTCGGAAAACAGCGTTAAGTTCGGGAAACGGAATTAAGGTTGGAAAACGGCACGGATTAACGCAACGCTCCGTCGCGCGGTAAAAATCGGGCTTTTATGGAGGGGCAAGCGGCGCAATCCGTCCATCCTTTATAACATTATATAACAAACGTAAATATATATACTAATTATATCAAACTATAACAAACAGGATTTATATATCATAGTGTGATAAACGGAACAAGCAGGATTTGTATATCATAGTGTGATAAACGGAACAAATAGAATCCGGTATAACCAACAGGGATTTTGTATCATAGTGTGGTAAAGTCGTCTGACGTGGGTGAGCCGCCGTATAACATTATATAATAAACGTAAATTATAATCTAAATATATCAAACTATAACAAACGGAGCTTATATAATTTTAGCGTGATAATATGATTTCAGTGCGATACATAGGACGAACCAACCGCTTATCCGGGTTAGCTAGGAGTGTAGTAAAGAAAGAATACTAGGAAGAACGGATTAAGAGGAAGAGGGCGCAATCCGTCCGTCCTTTATAACATTATATAACAAACGTCAATATGTATACTAATTATATCAAACTATAACAAACAGGATTTATATATCATAGTGTGATAA
>CAYJBY010000017.1:47431-65743 GCA_964368645.1 uncultured Christensenellaceae bacterium
ACGGAACAAATAGGATTATATATCATAGTGTGATAAACGGAACAAATAGGATTATATATCATAGTGCGATAAACGGAACAAATAGGATTTATATTGTTGCGATAGGCGGATTATTGGAGCAGATAAATCCACGTATAACATAGTATAACAAACAAGGTGTGTATAGCTTTAAGTATAACAAACGGGGCTTGTATGGCTTTAAGTATGACAAGCGGAATGGTATTTTAGTATAGAAGTCAAAGCTTAAATAGATTTGAGCAAGACAAGCATAGATTATATATTTCAGCACAAAAAAGTTTCTATATCACGGTGATATATTGCTTACGGAGGTCTTTATGGAAGTGGGGAACAAGGTAAAAATCGCGGTAATCGGACTGGGCAGCAGGGGCGAAAACTATATCCGTTGGCTTAGGCTTTTCAGGCGAAAGGCGGCGGAAGTGGTCGCCGTATGCGACCTTAATCCCGTCAAGGCGGCTAAGGTCGGTAAGCAGTTAAAACTGGGCGAAAAGGCGATTTTCACCGACGAAAAGGAGTTTTTTAAGGTCAAACGCGCGGACGCGGTGTGGATTTGCACCCAAGACGCCGACCATTACCGTAACTGTATGCAGGCAATCGCTTTAGGCTACGACGTTATGGTGGAAAAGCCTGTTTCCTACAACCTTGACGAGTGCCTTGAGATAAAACGCGCCGCCGAGGAAAAGGGCGTTAAGGTGGTGGTTTGCCACGTTCTGCGCTACTCCTATTATTATTCCAAAATCAAGGATATTCTGCGGAGCGGCGAGCTTGGCGAGATAATGACCTTTAACCATCAGGAAAACATAGCCTATTATCATTTTGCCCACAGCTACGTCAGGGGAAACTGGCGCGATAAGGCAAAAAGCACCCCTGTTTTGATGGCAAAATGCTGTCACGACATCGACCTAATCAGTTGGTTTATGGAGGGGGAGGCGGAGGACGTGAAAAGCTACGGCGCGTTGACTTATTTCCGCCCCGAAAACGCCCCCGAGGGTGCGCCGAATAAGTGTACTGACGGCTGTCCTCACGCCGCAACCTGCCCTTATAACGCGGTGAAACTCTATATAACCGATCCTTTTTGGAAGGCGAAATTTATCAAGTATATGCCCTCGGTGCTGACGGGAAAATACCGCAATTCCAAGGCGGATATTTTGGCTGCGCTGAAAACAGGCTCCTACGGCAACTGCGTTTTCAGAAGCGACAACACCACCAACGACCATCAGGTGGTTATGATGAAATTCAAGGGGGAGCGGTACGCCACGCATACGCTTTCCGCGTTTACTTCGGACTTTTTCCGCAATACCCGAATTACCTGCACCAAAGGACAAATTGTGGGTGACGACGCTTCGGGTAAACTGAAGGTCAGCCTTTTCGGCGGCAAAACCAAAACCTACCGCACAAAAAAACTCCCTCTCCCGGGGCATCTGGAGGGGGATATTAAATTGGTTAAAACCTTTATCGACCTTATGCAGGGGAAAGCCGACACGAAGGATATTACCTTTATCGACGCGACGATAGCTTCCCACCGCACCATAGTGAGAGCGGAGGAAAGCTACAATTCCGCTTCCGCCGATTAAGGATAAGACAATAGACGTGTCATTCTGAACGAGCATTTACGCGAAGTGAAGAATCTCGCATTTATGCGGAACGAAAAGAAAAGGGACGGAAAACCCGTCCCTTTTTGTCTTATCGATATAATTACCGCCTATCGGCGAGATTCTTCGTCACAATGGGATTGTTCCTCAGAATGACAGATTAAACTTTTTTGCAGAGAACAGTACCACGGTAATTCCTGTGCCGCTTGTTTGGAATGACAGAACAAACCATTTTGGAATAATAGGTGCTTGGAAAAGGATAAGACAATAGACGTGTCATTCTGAACGAGCGTTTATGCGAAGTGAAGAATCTCGCATCTATGCGGAACGAAAAGAAAAGGGACGGAAAACCCGTCCCCTGCGTTGAAACGTAAAAGCGGTTTTTTTACCGTTCCTACGATAACCTTTTTTTCTTTGTTTTTGCCGTTTAGGGGCTACAAACTTTTACCCCACCGTCAGCTCGCCGTCCTTAACGTCCACCGTAACCGTTGCGCCCTCTTGGGGGTTAGCGGTAAGGATATATTTTGCCAAGGGGTTTTCCACGTTGCTTTGTATGAACCGCCGCAAAGGTCTTGCGCCGTAAACGGGATCGTAGCCTTTGTCCGCGATAAAGTCTTTCGCCGCCTCGGTGATACTAAGCGCAAGCCGTTTTTCCGCCATACGCGCGGTGAGCTTGTTGAGCATAAGAGAGGCGATACTCTTCACGTTGTCGGGGGTTAGCGGCTTATAGTACACAATATCGTCCAAACGGTTCAAAAACTCAGGTCTAAAGGAGCGTTTAAGCAAGCCGTCAACCTGCGCCTTTGCCTCTTGGGAAATTTCGCCGTCCGCCGTAATGCCGTCCAGTATAATGTCCGAGCCGAGGTTAGAGGTCATAATGATGATGGTGTTCTTAAAATCCACCGTCCGCCCCTGCGAATCCGTTATTCTGCCGTCGTCCAGCACCTGCAAAAGTATGTTGTAAACGTCAGGGTGCGCCTTTTCGATTTCGTCGAACAGCACCGCGCAGTAGGGCTTACGCCGCACCGCCTCGGTTAAGGTGCCGCCCTCCTCGTAACCCACGTAGCCGGGAGGTGCGCCTACAAGACGGGATACGGAGAATTTTTCCATATACTCGCTCATATCAATCCTAACCAGATTCTTTTCGTCGTCGAAAAGGTTTTCCGCAAGAGCCTTGGCAAGCTCTGTTTTGCCTACGCCCGTAGGTCCTAGGAACAGGAAACTGCCGATAGGTCTGTTCTCGTCGGAGATTCCCGCTCTCGACCTCAAAACCGCGTCGGCAACCTTGGTTACAGCCTCGTCCTGTCCTACCACACGGCGGTGCAGGCTTTCAGCTAAACGCAAAAGCTTTTCTCTTTCGCCCGACATAAGCCGAGCCACGGGAATACCTGTCCAACGGGATACCACGGCGCAAATATCGTCCTCAGTGACCTCGTCGTGCAAAAGCTGTTTGCTTTCCTTGCCTTTCAGCTCCTCCAGTTTCTTTTTGATGTCGGGAATAATACTGTAACGGTATTCTCCTGCTTTTTCGTAATCGTAGCTCGATTGGGCGTTGTCTAACTCCGCTTCGGCGTTCTCCAACTGTGCTTTCAGCTCCTTTTCCTCGTCAACGGAAGCCTTTTCCTTATCCCAACGGATTTTCATTTCCTCAAACTTCTCCTTAAGCTCGGAAAGCTCCTTTTTCAGGTCGGCAAGCCGCGCGAGGGATAGGTTGTCGTTTTCCTTGTTGAGAGCGGTTTCCTCTATTTGAAGCTGAAGTATTTTTCTGGAAACAGCGTCCATTTCCGTGGGCATACTGTCGATTTCCGTTCTAATCGAAGCCGCCGCCTCGTCAACTAGGTCTATCGCCTTGTCGGGCAAAAATCTGTCGGAAATGTATCGGTTGGATAGGGTTGCCGCCGCGATTAACGCGTCGTCGTGGATTCTTACGCCGTGAAAGATTTCGTAACGCTCCTTAAGTCCTCGCAGTATGCTGATGGTGTCTTCCACCGTAGGCTCGGCAATCAGAACAGGCTGGAAACGCCGCTCAAGCGCCGCGTCCTTTTCGATATACATACGGTATTCGTCTAAGGTGGTCGCGCCGATACAGTGCAGCTCGCCCCTTGCCAGCATAGGTTTCAGCAGGTTGCCTGCGTCCATTGCGCCCTCGGTCTTGCCTGCGCCGACTACGGTGTGAAGCTCATCGATAAAGAGTATCACCGCGCCGTCGCTTGCTTTGACCTCGTTAAGCACTGCCTTTAGTCTTTCCTCAAACTCGCCGCGGTACTTCGCGCCTGCGATAAGTGCGCCCATATCCAAAGATATAAGCCTGCGGTTCTTAAGTCCCTCGGGAACGTCGCCCTTTTGTATCCTTATGGCTAATCCCTCTGCAATGGCGGTCTTGCCTACGCCCGGCTCGCCGATTAGGACGGGGTTGTTCTTGGTCTTTCTGGACAAAATCCTTATTACGTTACGGATTTCCTCATCTCTGCCGATTACGGGGTCGATATTGTGCTTTTTCGCCCTTTCGGTCAGGTCGGTGCCGTACTTTTCAAGAGCCTCGTAGGTGTCCTCGGGGTTGTCGCTTTCGATTCGGGTATTGCCCCTTACCTGCTGAAGAGCCTTAAGCACCTCGCCGCGCTCAACGCCGCAGGACGCGAAGGCTTTTTTCAGCTCGCCCTTAGCGGAACTTAGCATAACCAAGAGCAAATGCTCCTGCGAAATGTAATCGTCCTTCATCGTTTTGGCGAGGTTTTCCGCCGCGATTAACAGCTTGTCGGTTTCCGCGTCGATATAAACCTTGTCCGCCTCTCTGCCGCCGCCCGTTATCCCCGGAATGCGGCTCAAAAGCTCCTCGACCTTGGCTTTCAGCGTCCGCACGTCACCGCCGCTTTTCTCTATCAGCCTAAAGGTTAAGCCTGTTTCGTCCTGTAACATAGCGTACAGCAAATGCTCGGGAGCTACGTTAAGGTTGTTCCGTTCTATCGCCGCTTTCTGCGCGGCGGCTATGATTTCCATAGTCTTTTTCGTAAATCTGTCACCGTTCATAACATTGCCTCCTTTTAAGTATTAGGTAATTAAGTCAATCCGATACTTGCCCGTTTTTGGCACTCTTCGGAAATGACTGTTAGCAATCAATGTATTCAACTGCTAATATTTTACCGCATTTTGAAAATTTGTCAAGGGGTTTCGGCTTTTTTCTCAAAAAAGAATAAAAACTTCCAACAATTTCCTCCCCCTCTTACAAAATATGACAGATAGGGGGGTATAAATAAAGAAATTTGAAAAACAAAAAAGGTAGAGTAAGCGTTTCCCATAAGAGCATTTTTTGATATTCGTTTTATGCCTTGCCGATTCTCATTTATTTATCGGTCTCGAAAATAACAATTTGATTTTTGAGAGAAAGGATTTCGGTTAATACGCTTTCGGTTTCTACCTCGCTTAAATCAATAAGCACAGGAAAACGATTACTTCTTGCGTGAGCGATAATCTCGGAAATATTACCGTGTTTTACACCGAATTTGCTTATGAAAGTGTTATTCCAAAGCCCCTTAAAATACGCTTCAGCGGTTTTTTCTTCCCGAGAATCGGTGTAAAAGTCAGATATTATCTTTCCGTCTTTTAATTCAAATTCTGCTTTTGCATCGGCTCCGCAAAAACAGCCGTCGCTTGATTCAACGGTTAGCTTAGCTATTACCGTTTCTGTTTTACTCTTACCGCTAAGCAATCTTTCTTTTGCCGACTCGGATAAAAAATATTCAGAACTAACATCATTTATAATTTCCGATGGTATTCCGCGCAGACACCACATAATAGCACTTGCTACCGTTTCGGCTGAGTATTCGGATTTGTACTTACATAAATTAACGCGATTAATGCCTTCTGTAAGGTGAATTTGTAAGCTTTCTGTTTTGGCATTTTTATTTGTAATCGCTATGCTTACGATATGGGGATATTCATTGACAAAAGAGTTTTTTATTCCGAAATCATACAGTAGCGACCTGCCTAAATTGTAGATGTACTCCTTATCGAATCCGCTTAAAAGCTTGTCTATTTTGTCTTCACGCGTCTCGCCCGTACAGATAGCAACGGCAATTTTTGATAGTGTATCGCGTTTCTCGGTTTCTTCAATAAAGATATCCTGTAGGTTCCACTTCAAATTACGGGAAAATTTCTGACTCGGTATCGGGTATTCGATACAAGCGGAAAGCAATTTGTTATATACCGCAGTGATGTAATTCTTTTTTGAAAAAGATTTGGTTGTTTCTAATAGCTTTATTTTATCCATTTCGTCACCTATTTGAATTATAAAATGTTATTTAATAGTAGGAGGGAAGTTTATCGGACATTAGGGTATTGACATTCTTTATCAAAAAAATTATAATAAAGCTAATATTGTAAAGGGGAGAAGAAAATGAAAGGACAAAAAAACGCATTAGATGAAGTCATACGCAAGAATAGCGGTAAAAGGTTTTCGTCGGAGCAGTTAAAAGACAAAGTTGCTCAAGAACTTTCAATAATTAATGGTAATACCGTTGAACCAACGGCGATTACCCTTATTTTCGGGGATCATTGCAAGGGAAATAATCCATTACTTAAAAAGGTGAACGGCTAATTTGAATGTTTAGGAACAAACGCAACCAATACGTTGTTTCCCATATCGGATTTGAATGCAAGTTATATTGAATGGGTAAATCCGGAAGTTTATAGTTATAATACGCAAGACGGAATATTGCACAATGCGCAGTGTGAGAAGAATATGTCTGTTTTTGTCACGAAGTCAAAAATATATCGTGGTATTGACCTTGACGCACTGGTAAAGCACGTTAAAAAATTACAGTATATAGAAAACCTGCGGAGTGTTTATAGCCGGTTAGCTAGCATTGCGACTGCGAGCGTGGGCGTATGTAAAGTCGAGTTTGTTGAATCGAAAACAATTGAAGAATATTACCGTCCAACAATAATTTCCAAGTTACAATTTGTTGCAAATGAATTATATCCGCTTATTGATGGATGTGAAAAATACTTCGATGAAAAAGATGGTTGGAAAATTAACGCACTCAAAAAAGTCTATGAAAGCGTGAAAAAAGCTGACGAGACTGATTTTACATCAGTCAAGAACATTTTATCAGACTTAATTCCCTGTATAGAACAGACTAAGGAAGCGACAAAAAATAATTTGATAGAGGCGGACTTGCAAAAGCTAATCGACGTGCTTATCAAGATTCAAGAAATTATCTTAATGAGCAGCAGTTCGATACTTGGATTGTGCTGTTTTAATAAGTCCACAATTTATTTGTGTTTAGAAAATATCGTTGATGAGGCACAAGATAAGCAAATCTCCGAAAAGCATTTAGCCGAATCTGTTTTTGCGCACGAATACACTCATTACCTTCATATAAGCTTAATGAGCGGCAATCCGCAAAATAACGATATAGTAAGTAAGGATGCCGTGCTGGAAACCGTTGCAGAAACAATGCAGTACATTTTTGCGCAGAAAAACGGCGATGTCGGGCTTGTAAATTGGGTGGAAAAGCATTCTGAAAAACGCGTTTTCCCCGGGTGGGGATATGCCGGAGAAAGCATACTGAGAACGGTAAGCAAAAAAACTAAAATAAGCGAACCTTCGTTGTTGGATCTTGTTATATGCGTATCAAAAAGAGATTGGAGTTTAGCCTACAGTCTTATCAATGCGTTTAAGACAGAAAAATATAGCATAACTCTCAATTACGTTACCTTTTATGATGAGAGAAATGTTTGGGCAATATCTAAATTATACGTGCCATACACGATTGGGGAAAAAGACTCGATGAACTCCGAAAAACATTCCTTAAAAAGCGCGTTGCAAAGTGCTCTAGGCAAAATCATTGATGCAACGACGGGTAATTTGTATGCTGAGTTTTGCGGTAAAGCACCATCGGGTGCTGATATAGAAAACTTGTTATTCTATAATATTGACGGCAAGAGCTGTTTTTCTTCGCTTGCAACGGACAATCTTAGTTTTTCCGGCGAAAAAAGTTCAATAGTATTCGATAAGCTTTATTACTACCATTACCAAGTATTAGAAAATCCTGTTAAAAAATCCGACAAGCCTATTTGCAAGTGGGACGGATTTGAGATTTCAAAAATCAACTCCAATACAAAGCCTTACGCCTATTTCGATATGATGAAAAGGAATGCGGCAAATATTAAAACAGACGCTAAAATCGATTCCAATGAAAGTATTTTTCTAGAACTGACAATTCACGTACCAAACGAAAAATTAAAGCCGAAAAGCATTGTTCGCGTGGTAAAACCTATGATAGACGGTATTATTTGCGGTCTCCACCAGTCGAACGGAATAAATTGCGAACGCATTGCAACAATGATAGCTTCAAGATATACCGTTGATAAAACTATTGTTGAAAAGCAATTAGGTGACAATTTGAATGTTTGTTTACCAAAACGCGAATATATAAAACCGTATCGAAAGGATGTAAATAATAGCTTCAAATGGGATCCGCAAGACGATTTACTGAAATACGTTAGTATAGAAGTAAAGAAACAGGATAATGCCAAATTATCAATAAGCGGAAAGCTTTTCAAAATGTAATGAATTAAAAACGTGGCTGTTTCAATTTGGAGCAGCTACGTTTTTTTATTTGAGCGGAATGTAACGCCTACTATGAGCAAGCATAAAACACTTACCATTTTTGATTGTTTTATATAGTACAATAATTTCGTTTTTCGGGGAGCGGAGCGGATAATTGCGTAAGAGGAGAGGGTGCAACGCGGGTTTTCGGTCTGCGGTGCATAAGCCACATATAAAATATGCGCATTTTGCATAAAACTTTGTAAATATTGCATATTTGGCAAAATATAAATAAAATATTTGAATGTTTATGCAAAAAACAGTTGACATTAATCAAAAGCGGAATTATGATATGGGGGTAACGTGCGGAGAGAAGATTCTCTGCGTGAATATCGGAGGTCATTATGAAAAGCAAACAGGATATCAAAAAGGTTGTACTGGCTTACTCAGGCGGACTTGACACTTCAATCATTATTCCCTGGCTTAAAGAGAATTACAATAACTGCGAGGTTATAGCTGTTTCCGGTAACGTGGGACAGGGCGACGAGCTGGAGGGCTTGGAGGAAAAGGCAATCAAGACCGGCGCGTCCAAGCTGTACGTTATGAACTTGGAAGACGAGTTCGTCAATGATTTTATTATCCCCACCGTTAAAGCCGGCGCGGATTACGAGGGCTACCTTTTAGGTACCTCTTTTGCAAGACCTGTTATCGCCAAGCACTTGGCGGAAATCGCCGTCAAAGAGGGCGCGGACGCGATTTGTCACGGCTGTACAGGCAAGGGCAACGATCAGGTGCGTTTCGAGCTGACGATTAAGGCTTTCGCTCCCGATATGCAGATAATCGCTCCTTGGAGAGAATGGAGCATAAAATCCCGTGAGGAAGAGATCGAGTACGCCGAGGCGCACAATATCCCTCTGAAAATCAACCGCGAAACCAACTATTCCAAGGATAAGAATATGTGGCACTTATCTCACGAGGGTTTGGATTTGGAATTCCCCGAGAACGAGCCGCAATATGACAAAAAGGGCTTCCTTGAAATGGGCGTTTCTCCTATGACCGCTCCCGACAAGGCGACCTACGTTGAGTTGGAGTTTGAAGCAGGCGTACCTGTTAAGCTGGACGGCGAGGCTCTCAGCGCAAAGGATATTATTTACAAGCTCAACGAGCTTGGCGGAGCTAACGGCATAGGCCTTTTGGACGTAGTGGAAAACCGTCTTGTCGGTATGAAATCCCACGGCGTTTACGAAACCCCCGGCGGCACGATACTTTACGCGGCGCACGATTATCTGGAGACAGTGACTCTTGACAAGATGACCGCTCACAAGAAAAAGGAAATCGCAATCACCTTTGCGGAGTTGGTTTACAACGGTCAGTGGTTTACTCCGCTAAGAGAGGCTCTTTCCGCTTTCGTGGATAAGACGCAGGAACACGTTACAGGTAAGGTTAAGCTCAAGCTCTATAAGGGCAATATCATCAAAGCAGGCGTGTGGAGCGACTGGTCTTTGTACTCCGAGCAAATCGCAACCTTCGGCGAGGACAACGTGTATAATCAGGCGGACAGCGCAGGCTTTATCAACCTTTTCGGTCTTCCTATCAAGGTGCAGGCGGCGGTTAATAAGCTCAACAAAAAATAAAATCGGCAGTCCGCAATATGCAAAGACGGCAGTCAAGGAAGAAATGACGGCGGTCAAACAAAACAAAAAACAATCGGTATTTTTTGCCGATAAAAGCGGTAACGGCTCACCGTTTTTAAGAGCCGATAGCATAAAACGAAAAGGGGAAAATGCTATAGAAAACAAAACCGACGGTTGTACCGTCGGTTTTTTCTATTACCCCACAAAAACGTGCGACGTTTTTGCGGGGAACCCCGAGAAAGAAATGCGTTGGAGAACCCACCCCACAACAATATCACATATTCTTGCGGGGAACCCCGACAACCACCCCATAAAAACGTGCGACGTATTGTGGGGAACCCCGGGGAGAGGGCAAGTCTTTGGAGCGAACGAATAGGGAGAAAAGCTGAACCTGTTCACAAATAAGCAAACGAATTTTTACGAAAACACAGTTCTGTCATTCTGAACGAGAGCTTTGCTCGAAGTGAAGAATCTCGCCGACAGGCGGAAAACAACGTAAAAAAGCGCGTAAACGCGAGATTCTTCGTTGCAACGTGGTTGCTCCTCAGAATGACAAAGCACGAGTTACGGGCGCAACGTGGTTGCCCCTCAGAATGACAGAATAAAGTATCGTTATGCGCTGAAACGGAGAAGACATAATACCGTATTCTTGCGGAAAGTCAAGGGCTATGGTGCGCCGATATGGTTAATCAGTGTGTGCTATCGGCAAAAACATTGCCTTTTGAGCGATTATGTGGGTTGTTTTTTGCCGATAATGTGATATAATAGTAGTGTGAGGTTACAATTATGAAATATCTTTCCGTTGCAGAAGCCGCAAAAAAATGGAACGTGTCCGAAAGGAGCGTTCGCAATTACTGCGCCGAAAAACGAATACCTGAAGTTGTTTTGAAGGGTAAAACTTGGTATATTCCCGAAACCGCTCAAAAACCTTTGCGAAAAAACGGACGCGAGAGCGCGGTCGGTTTGCTTGCCGTGCTGAAAAGAGAACAATCCGCACAAACTCACGGCGGCATTTATCATAGGTTGCAGATAGAGCTAACCTATAACTCTAACCATATTGAGGGAAGCCGCCTGACTCACGACCAAACGCGGTATATTTATGAAACAAACACTATCGGACTTGACGGTACGGCTGTCAACGTGGACGACATTATTGAAACGGCGAATCATTTTCGTTGTATTGATTTTGTAATTCGGCACGCTGACGACAAGCTTACCGAGAGCTTTATCAAACTGCTGCACCGCACGCTGAAAAACGGCACCGCCGACAGCCGCAAGGAATGGTTTGCCGTGGGGGAATACAAGCGCGTACCCAACGAGGTAGGAGGCGAGGAAACCGCCGCACCGGAAGACGTATCGGCAAAAATGGCGGAGCTTTTGAACGAATATAACCTGAATAAAAACAAGGGCGTTGATGACCTGCTGGATTTCCATTATCGCTTTGAACGGATACACCCTTTTCAGGACGGTAACGGCAGAGTGGGTAGGTTAATCCTTTTGAAAGAATGTCTAAAACAGGGTATAGTTCCTTTTGTCATTGACGAGGAAACCAAAATGTTTTATTATCGGGGCTTGCACGAGTGGACAAGAGAAAGGGGCTATTTAAGAGATACCTGCCTTTTTGCACAGGACAAATTCAAGAGGTTGCTTGATTATTTTAGAATAAAATATTGTTAGAAATAGTAGGTGTTTAGGAGAAGATACGAGAAGAAGTAGGTGTCATTCTGAGCGAGCGTTTATGCGAAGTGAAGAATCTCGCATTTATGCGGAAAATCAAGGGGGAGAAAGTAGGGCGTTGGAGAACCCACCCCACAACAATATTACATATTCTTGCGAGAAACCCGAGAAAAAAAGCAGTCCTACGTAAGATACCGCATAAATGCGAGATTCTTCGTCGTAATAGATTACTCCTCAGAATGACAGAGCGTGGGTTACGGGCGCAACGTGGTTGCTCCTCAGAATGACAGAGCTACACGGTATTGCGAGAAATCCCGACCGTGAAAGTTCACTCCTCAGAATGACAAAACTATTATAAAATGGATTAACGGGATAAAAACTTGTCCAGAAGGTCGATTTGCGCCTTGACCGCCTGCGGTGCCGGGCCGCCCTCGGAGGTGCGTTTGCCTAAGCACACGGACAAGGAGATTGCCTCGTAAATATCCTCTTCAAACAAGGGGCTTGCCGCGCGGAAATCCGCGATGGGCAGTGCGGACAGAGGGATTTTGCGAGAAACGCACAAAGCGACCAGCTCGCCTGTCAGCTTGTAAGCGGTGCGGAAGGGCATACCCTTGCGCGTTAAATAATCGGCGCAGTCGGTGGCGTTGATATAGCCTTTCTCCGCGCCTGCCGCCATAACCTCGGCGTTGACCTTGACGGACATTAGCATCGGAGCCATAACCTGTAAGCATTTTTTGACGGTGTCGATGCTGTCAAAAACCCCTTCCTTGTCTTCCTGCATATCCTTGTTATACGCTAAGGGAAGAGCTTTCATAACGGTGAAAATCGAAATCATATCCCCGAAGACGCGCCCTGTTTTACCTCTTATCAGCTCGGCGAAATCGGGGTTTTTCTTTTGGGGCATAATGCTGGAGCCTGTGGTAAAGCGGTCGGGGAGAGTCAAATATCCGAATTCGGTTCCCGACCAGATAATCATTTCCTCCGAAAGACGGCTGAGGTGAGTCATAATAACCGCGCAGTCGGAGCTTAACTCCATAACGTAGTCGCGGTCGGAAACGCCGTCCATACTGTTGGAGCAAGGCTCGGTAAAGTTAAGCGCGGCGGCGGTCAGTCTGCGGTCAACGGGATAGGTTGTGCCAGCTAACGCACAGCTTCCCAAGGGAGAGGTGTTCATACGCTTGGTGCAGTCCTCAAGCCTTGTTACGTCGCGCATAAACATCGACGCGTAAGCCATAAGGTACTGAGCATAGGTTACGGGCTGTGCGATTTGGAGATGAGTGTAGCCTGCCATAACCGTGTTGAGGTTGGCGTTTGCCTTTTCGCGGATAACCTGCAATAAGGACTTCAAAAGCTCCTTGATTTCCGCAATTTGCTCTCTTAGATACAATTTCAGGTCGGTTGCCACCTGATCGTTGCGGCTCCTTGCGGTATGCAGTCTTTTACCTGCCTCGCCCACTCTCGCGGTCAGCTCGCCCTCCAAAAAGGTGTGTATATCCTCGGCTAAGGGATCGATAGTCAGCTTGCCGCTGTCAATATCGGCAACGATTTCGGTCAAACCCTTTTCGATAGCCTCGTAATCCTCGGCGGAAATAATGCCGCAGGTCTTGAGCATAGCCGCGTGAGCGATACTGCCCAAAGCGTCCTGACGGTACATACGTCCGTCCACGCCGATAGAACGGTTAAGCTCCTCGGCAATCGGTTCCGCCGCTTCCTGCAAACGTCCTTTCCAAAGTTTTTCCATAGTTATCTCCTCAATCAGTCGCTGTGCTTTTGTTCCACAAATTTCCAATACGCCGCCGGATCGTTGATATATTCCGCGTAATTCTCGTAATACGCAGGGGGCAGGAAGTTAGCCACCTTGTGGGGCGGCAGACTATCGCCGATAGCGTTGATTGCGCTTTCTATCGCGGAGGTTAGGCGCACTCTCTCTTCCTCGATGGTGTTGTCGGGGCAAAATTCAACGGACTCGCCCACGTTCACCGTTCGCAATGTTGAGGGGATATATACGGGATAATATTTCAGCTTTTTGCCTGTGACGCGCCAGTAAAACAAGCCCAAGTCGGCAATGCCGTCGTACAGCTTGTTGACGTATTTGCCGCCCTTGACGGGACTTTCCGCAAAGATTACCAGATTTTCGCCGCCCTCTAAGGTCTTGACGCTTTCCTTATAGGTGCCGAAAACTCTGGCGTCAGTGCGGTACACCTTAACGCCGTTTTGCGCTGTTAAAAGGGGGCGAAGCAAAACCGCCACGATACGGCTTAAAAGCCGCATAGGAGCTTTCCACTTGAATTGTCTGCCCTGAAAAAAGTCGTGAAAAATAAAATTGGGGGTGATTTCCTTATCAAAAACGCAATGCGTTACCCAAGAACGGTACGGACGGTCAAAATATAGGCTGACGCTCATCGGCCCGATAGCTCCCGAATGGTTGCATACGTAAACCGCCGTTTCTCCCTCGGGAGATTCCTGCTGTCTTACCACCGTCCGCTTGCGGAAGATAAACGTCCGCGCAATACACATAGCGGCTCGGTAATAAAAGCCTTGACGCTTGCCTTCTGTATTCTTGCCTTCGGGGGTTCTTTTCGCCGCCATAAGCTATGCGATTCTCGCCGAAACGTAGGAGAGCAAATCTCCTATCGTTTTCAGGTCGGTGGGATCGTCTATGGATATGCAGAATTGATTTTCGGCGTCATAGAGCACCATAACCAAAACCAAAGAGGTCAAACCGTCTATCGTGTTGAGTTTCGTGTCGTCCGTTAATCCCGATAAATCCGTGTCGGGTAGGTTCTTAGCAAGTATAGTCTTAAGTACGGCTAAGATATCAATGTTGTTCATAGAATCTCTTCCTTTTGATTTTCATACTAATCGTCCGCTCAAAATCGATAAGCCTAACGATTAGCTTTGATATTTTTTTGTGAGAGGGCTGAGTCATATTGTACGTGTCGATCATCGACGAATAAATCGCGTACAGCTCCTCGTAACTTTTTGTAAGCATTTCCGCAACAGGCAAAATCTCCAGCGCGATAACGGGAGTGCCGTTGACCGCGTCTTCCTTTGCCACGCAGTCCTTAACCAGCGGACTTTCGCTGAAGGATTCCTCGATTTCCTCGGGATAGACGTTCTCGCCGTTGGAAAGGAGAATGATGTTTTTGATTCTTCCTGTCAGGTGCAAAAAACCGTTGCGGTCCATATGCCCAACGTCGCCCGTTCTGAACCAGCCGTCCTCGGTAAACGCTTCCTTGGTGGCTTCGGGATCGTTGTAGTAGCAGGTCAAAAGGTTGTCGCCCTGAAGCTGAACCTCGCCGTTCCTAAACCGCATACGCTGTTTCGGATAAATCCTGCCTACCGAATTGTTGTTGTCTAAGGGGGTAAAGTCAGCGGAAATAGAATTAGCCGTTTCCGTCATACCGTAGCCCGTTACAACTCTGACGTTGTACTTCTTAAAGCCCTCGCTGACGCGGTGAGGTATCGCCGCTCCGCCGCAGAGGATTTTGTTAAGTCTGCCGCCCAGCACCTGCTCGCCGCCCTCGTCAGCCGCCTTGAGCAACGCGTCCGCCAACCCCGGAACCAATACCGCAACGGTGGGTTTCACGTTGGCAAAATTACGCAAAAAGGCGTAAGGAGAGGTGATATAAACCTCGGAGCCGCAATAGATGGGAGTCAAAAGACACCGCACAAAACCGAATACGTGGGAGAAGGGCAGTACGCTTAGGAACAACTGTCCGAAAACGCCGTCGGGGAGGTACACGCCGTTAAGCGCACCGCGCATTATGGCACGGTGACAAAGCAGAGTTCCCTTGGGATCGCCGGTAGTGCCGCCTGTAAAGAAAATCATAGCAGGATCTGCGTTGACCAAAT
The DNA here is from genome assembly GCA_964368645.1 of uncultured Christensenellaceae bacterium. Lineage (GTDB taxonomy): Bacteria > Bacillota > Clostridia > Christensenellales > CAG-1252 > JAEDHM01. The sequence goes on from CAYJBY010000017.1 coordinate 62,758, forward strand.
TGGCGGCGGAAAGGGGCTTTTCGCCCTTGGCGTCGGGAGCTATAATCGTGACCTTGTCCTCTGTGACGTAGGTATAGCTACTCTCTTTTATCATCGCTTTAATGCCGAACTTGGCAAGAGCGGAGAGGTAGTGGTATTCGTCTGTGGCAACAGGGAACGGCACCAAAATAGCACCGTAAGACAGGATAGTCAGCATCCATTCGGCGGACAGGACGGAGTTCTTCATCAAAACGCCTACCACGTCGCCTTTATTAACGCCCGCTTCCTTCAGTGCGGCGCGCCTTAAAGCCAAATCAGCCGAGAGTTCCTTATAGGTATATGCGGAGGTAGCATCGCGCAGAGCCGGAGCGTCGGGATAGTTGCGTTCCGCCAGCGAAAGCAGACGGGATACGGTACCCACGAACGGCACCCTTTTGTGCTCCTCCGAAGTCAGACAATTCAAGAAATAATTGCTCATAGTCTTTATTATTAAATAAAAACCAAAAAATGTCAACCCTTTTCCGATTTTTCACCGTTGCAAGGGGCGCATAGGTATATAATCGATAAAAAAGCAGGGGCAAATTGCATAAAAAGTCAGTATTATGCAATTATTCACCTAATAAATTGTAAGATAAGCGAATAGATACGTGTCATAGTGAACCCACCCCACTCTGATTGTCATTCTGAACGAGCGTTTACGCGAAGTGAAGAATCTCGCCGAAAGGCGGAAAACCCCGGGGGAGAAAGAAGTCTTACTTAAGATACCGCATAGATGCGAGATTCTTCGTCGCAACGAAGTTGCTCCTCAGAATGACAAACACAGCCCGACATCCACCCCACAACACCATTGTTTTTTTGTGGTCGGAAAATCCCTTTTGGGTATTGCCAAAAGCTGTAAAAGCATTTATAATAAGGTTGTCGCTCCGAGGACAATCGAAGGACAAATAAAAATGAGGTAATACTATGGATTATTCTAAATATCTTAGCAAAAGAGCCAGCGAAATCAAGCCGTCCGGTATCAGAAAATACTTCGACGTGCTTTCCGATATGCCTAACGCTATTTCCTTGGGCGTTGGCGAACCCGACTTCCCCACACCTAAGAACGTGGCGCAAGCCGGCGTTAAGAGCATTACCGACGGTATTACCCAATACACTTCCAATTCCGGTATGCCCTCTCTCCGCAAGGCGATAGTTAAGTACGTGAGAGAGCGTTACGGCGTAGAATATGCTTTCGAGCAGGTTATGGTCACCGTAGGTGCCAGCGAGGGTATCGACTTGGCAATGCGCGCTCTTTTGGAGCCTGACGACGAGGTTCTGATTCCCGAACCTTGTTACGTTTCCTATTGCCCCTGCGTAAGCTTATGCTGCGCCAAGGCTGTGGCGGTTCCCTGCTACGTTGAGGACGAATTCCGTCTTACCGTCAAATCCCTTGAAAAAGTAGTTACGCCCAAGACCAAGGCGTTAGTGCTTCCTTTCCCCAACAACCCCACAGGTGCGATTATGGAAAAGGAGCATCTTGAGGCAATCGCTCAATTCGCCATCGAACACGACATTATCATTATTTCCGATGAGATTTACGCCGAGCTTACCTACGGCGGCGGCAAGCATTGTTCCATCGCTTCCCTGCCCGGTATGCAGGAGCGTACAATCTTTATCAACGGTTTCTCCAAGGCTTTCGCTATGACGGGCTGGAGATTAGGCTACCTCTGTGCGCCGTTGCCCATTCTCAAGGTTATGCTGAAAATTCACCAGTTCGCTTTGATGTGCGCTCCTACCGCGGCACAGTACGCAGGTCTTGAGGCTATAGAATCGGGTTTTGCCGATAACTTCGCTTCCATTACCGCTATGCGCGACGAGTACGACAAGAGAAGACGTCTGTTGGTGGATTCCCTCAACGAGATGGGCTTGACTTGCTTTGAGCCTAAGGGCGCGTTCTACGTTTTCCCCTGCGTTAAGTCCACGGGTATGGATGGCGACAGCTTTGTGGAAAAGCTCCTTGCTGCGGAGCAGGTAGCGGTTGTTCCCGGCAGTGCGTTCGGCGAGAGCGGCAGAGATTTCGTTCGCATAAGCTATGCTTATTCTATGGAACGCATTAAGCAGGCGTTGGCGCGTATCCGTCATTTCCTAGATACTCTCAACAAGTAATCGGAGGTAATAATTGGAACAAACCGATAGCTTATCCGCTTTTTTGGGTAATATGACGGGTTCTAAGGTGGTGTTCGACGCCAACACGGAAAAATCAATCGTGAACAGCGTGGAATCTTACCGCGAGCTTATGGCGTATTATAAGTGCGCAATGATGGAGACGGAAACGAAATTCAACGTGCTGAACGAGGAGTTTTCGCTGAAGTACGACCGCAACCCGATAGAAACCATTAAGGCTAGGCTGAAATCCCCCGAAAGTATCTTAGGTAAGCTCCGCTCACGTAATTTGCCGATAACCAAAGAGGCGATAGAAAACAATATTTTCGACGTTGCAGGCGTAAGAGTTATCTGCTCCTTTCCCGAGGATATTTATATGCTGGCGGATTACTTCCTAAAGCAGGACGACGTCAACCTTATTAACCGAAAGGATTATATCAAAAACCCCAAGGGTAACGGCTACCGCAGCTTGCACCTTATAGTGGAGATACCGATTTTCCTTCACGACCAAAAAAAGATGATGAAGGTTGAGGTGCAGTTCCGTACCATAGCAATGGACTTTTGGGCGAGCTTGGAACACAAAATCCGCTACAAAAAGGATTTGCCCGACGTGCAGAGCATTAACGACGAGCTGAAAGCCTGCGCGGAAATGAGCGCACAGGTGGATATGCGTATGGATCAGGTGCGAAAGCATATCGAGGCGCGTAACAAAATAGAAAGAAAATAAAAACATAAAGAAAAAGGGACGGGGAACTCCGTCCCTTTTTCGTTACCGTGGCAACTCCTCACAAAAAATTCACTCAACCCCGATTGTCATTCTGAACGAGCGTTTATGCGAAGTGAAGAATCTCGCATTTATGCGGAA
>CAYJBY010000018.1:0-60494 GCA_964368645.1 uncultured Christensenellaceae bacterium
GCGTGATTTTTGCTAGGGGTGCGTAATTGTATTAATATAGGTCAACAAACACAAACTAATAAATCCGAATTCAGTCGTAACAAGACTGGTTCGGGTTTATTTTTTATTTCCGATTAAAGCAAAAAGCGGCAACGCGTGGTACTTCCGTATAATCAAAGCAAAACGAATAATAATTGCCTTTTGCACTCCGTATAAGGCGAACCGTCTTACCTAACGTATGTTGCATTACTTTACGTATCGTCCTGCTAAACCTATTATAAGACTTAACGCGTTGTACTCCTTAATGCCTTGTCCTGATGTTTACCATATTGCTTAATCCGTGACTTATAGCTTAATAATCGCGCTGACATACAAAAAGCGCCCTCGCAAGAGAGTGCTTTTTTGTTGGTTGGTTTAATTTTCAACGCTTATTAGCGGAGCGACCTTTAATCGCAGTTACCGCAACGGCATTATTTATCCGTATCCGTGTTGATGTTATCGGGAGATACTTCCGAAACCGTGTCGGCATCACCCTCGGGGATGGTGCTTACGTCGGCGTTTTCCGCACAGGAATCCGTTTCCGCATTATTGCCGTCCGCGCCGTCAACTGCGGTCAGTCCTGCTTTTTCCGCCTTAGCGGCGTTAATTTGGTTAACCGCTTCCTGCTGTTCCTTCTCGTTAAACTTATAGAAGAAGAGCGGAACTACCGTTAGGAAGAAGCTGATTGCCGCTATAAGCACCAGCATAATCCACATTGTGTCCTTATCGCCCGAGGTCAGTGCGTCGGGGTTGTTGGCTTCTACGTTAGCCATATGGTAAGCAAGCACGCCAACGAACGCGCCTATCGCCATACCCACCTTATTGATAAGGGTTTGCATTGCAAAGCAGATACCTTCCGCACGTTCGCCCGTCTTCAACTGAAGGTACTCCACGGTGTCGCCTATCATTGCGTAGGTTAAGATATTTCCGAAGCCTGTAGGCACTCCTGCCACTACCAAGGCAATTAAAAGCGTAACGATGGTTGCCGTATTGGCGTAGTTGCCTTTAGCGGTGACTATGCCCACAACGAAAGCCACCAGCATAGCTATACCGCCTACGATATGCGACCAGATATAGGTGTTGCGCTTGCCGAATTTTTTGGTGCAATAGGGAACCAACAGGGAGGCTATCAAGCCGCCGGGAACAACCGCCATAGTAAACAGCGTGTAAAGTCCCTCGCCCTGCATACCGAAAAGCTGATATTTTGCCCAAACGTACTTGGCGAAATACAATCCGCCCGTGTAGGTGAAGAGCATTCTCGCCGCGCCGCCGATACCTGACAGCACTATAAGCATAAGGGGCTTGTTCTTAAACAGAAGTTTAAGGTTGTGTCCGAGAGAGGGCGGATTATCCAACGACTGGTTACGTTCCTTGGTGTTCTTAAAGCCGAGGAAGAAAAGGGGTACCGCGATAACACAGCAGACTATAGCCGCTATGAAATATATCCATCTAAGGTCGGAAGCAATGGAGTTTTTCACACCCTCGATAACGCTTTCCGCCGCGCCGCCTTTAATTAAGTCGGAAAGAGCCTTTTGCTTATCGGCGGTGACGTTAGAGGTAATTTGGGGAACAACTATCGTAACGATACCTGCGCCCAGCGTGCAGACAAGTCTTGCCACGGTAAGCAGATTACCGCGTCTGTAGGTGTCGTTGGACATAGCCGTGGAAAGTCCCCAGTAAGGCACGTCCGCAACGGTATAGACCATACCCCACAAAACGTAAACCACGGAAATCGCCGCAAAGCCGCCGGGATTATTGGGATACCAAGGCAAGAAGCAGATTATCGTCATAATGGCGATAGGCATTGCCATCCATTTAAGGAAAGGACGGCACTTGCCCCACTTGGTACGGGTGCGGTCAACGATTGAGCCCATAATCGGATCGTTAAGCGCGTCGAATATTCTGGCGAAAAGCATCAAAAGCGCCACCGACAGTGCGCCGAAGCCTATAGCGTCGGTCATAAACACCGTAAGGTAGGAGCCGATAATCGTGCAGATAAGGTTCTGACCGAAGCCGCAGAGGGAATAGCTTATCCCTTCCTTGGGCTGAAGCTCGCCGTCACCGGGAACGGCTGAGAACAATTTGTAAAGAAAGCCGGGCTTAGTCCCTTCCGAACCGGCTGTTTTTGCTGTTTTTGCCATATACGCGCCTCTTATAATAAAAAATAGGAAAAAGGGGAAAGCCCTCCGCCGCAAACGCGGTAAAACGCCACTCGGATACCACTGCCGCCCTGTCTCCTTGAATATTGTAACAGCTTACAGACCTATAAATCAACCCCAAAAGTAAGAAAAATCAGAAAACTCCGCCGCGTTTTAAGGGCGGTTTTCCGCCGACTCCGCACCCCCTCGTAAAAGCGGTGAGGAAGTAATTGGCTATTGACAAGACTCATACTAACTTGTATAATATATATTACTGCGATTTGGGCGTTCGCCCGCAAGGAGGATTATATGTTAAAACATGGAATATTGGGTTTGCTGGCATTGGGAGATTCCTCCGGCTACGATATCAGTTTGGGCTTTTCTGAGGGACTAAGCTATTTTTGGGTAGCCAATCAAAGTCAAATCTATAGGGAGCTTAACGGTATGGAGCGCAGCGGTTGGGTGGCAAGCTACCGCGAGGAGCAGGAAACCCGTCCCGACAAGCGTATATACACCTTAACCGCCGAGGGCAGAGCGGAGCTTATCGACTGGCTGAAAGCGGACGGCGTGGAGCAGCTTTTGGTTATCCGCAGTCCGATTTTGATGAAACTGTTTTTTGCCGGCGCGGTGGAGAAAGCCGACGTTGTCAAGCTGTTGACGGAGTTCCAAGCCGCCTGCGCCAAGAAGCTGGAGCGGATTACGTCCATACAGAGCGAAAGCGGAACCTACGCCGAGGAGAATCCCCCTTATTGGAGATACACCACCGACTATTGCGACGGCTATTACCGCTTTTTGATTGATTGGGCGCAGAGAACTCTGGAGGATATAAGGAGATATCTATGAAAAAATCCCTTTTGATACTTTCGGCAGTGCTGATAGCCGCCGTGTTTTGCGTAGGGCTTACCGCCTGCAACGGCGGTAACGGCGACGCCGTGAGCATAGCCATTGTCAGCCTGCCCGAAAAAACGGAATATTTAGTAGGGGAAGCGTTTGACTGCACAGGCTTGAAAATCGTAACCCGTGACTCCGTAGGCACCAGCAGTGACCAAATACAAGTCACCGCGGATATGATAGACTTTGACAACTCACAGCTGGGGGAAACCACTGTGACGATAACCTATAAGGTCAGCCGCAAGCAGAGCTATTACGCTACCTTCAAGGTGAAAATCGTACCGCCGAGAGTTACGTCCATCTCGATTACCACTATGCCTGAGGTGACGGACTGGGTGGACGGACAGACCATCAGCCTTAAGGGAATGGTCGCTAGGGTTACTTATTCGGACGGAACAGCGGCAGACGTGAACGGCGAGCAGTTTAACTTTACCCCCACCCAAGCGAAATCAAGCGTGGCGGTCAACGACAAAATGCTAATAACCGTAACCAAGGGCTCCAACAGCGCAACGGCTAAATTTGAAATCAACGTCAAGCCCAGAACGGTAGAAGGCTTACAGACCTACACCGCCGCCAACAAAACCACCTACGTGGAGGGCGAGGAGTTTTCCGCAGAGGGTTTAAGACTTATGCTGACTTACAACGACGGCAGTTTTGAGCTGATAGATACGGACGAGGTGGAGTTTAACAGCTTTATCTTCGCCTTAGGCGACGACCACGTTACCTTAAGCGCGTTAGGCTATACCCTCGATTACCCCGTTACCGTAGAGCCTAAAAAAATCGCCACTATCGCAGTGGGAGCCAACGCCTCGTACAAAACCGAATACATAGAGGGCGACGCTCTCAACCTTTCGGGGCTTTACTTTGACGTAACCTACCAAAACGCCGAGCCGTCCTCGATATTGTACGACGACACTCTCAACACCGTTTTCGTGCTGTCCTCCGCAATCGCGGTTAAGGACGCAACCTACGTTACCCTTACCTACAACTACGGAGAGGAGCTTTCCGCAACGGTCAACGTACCGATTACAGTCAGCACCCTCGCCGTGACCTCTATAGTTAACGTGCTGGACGATCCTTCCGCAGAGTACGTTCTGGGCGAAAACGAGTTCGTTGACTTTAAGAGCGTGCGCCTTATTGCGATGTACAATAAGGAAAACAAGTCCGAGTTTATTTTCGGCAGTGACGAAAACAACAATTTGTATATGGCGGAGGGTGTGAGCTGTACCCTAAAAGCGGACGAGAACAACGGACAGGTTGCCGTAACCGCGTTGGGAGATTACACCTTTACGGTGGTTTATCAGGGCAAAAGCTGGAGCTTTACTTATCACGTAAGATAGCGGCAAAAGCCGTTTTGGAGGTACTTATATGTCAATGGACTACAAGAAGAACGCAAGCGAAGTTTATGCCTTTATAGACAACGTGGTGAACAAGGTGGGACCTCGTCTGCCCGGCAGTGACGAGGAAAAACAGGGCGCCGCACTGATAAAAAAGGAATACGAGGAAACTATCGGCTTAAAAACCGTTTCCGAGCCTTTTAAGGTCGCCCCCTGCTGTAGTATAGGCTTCGTGCCTGTTTTGGGCTGGCTGAGTATTCTCGGCGTTTTGCTTACCTATCTGTATCCGCTTGCAGGAGCGATTTTTATTTCCGTAATGTTCTTTTACAGCGTTACGATGGTACTGTTCTACGGTCACACCTTCGACTGGCTTTGGCCGAAAAAGGACAGCGAAAACTTTTACACCGTGCAGGAGCCCCTTGACGGCAAAACTCAATACACCGTTATGCTCAGCGCACACTACGACACCAGTTGGCATTGGCCTATGGCGTACAAAAATCCTAAAACCTTTGTGCCTAAGCTGGTTTACGGCATAGTATCCGTCATTCTGATGATTATTGCAGGCTTTATCCTCTTCGCCAACGGCGCGAATATGCCCGTATGGAAACTGGCGGCGCAGTATGCGGAGTGGTCGGGTAACGGCGGCGTATGGTTCGGACTTATCGTTCCCATATTCTGTTTGCCGGGACTGTTTTTCCTGACTCAATTCCTGTCCTACGACAAGAAACTCGCCTCTCCCGGCGCGATGGACAATCTCACGGGCGTGGGCATTAATATGGAACTGGGAAGATACTACAATCAGCACCCCGAGGAGTTGCCTAAGGGCTGTCGCTTAATAGTGGGAGCTTTCGGCTGTGAGGAAGCGGGGCTGGTAGGCTCCAGAGCTTTTGTAAAACGTCACCGCAAGGACGGTATGCTGGATAATCTTTACCTTATCAATTTAGACAGTATCAGCGACGAGGAGTATTTTGAAACCGTCAAGGGCGATATTCTCCAATTCACCACCTTTGATAAGGGCTTAATCGACGACGCGCACGCCTGTATGAAAGAGGTGGGCGTTCAGATGAAGTCGGGCGGCATAATCTACAACCCCATAGGCGGTTGCGACAGCACGTCCTTTAAGCGCGTGGGGGTGAAAACCGTTACCATAGCGGCTCAAAATCCCGTAGCAACGGACTATTACCACACCACGGCGGACAGACCTGAAAGGCTTAAGGAATCCGTCTTTGCCGACTGCTTGCAGATTGTATGCAAGCTGATAGCAAAAATCGGCGAAAAGGAAAACGGAAAGCAAGGCTGACGGCGAAATCGGCAAAAAAAGCGGAAAGAAGTACGGCTGACGGCGAAAATCGGCGAAAAGCGGAAAGAAGTACGGCTGACGGTGAAATCCGTATTGCAGTACGGGCGGCTTGCCCTTGCGCCTTTGGTGCTGCGGCCGCGCAAAACCGAAAGATTTTATTTTGATAACTAAAACGGCAAAAGCCCCGAACTTGTATCGGGGCTTTTTTATTACAATCCGCCGCTTTCGGAAGGATAGGCGACAGCGGCAGGGGAGCTATTGACCTATTCGGGCTTTCTGCGGCTGAAGCAACGGGTGCGGAAAACGCCGTCCTCAATAGTCAGGTTTTCCCGACCGCAGATTTGGTTGTTATTGAACACGCACTCCGCACTGCACTGAACAACGGTTTCGGGTTCTTCTATCGCGTCTGCTGAGGGAGCCATTTCGTACTCCTTGAAAAGCTGTTCCAAGGAACCCCCCGCTCTTTTCAGCTTGGTTTTGCAAACCGCGCCCTCCGAAACGTCTATAATGCCTGCCATACAGCGGTTGCCGTAATTATGCTCGCAGTTGGCGGTGGTACATCTTAATCCTTTCATATTCAAACCTCCTTTTTCTGTTATTATTTCCGTTTGGTCGGGTTTTTATGCTTGATATGGGCGGTGATTGTGTTATAATAATAAAAACTAAGGAGCATAACGATATGAAGGTTATACTGTTACAGGACGTAAAAAATCAAGGCAAAAAGAACGATATAGTCAACGTCAGCGACGGTTTCGCGCTTAATTTTCTGATTCCGCGCGGCTTGGCGGCTCCTGCGACGCAGGGCGTTATCAACGAGGCGGCGGACAAGAAGACAGCCGAAAAAATCAGACTTGAGAAAGCCAAGCAAAAGGCTCTTGAGGATAAGGAAACCCTAAGCAGTGCAACGGTTCACGTTAAGGTGAAAAGCGGCAGTGCGGAGGGCAAGATTTTCGGCAGTGTTACCACTAAGGAAATCGCGGCGGAGCTTAACGCTATGGGCTTTGCGGTTGACAAGAAGGATATTACTCTCAAGGAGCCTATCCGCAAATTAGGACGCGATTTTGTGGAAATCAGACTTTTCCACGGCATATCCGCCAAGGTAAACGTGGTGGTAGAGCCGGAAACCAAGAACTGAAATCCGAACGTGTACGTTAAGGGGTATTACAACGGGGCGGCGGTGACGCTACCCTCGGTTTTGTCCGTCTGCTACAGAAAACCCACGGCAGGATAAGCACGGCTACGGTTAAAAAGGAGTTTTTATTATGTTATCTATTTACGCATATTTCGGTTACAGCCTAACCCCCGAGGAGCGGTTTGCTCTCATCAAGAAGTATTTTCAGGGCGCGGCGGTTTGGCGCGGAGAGGATTTTAGGCTCAATTCAGGCATCACCGACCACATACAGGACGGCATTATCCGCGAAACGGACGTTAAGATTTCCTACGCGCACGCGCCTATCCGTCTTACTCCCTATCTCAATAACGGCTACTACTACCGCAAGGAAACGCTGAAAACCTATAAGCTGTGGATTAGAGGCTGTAAGGAGCGCGGCATACCCGTAATGACCATTCACGCCGAGAATCTTACCAAGGCAGGCATAGAGAATATCCGCGAGCTGGCGGCGTTTGCTTGCGAGGACGGCGTTAAGCTGGCGGTGGAAAACACCGTAGGCGACGCCCCCTTTGACGAGCTGTTTTCCGCTGTCGATAACGTATATTTTTGCTTTGACAGCTGTCACGCGGCTATGAACAAGGACGTCAAGGGCAATATGCTCACAAAGTACGGCGAAAGGCTTGCGGCTCTCAATATCTCGGACAGCGACGGCATCGGCGACAGTCATTTGCTCCCCGGTGACGGCGTTTGCGACTGGGAACACATAGCCGAAAAGCTACGCAAGCTTAAGTACAACGGCGACTATACCGCCGAGGTCTTTGCAGGGAGCGCGATAACCGATCCCGACGCGTTCGTCAAGGCGGCGGCGGACAGAATGAAAAATCTCTTTGCTCTTTAATGCGTTTTTAAGCTAGGCAGTGTATATTGTAGCAAACGTGGGTTTTATAATTCCGCGAAACCGTATAAAATACTAAAGAGGTAATTATGGGTTTTTTTGATGACGACGAAATAAACGATAGCGGCAACGGCGGTCAAAACGACAACGGCTACAATCAAGGCGGCTATAATTTTAATCCCAACGGCTACAATCAGGGCGGAGGAAGTTATAATCAGGGCGGCGGCAAAACGGACGATTCTTACCGCAGAATGAAAAAACTTACCCTTATTATGGCGTTGGTTATGGTGGGCGTTATGATACTTAGCGTGGTTTTGTGCGCGGTTATCACTACGCAGGTTTTCAACGATAAGGTTGACGAGGCGGTTAAGGATTACAAGAGGGAGTACTATCTTCCCACCGATTATTCCAACGTGGCGTTAAGCGTTATCGACGCTAATCTCGATTCCGTTTTGGAACTGACCTGCACCGCTACTGTCAACAAACAGACCGTCACGGGAGCGGCAACGGGCTTTATCATCACTTCCGACGGTTACGTTATCACTAACTGTCACGTGGTTACTTACGAATACCAAAGCTCCACAGGCAAGGGTTGGTGGCAGTCCACAACTATCGAAACCGCAGAGTACGACAGCATTACAGCTAACTTTATCTCAACAAGCAGTCTTTATAAGGCAGGCGGTTACCGTATGAAGGTTATTTCCACAGACAGCCGCAACGATTTGGCTCTTTTGCAATTCGTGGATATGCCTTCCTCTATAAAACCCCTTACCTTCTGCGACTCCGACCTATTGACCTTAGGCGAGGAAACCGTGGTTATAGGCAACGCGGAGGGCTACGGCTTGGCTGTCACTACAGGCGTTATCAGCAATCCTCACCGCACCTTTAAGAGTACGGACGATAACGGCACATATACAAGAGACGTTTTGCAAACGGACGCCGCGCTGAACCCCGGCAATTCAGGCGGTCCTATCTGCAATATCTATAACGAGATTATAGGCGTAGCGACCTTTAAGCTGGTGGACACCGAGAACGAGGGCTTGGGCTTCGGCGTGCTTTCCAACGTAGTTACCGACTTTATCGACAGCGTAGCCACCGCTAAGAATATAACGGTCAATTACACCGTAAGCGAAAGAGGTCAGTAACGCGCAATCAACTTGGCAACAAGGACGGCTACAATAAGGCGCAGTCGGGTTGAATAAGCGAAAGGCAACAGTAAGCGCAATTAACTTGTCAACGTGAAAGAGGGCAGTAACGCGCAATCGGGTGGATAAAACGAAAACTTAGTAACGGGCAATCAACTTGCACAAAAAAAATCAACAATCAACAAAAAAGGACGGAACCCCGTCCTTTTTTAATCCATTACAGTATTGAATTAACTTGACCAATCTTTCTATTATAGTGGGCGAGTATTCCGTCCTCGGACTTGTCATTCTGAGGAGCAATCTCATTGCAAGGAAGAATCTCGCGTTTACGCGCCCCTCTCCATAGACCGTCTTTTTTTCTCGGTAGGACTTCTTTCTCCCCGATGTTTCTCGCAAAAACACCGTGTGTTATTGTGGGGTGGGTATCGTGGTAAATTACCGCCTGTCGGCGAGATTCTTCACCACGCATAAACGCTTGTTCAGAATGACAGTACATAACACTGTATGACTGCAAAATAACACTGGTCTATACACTAATAGTCGGATTTGTTATCCCGAACGATAAGCTTATCCTTTGCCTATAACAATACTCGGACTTGTCATTCTGAGGAGCAATCTCATTGCGAGGAAGAATCTCGCGTTTACGCGCTCCTCTCCATAGACCGTTTATAGTGGGCGAATAATCCGTCCTTCAGTCCTCTTTTTTTGCATCGGTTTTAAGGTACCAACGCGGTTGATTATGACTTTTGGAGCCGTATTCGATAGCTTTTTTCGGACAGACTGAAATACACGCCATACAATGAATACATTTCCCTGTCCAAAGCGGTCGGTTGTTTTCGATAATTATATTGCACACAGGACACAGCGCGGCGCACAAGCCGCACCCAACGCACTCGTCTGTAACCGTAAAGGCGTCGTCCTTAACGCAAAACCGATAAAACAGACCGTTGACTCCGCGGCTTTCTATTGCGCCGACTAAGCCCGATTTTACAGGAGGAAAAGGCGATTCCGCCGCTATTAGCTCGGCGATATGGAAGACGGTCAATTCAGCCGCCGCCACCAGTCTGTCAGCCTCGGGTTGGGGAGTAACGTCAAACATCGCAATATAATTTTCGGGCATTACCACAGGGAAAACTCCCATATAACGCAAGCCCTTTTTGCCGCAAAGCGCGTCCAAATAACCGCCTGCCGCCCCTATACCGTCGCCGCAGGTCATCACGAACCAAGAGGGAGCCGAAGCGAAGGAACAACGCGAAACAAAATCCGTAAACGCTCTGGGCATACGCCAAGCGTGAGTAGGCGTGACGAAAACGTAGCGGCTATCCGCAAAGGCGTCCGCGCCGTCGTTTCTTAAATACTCAAAAGCGTCCACCGCCTTGTCGCCCAGTTTTTCCGCTAACGATAAGGCTATTCTTTTACTGTTACCCGTTCCGCTGAAATAAATAATCATAAATCTCCTCGTTAATTGCCGACAGCCGTCTGCCGTCTTGAATTATCCACTAATATCCGTAAATTTTGCTTTTATGTCCTTGCTTATGCACTCACAACTACAGCTCCAGCACGTCGCCGCATAATACGGGGCGCACTCTGCCGTGAGTCAGCTCGGATAACCGCTCCGTAACTCTTTCCCCCGTACAATGGCAGGTATAAAAGTCCGCGTTGAGGGCTAATAAGACCGAAGCGAGCGCGTTAAGCGCGGTTTCGTCAAGGGTTTTTCCCGTAGATGGGGAGGTGGTGTGAAAACCGCCGATTACCGTTTTCGGTGCGCCGAAAAGAGCGGTGCAGGAGTCGATTATATTGAGAATACCTTTATGAGCGCAACCGCAAAAAAGCACGGATTTTTCGGGGAAAAACAGACTTTGCTCGTGTGCGAAGGAGTCCGCTTCCGTAAGCTCGCGGTAAGGGCTGTTATCGGGAACGAAACCCCTGTTGCCATCAGAGGTAAAGCAGTATCCGCCGTCTGTAACGAGCTTAGGCTCGCTAACTGTGATTATTCTCGGATTATCCGAAAGTTTCGCGTCTAATCCAATAGCTCTCGGCGAGCCTTGCGACAGAGAATATCTTTCGGCAAAAGCGTTACTGCCTACGTAAACTGTTGCTGTTTCGTTCTTCCCCAAAAAGCCCGACAACGCGCCGCCGTGGTCGTCGTGAGCGTGGGAAATCACCGCAGTATCCGCAAGTTTTATGTTTACGGCGGCTTTTCGCGCATTGCTTTCCAGTATACCGAAATCCTTGCCCAAGTCGAAAAGCAAGCAACCGTTTTTTGCTTCGATAAAGAAGGATAAGCCGTGGTCGGCGGTGAAGCCCTGCCGCGCGGAATCACCGTAAATACAGGTTACTCGCATTTAATCAAATCCTCTACGGAAAGTTTTATGGCTTTTTGCAGGTCGGAAAGGCTCATTTCTACCTGATAACCGATTCGTCCGCCGCTAAAGGTTATGGTTGGGTATTGCTCCGCGGTATTGTGTATGGCGGTAGTGAAAAACTTTTTCATTCCCACGGGGGAACAGCCGCCGTGAACGTACCCCGTCAGGGGAAGCAAGTCCTTGGATTTCACCATTTCTACGTTCTTTTCTCCCACAGCCTGCGCCGCTTTTTTCAAATCCAGCTCCTCGGCTACGGGTATCATAAACACGTAATGCGCACCGCTTTTCCCTACTGTTACTAGGGTTTTGAACACCTTTTCACAGTCCTTGCCGATAGCCGCCGCCATTTCCACACCGGAAACCGCTACGGGCGTGTCGAAAAAATATTCCTTAAAGGGCAGTTTTTTTGCGGCTAAAGCTCTCGCCGCGTTGGTCTTTTCCATACGTTATGCTCCTTTCCATTCTGCCGAAGACTGCGGCAAAAATTATATTACCGTTTTATTATATCATACCGCGGATAAAAAAACAATTTACAGCGCATTGCAATTTTACGCGCGATATGGTATTATCTTATTAGCATAGACGTTCTTTTTGCGCGGTAACGCGCCGCAACGCGCGTGACGCGGTGGGCGCACCCGATTAAGGAAGCCTATGCGAGAGGTTATATAATGGCAGAACTTTTTTCGACTTTTAACTGTTTAACTTGCGGCAGTGCCTGTACGCTTCAGACGGACGGGAGTTTTCTTTGTCCGTGCTGCGGTAACATCTATCGCCCCAAAACGGGTGACGGACTGCTAACCGACCTGCGTATAGCCGCCAATCTGCGCCAGTCCGCACGGTTTGCGGAGGCGGAGCAGGCGTACCGCGATATAGTTCAAAAATACAAGGGGCAGGATTTGTCCGACGCTTACTGGGGTTTCTTTATGTGCCGCCAGAATCTTTTATTCGAGATGGACGGCAAGGGGCAGGTTTTCCCCTGCTTTTACAGACTGAAAAACATTCCCTGCGAGGACACGGACGGCTACAAGGGCGCACTTTGGTACGCGGATAAGTATTCCCCCGACAAGGCGAGAGTGTACCGCGAGACCGCCGCCTTTATCGACAAGGCGCGGCAGGATTACGCCGCTATTTCAGCTACTCCTCCCTACGATATTTTCATCTGCTTCAAAAAGACGGACAGCGAGGGCGAGACCACCAGAGGCACACAGCTTGCCTATGATATTTACAACCGTTTTTCGGGCAAGTACAACGTGTTTTTCAGCGAGGTTTCTCTTAAGAATATCACCGTCAGAGAGTACGAGCCCAACATCTATTACGGCTTGCACACCGCAAGAGTGATGCTTTTAATCTGCGATAAGGTGAGCTATCTCAATACCACCTGGATGCGTAACGAGTGGTGCCGTTTCGGCGCGATTAACCGCTTGGATAACGACCGCAAATGCATTCTCCCCGTGCTGATGGACGGCTTTAATCCCGACGCACTGCCCGATGAGCTTTGGCACATACAGGGGCTTAAGGACGGCAGAGAGCTTTTCGGGGATTTGACAAGCTATTTCGACAGCTTTTTCAACGCAGGCAAAACCACCGACGACTCCTTCGGCAACAAGGTCAGCAGTATAAGAAGCTATTGCGGAGCGGGCGAGTTTGAAAGAGCGAGGGCGATTTGCGACGAGCTGTCCTTTGAATACGCCTCCGATTACAGGGTTTGGACGGGCTATTTGCGTATCGTCACCGACAATTACACCAATTATCAGACGGGCGAAATAATGAAGTACGAGGATATCGCAACCCGTATGGGCTTAGACCTCAAGGCACTGGACTCCGACTATGCGGATTATCTTGTCAAGAGGCAGACCGCGCGAGACGGGCTTGCCCGTACCAGTGCGAAATCCGTGGATAGTCTAATATCCGCATTCCCCAAGACCTTAACGCCCAACGATTGCTACAAGGTTATGCAGGCGAGGAAGGCATACAACAACCTAAGCGGACTGGAGAAAAGCTACGTCACTATGTCGGCGTCGCTTTTGGCGGCAGAGAGCAAGCTGAAAATCAGCGTCAAACGCCCCGAGCCCTCCGCCGACCTTTTTGAAGAGACCTTGCATCGCCCCGAGCAAACGCCTGTCAAGGCGGACAACTCCGCGGAGCTGTTTAATCAAAAAAGAGGTATAAGGCACTACGTTGAGCTGTGCAAAACCAAGCCTACCAAGGATTTCTTTATGCTTGACTTGGTGTTGGTTGCGCTGTTGGTGCTGTTCTCGGTTTTAACCGCCCAATTCCCCGACTCCTATCCTACGTTTTTAGGGTGGCTCTTCCCCCTTTCCGGCGTAATCTGCTTTGTGGGAGTGTGCGTTTATTCTTCGCGGAAGCGCAGACGTAAAAAAATCGACAGCGGCAAATACCGCAAAAAACAAATGCCCCCCGAAAGCCAACGCTTCATACGGGGCGAGGGCGTTATAGAAGCCCTTCTGCCTTTTTTGGTTTTTCTGGTTTCCCTCGGCGAATTTATCGCTTACTCGGCGATAATGTAGCACAGCGGCAAGGATAATCGGGCACAACGGTAATTATGGCGGATAGACGGGCTTGGTTCCGTTTCGGTATCCGCAAGGGAGAATATAGTATGGCAAAGAAAATTACACTTATCGGACTTGACGAGCTTGACCTCACCAACGACGACCTTTTTATCAAAAAAGAGGTTACGGATTTTGACGTGGACGCCAGAGTGATAGTGGACGAAACCCATCAGGCTATCCTTATCAAGAACGGACAGCTTACAGAGACTCTTTCCCCGGGTACGTATCCTATTTTCGACAGACGGATAGGGCTGTTCAAGACGGAGAAAATCGGCAGTTTCAGAGTTGAGCTGGTCTATTTCAGCCGCACTGCCAAGCTAAAGGCTCTTTGGGGCACAAGGGACCTTATCGACTTTTGCGATCCTGCCACGGGAATTCCCGTTAAGATAGGCGCGTCAGGCGAGTTCGAGGTCAAGGTTAAGAATGCACGGCAGTTTTATTTGGAGCTTATCGGCGCGGAAAAGCACTTCACAGTGGACACCCTTAAGGAGCGTTTGCAGGGGCGTATCGCCAACGAGTTGGAGCCTTCCGTTGCTTATTATATGCGGGAAAAGGGCTTGTCCTATTCCGCGATTGCGGAGTACAAGCAGATACTTTCCGCGGCTGTACTGCCTAAGCTGTCAAAACTATTTGACGACGAGTACGGACTGGAAATCAGCTCCTTCATTATTTCCCGTATCGTATTGGACGACGTTTACAAGACCGCTATCGAGGCGGAGCTTGAACGTCGCAAAAAGGCGGAAAACGGATTGTACTGCATAGAGTGCGGCGCATTGTGCGACGCCGACGCCAAGTTCTGCGCGGAGTGCGGAGCCAAGCTCTCCGACGGCATTAAGGTTTGCGCAGAGTGCGGAGCGGACAATATTATTACTGCCAACTACTGCCGTAAATGCGGCTCAAAATTCTAGGAGGTGCCGTTATGTTTTTCAGTAACAAGGACAGAACCAAGGTTCAGGACAGAGCAGGCGCAGGCAAGAGAGAGCTGAAAAAGACTCACACCGGCGAGATACTTAAGCACAAGGCCGTCATTGAGGACAACGCCAACGCGGCTGCGGTTCTGGTGACGCTTGCGGAGGGTAAGCCCTGCTGTGCGGATTTGAAGTCGATAGAAAAGGATATTAGATATTCTAACCCTTCCTCCGATCCCGACGTGGCGCAGAAGGACAAGAAAATCGGCGAAAAGCTTGCCGACATCAAGATAAAACTGGCCTCGGAAAGAGACAGGAACGAGGACGTTGCTATGCTCGTTAAGGAGCTGAAACTGCTTTTGGCGGAACGTGCCGCATTAGCGTAAGGAGATATTATGGCTTGGTGGATTTTCAGTAAATTCAGGAAACTTAAAAGAGAAGACGTGGTGGACGCTCTGATTAAGCTGGAGCAGGAGGAAGCCGCGCTGGAAAAGAGCATTGACGGCGCCGCGGACGAAATCGCCGCTTTAACCACCAAGGGCAAAGCGGAAAAATCCCGTGATATGAGACTTTTCTACGCCAAAAAAATCAACTTTCTCAAGCAGGAAAAGGAGCGCAATATCAAGCGTTGTATGTACATTATGTACAACAACCGCCTGCTTAATCAGCTTAAACAGGCGATAGACGACAACACATTTTTTGCCAATACGGGCAAGGTTTCGCTTAACAACCTGCTTGCCGACCAGAAGAATTTGGCAAGATTTTTGAACAAGGCGTTAGGCACCAGAGTTAAGGCGGAGGACGTTTTGACCAACGCGGACGAGACCTTTAAGGAGGTTGAAGCCGCTTATGACGAGAACGAAACCATCTACGGCGTAGGCGATAACGACGACGCGCTGTTAGCTATGTTTGAAACAGAGGAAACCGCTGATATGGAGGGCGAAATCGCAGACGCGGAGGCAGGCAGAACCACCCCCGACAAGCTGACCGACGCCGAGGAATAAAGGGAGGTAAATTATGGGATTATTCAAGACCAAGCAGGAAAAGGAACTGGAAGAGAAGATGCAGGTTCGCAAAACCTTGTCGCAGATGCAGAAGCACATTGACAAGCTGGAAGCGCAAAAAAAGGTTTATATCAAGGCGGCTAAAAAGTCCAAGCGTTTGGGCTTAACCGCACAATTCAATTTGGCGGTCACAGGTCTTAAGATGACTATGTCACAGCAGAAGAAGGCGCAGGAAATGATGCTCAACTTCGAGATTGTCAGCCAAATGAAGGATATGTCCTCTATGACTCACGAGTTCCTTAACGGCTTAAGCGTTGTCAGCAAGGCGATGGTCAAGCTGACGGACAGCAAGGAGTTTGCCAAGGTACAGGCGCAGTTCGAGGCGGCGATGTCAGGCGTGGAGCTTCAGCAGGAGCAGATGGATATGTTCTTAGACAGCAGTGCCAGCGAGTACTCCTCTCAAAGCGGCGATTCCAATTCGATAAGCGACGACGAGATAATGAGCCTTATCGACGAGCAGGTCGGTCAGGACGAAACCTCCGAGGACGACATTACCGCGGAGCTTTCTAAGCTGCGTAAGCGTATCAACAACACGGATACCGATAAGTAATTATGGCGGACGAGAGTTTATTATACGATATTTTTTACGTTTATTACGAGCGTGCGAAAAAAGCCCACGCGGACGAAAGCTACGGTATTGCCAAGCGTAATTACCTTTTGGCGGCGGAAACACTGCTGAAACTGGCGGCAAGCAGTTCTAAGCAACTGCGCGAAGCCAGAGTCGAACGGGCGAAAAGGCTGATTTATATTGCCGACCATCTGGAGGAAATGCCGGTGGATAAGGAAACGGGCAAGATTATGCGCGCGCCTAAAAAGCCGAAGAGCAGTAACGGCGCGGCGGCTGACCGTGACGAGGACGAGGAGGACGGCAAGACTTGGGCGCCCTCACAGGTGCCGGATATCGGCTTTGACGATATTGCAGGACTTGACGAGGTCAAGAAGACTATAACCGTCCGTATGATAGATCCGATAAAGTACCCTGAGAAGTACGCGGCTTACGGCAAAAAAACAGGCGGCGGCGTTTTGCTTTACGGCCCTCCCGGAACGGGCAAAACTATGATAGCCAAGGCAATAGCCCACGAGGTCGGCGCGGCGTTCTACGCGGTGAAGGGCTCGGATATACTGAGCAAATGGGTGGGCGAGTCCGAACAAAATATCAGCTCGCTGTTTGAAACCGCTTCTAAGGACGAGCGTGCGATTATCTTTATCGACGAGATGGACAGTCTTTTCAGAGTTAGAGGGGAGGACGCTCACAACGACAAAAGAGTCAACGAGTTTTTGCAGCAGATTGACGGCTTTTCGGGGCGCAACCCCAACCTTTTGCTGTTAGGCGCGACTAACCGTCCTTGGGACGTGGATTCCGCGGCGGTACGCTCAGGACGTTTCAGCGAAAAAATCTATATTCCTCTTCCCGACGGTGCGGCAAGACTTTTCCTCTTAAAACGTCACCTGAAAAAGGCACCCCTTGCCGAGGACATCGACTGGGACGCGCTGACGTTAGCCACCGAAGGCTACAGCGGCGCGGATATAGAGGAGATTTGCGACAGAGCGAAAATCGAACCCTTGGGGCAGTACATAAAAACAGACAAAATCGTTCCCGTTACGCAAGCGGACGTACTGGCGGCAATTTCCAAGGTGCCGATAACTGTCACCGCTAAGGAAATCAGAGAATTCGAGGCTTTTGCCAACCGTTAAGGCGCAGGTAAAACCGCGGCGAAATGCTTGACCTAACGCCCTTTGGCAGGGTTAAGCTAACTCTTTTTGGGTTTAACCGTACTCCCTTGCAGTGCTTAACTTAACTCTATTGATTGGGCTTGACCTAACGACCTTTGGCAAATTGACTCAACCGAGTCGAAAAAACGGCAAAACGTAAGCAAAACACATATCAAGATGCGATTTCAAAAAAGGCAGTCCGCTTTAAGCGTCACTGCCTTTTTGTTGATTATTTTTTATAAATCATTTGAAATAACCGTCTGCCGTAAACAACCGTCTGCCGACAGCACGTCTGCCGTAAGTAGCTGTCTGCCGTAAATAACCGTCTGCCGTAAAGAATTGTCGATTTTCATTAAGGTATTTGACGTTACGGATTATTGTCTTTTCGACATTGTTTGATTAGGAGCCTTATCTGTTTGTCAAGATTGCTTAACGCAGACCATAGCCGACTTTTAACCAAGGCGACTGCCTAGCGGTATCGTCAGCCCCGATTAAAAGCCTGCAACCGCACAGCAGATATATCCGACAGCCAAGCCCGACAATATCAAAATCGCGGTGATAAGCAGGTTTTCCTTTATCTTTTTAACGTCCTTGTACAGCACCAAAAGCCCTAAGCCCGCGTTGACGCAAAGCCCTGCAACGCACGCGCCGAAGGACAGCACGTTGGAGATAAAAAGCTCGGAAAGTATAACGGACGACGCGCAGTTGGGGATAAGTCCCACCAATACCGCGAAGACGGGAGCCGCATATTTGGCGGAGGAGAGGAAAGCCGTTACCTTGTCCGCGGCATAATACATAATAATTCCGAAAATCACGTTGATTACCAGAACGTAAGCAAAGATTTTCAGCGAATGTATTAAGGGGTGAACAACGTAGCGTTTTACCGTCTTTTTGTCCAGCTTAAACTTCTTTTTCTCGTGCTCGTGTTCGGCTTCGTGGTGATGCTCGTGATGCTCGTGTTCGGTTTCGTGGTGATGCTCATTCTCGCCCTCGCCCTCGTCCTCGTGATGATGCTCGTGCTCGTGCTCGTAATGGCAGTTGTTCTCGTTGCACTCCGCGATATCCTCGGCATTTTCGATTTCGTGACCGCAGCAGCCGATGTGGACGATTTCCTCACAGGCGCAGTCCTCGCGGTGCATAGCAACCGCGCGGCGGCCTTTTGAATAAATCAAATCCACCGCATAGCCCACCGCCAAGCCTGCAACGAGTTTAACTCCCAACAGGGGGAGAACCATCAATATTTTGTCGGGTTCGGACAGAAAAATCGGCAACGCCTCATCGCTGGTGGCTATGAAAACGCCTATGACCGTACCCATTGTAATGTGCTTTTTGCGGTAAAGGTCAGCGGCGATTACGCTGAAACCGCACTGAGGAATCAGTCCGAAACAAACGCCGAATAGGGGCGACCAACGACTGGCGTGCTCCAGTCTGTGCGAGATTTTCGGCTCTATCAAGCCCAAAACGAAATACACCGCAACGACGATACCAAGAATTTTTAAGCTGTCGATTAAAGCGTCTAAAAAAACCTCTCCCATTTCGGAAACGTCCTCCCTTTTTGATTTTATTAGCATATCCGCAAACCGCATTAAAGTCAAACGATTTGATAATTTTTTGAAAAACCTCTCAAAAAGCTATACATTTCTTACTTAAGTGTTATAATTACTGAGTATAAGCGAGTGCGCGAAGCGCGTTGAGCGCGTGAAAGACGATTCGGCTTTTTGTCCTTTCGAGGGACTTGGGCGGCGGTATCACAAACTTTAGCGGCATTCGGTTAGGAGGTGTTTTTTATGGTAAAAATCGACGTTATTTCAGGATTTTTGGGAGCGGGTAAGACCACTCTTATCAAAAGACTTTTAGCTTCCGCTTTCAAGGGACAGAAGGTCGTTTTAATCGAGAACGAATTTGGCGAAATCGGTGTTGACGGCGCGTTTTTGAAGGACGCCGGTATCGAAATCAGAGAGATTAACTCCGGTTGTATCTGCTGTTCGTTGGTAGGCGATTTCGAGGCATCTATGAAGGAGATTATAGACCGTTTCGCTCCCGACAGAGTGATAATCGAGCCTTCGGGCGTAGGCAAGCTCTCCGACATAGTTCGCGCTATAGAAAAGGTCACGGCGGAGCTTCAGCTTAATATAATCGCTACCGTGGTTGACGGCGGTAAGGTGGGTATGTACGTTCGCAATTTCGGCGAGTTTTATATCGATCAGGTTAAGCAAGCAAATACGATAGTGGTTAGCAAAACCGACAAAATCAGCGAGGACAAGCTGTTAAAGGCGGTGGAACAAATCAGAGAAATCAATCCTAAGGCTACTCTTATAACCACCAATTTGGAAGCTCTTGAAAGTGAGAAAATCCTGTCCGCACTTGAAAACGACGTAGGTATGGTTGACGCACTTTTGGCGGAACTTCAAACAGAGGAACTGGAGGACGAGCACGAGCATTGTCACCACCATCACCACGACGACGAGGACGAACACGAACACTGCCATCACGACCACGACCACGACGAAAAGGACGAAGACGAAGACGAGCACGAACATTGTCACCACCATCACCACGAAGACGATGATGACGAACACGAACACGAGCATTGTCACCACCATCACGACGATGACGATGAAGATGAAGACGAGCACGAGCATTGTCACCACCATCACGACGATGACGATGAAGATGAAGACGAACACGAGCATCATTGCTGTCACCACGAGGGCGAACACCATCATCACCATCACCACGGCGGACACGACGCGGACGAGGTTTTTGCAAGCTGGGGCGACGAAACCCACGAGGCATACACCTATCAGCGTTTGGACGATATTCTCAAGGCAATAGCCGCTCACGAGAACGTACTCCGCGCCAAGGGCTTGGTCAAATCCGCCGATTGCGCCGAATGGTACTATTTTGATTTGGTCGCAGGCGATTACGAAATCAGAAAGGGCGCACCTGACGTATGCGGCAGAGTATGCGTTATCGGCGCACATTTAAGCGAGGACGAGCTGAAAAAGCTGTTCAAGAGGGCGTAATATGTTCAGAATACCCGTAATAGTGATTAACGGCATATTGGAAGCAGGCAAGACCTGGTTCCTTAAGGACGCAATTGCAGTCGAAACCTTTGTGGATAAGAGCGCGAGGGGATTGATTTTGGTATGCGAATCGGGCGAGGAGGAGTATGACGTCGCGGAGCTGAAAAAGCTCAACACCGAGGTTTATCAGTTCGGTAGCCCTGAAGAGTTTGACGAAAAAACGCTTAAGGAGCTGGTGAAAAAATACCACCCCGACGTTATCTATATCGAGGCTAACGAGATGTGGGGCGACAAGTGCCGTCAGCTTCCCTCATACTTCGAGGTTCAACAGCAGATTACCGTTATCGACGCGTCCACCTTCAAGGTGTATTTCAACAATATGCGCCAAAAATTTACGGATATGCTTAAGGATTCGGATATCGTTATGATGAACCGCTGTGACGACGACAAGGCGGTGGGAAGCTACAGACGCAACCTTTTGCTGATTAATTCCAACCTTAACTTTATGCTCTTCGACTCCGACGGTAACTCCGTTACCCTAGCCGAGGACTTACCTTATAATTTGGACGCGGATTCTATCGAGCTTCAACCTGAGGACTACGGCACTTGGTATATCGACACCTTCGAATCACCCGATCGTTACAAGAACAAACGGGTTAAATTTTTGGCGGAATGTAAGCCTAATCCCAAGCTCCCCGAGGGGTTTTTCGTTGCAGGGCGCAAGGTTATGACCTGCTGTGTGAATGATATACGGGATTTCGTTATGGCTTGCCGCAACGATACGGGCGTTAGAATAACGCGTCCTGTTTGGGCGATTCTGACCGTCAGTATGGTTTACGTACAAGCACCGGACGGCTCCCTTCAAATGCACCTTGTGGCGGAGAATATCGAAACGGTTGCCGCTCCCGACAAGGCGGTAGTCGGACTTAATTAGTTTGATGGAGTCCGCACGCGGAAAGTATCAGGACAAATTATAGACCTATCTGCAATTACTACGGATATAGCAGGGATTTTGAGTTTTGGAGAAAGCAGTGAGCGAGATTATAATGCACGAAAACTACCATACGCATACCACCCGTTGCCACCACGCAAAGGGCAGTGAGCGAGAATATATCGAGAACGCTATCGCGGCAGGCTTTGACAAACTGGGCTTTTCCGACCATTGTCCGTACCCCTTTCCCAACGGCTATTGCTCCTCCTTCCGAATGGCGACAAAGGACGCGGAGGGCTACGTAAATACTCTTTTGAAGCTAAGAGAGGAGTACAAGGACAGAATCAAAATCTATATCGGCTTCGAGACCGAATATTATCCCAAGTATTTTGAGAGTTTTCTCGCATTTATCGGGCAATTTCCCATTGATTACCTTATTTTGGGACAGCACTTCACAAATAACGAAATCGACCGCCGCGCCGCTTATATGTGCCTGCCGTTCTTTTCCGAATTGAAGCTGGCAAACTATACTAAGCAGGTGATTGCCGCCATTAAAAGCGGCAAATTCAGCTACGTAGCTCACCCTGACGTACCCTACTACCTAGGACCTAAGCTCATATACACCAGATACGCCGAGAAGCTGTGTCTAGCCGCAAAAGAAGCGGATATTCCTTTGGAAATTAACTTTTTAGGTATCCGCAAAAACCGCCGTTATCCCAAGGAGATTTTTTGGAAAATCGCAGGCGAGGTGGGGAATAAGGTGGTATTCGGCTGTGACGCTCATCGCACTGCGGAGGTCGGCACCGAGGGCGCAATAGAATACGCAACCGAGCTTGTGGAAAAGTATCACCTTAACCTGATTACCGAGGTTCCGCTGATTAAGCCGTAAGGCTTTATTGCAATAATCGCATTTTTCTTGATTTATCCGCATAAAATCAATTTACCGTCACCGCTTGCACCTAGAATAATCTGCGGTTTAAGGGTTATTTCCCGTTGTTAGATGGGTGACTTTGCTTTTTTGTCCGTTATCCCGTAATTCTAAAATCAACGGGATTTTGTAATTCCGTTTCCGTTATCTCGGTTTTTTTAATTAGCTTACTTTTTCCAATTCCGTTATCTGCCTCGTTTTTCAATTCAGTTAATCAAAACGATTTTTTATTCTATGGTTAATTAGCGTATCAATACTTTTACGGTTTCATTTTAAGAAAGTAGCGCATTTTTGTGTTCTAAAATCGATTTCTGTCGAATATTTCAAGATTTTCTGTCTTTGTTCCGTTTATTTAACCCTTTGTTTCCGTTTGTTTCGCCCTTTTTCCTCTCTCCTACGGCAGGGTTTTCGCCGCTTTCGGCAATTTCGCTCTTTACTTTAGTAATAATAAGCGTTATAATTTAATATAGAATAACGCGGACGTTCGCCGTATTTCGGCGATTATCCGCATACTGCCGCGCAAGCGGAACGGGGGGGCTTTTCTTAAATGCGTTTCCCGTAGGATTATTAACGCCGATAGTCGTTTTTGACTAAATATCCGCGGCGTTGAGGGTGTTCACGGAACGGTGATATGGCGGAATTGGTAATAATGGCTGCCGGCTTAGGCAGCAGATACGGTGGCTTAAAGCAGATTGACGCAATGGACAGCAGAGGACATTCCATTATGGAGTACTCTGTTTTTGACGCGGTTAAAGCAGGCTTTTCGGCTGTCACCTTCGTTGTCAACCCCGCAACGGGAGAGCAGGTCAAGCAGGCGGTTAAGGGGCTTGAACGGCACGTTGAGGTGAAGTTCGCGCTTCAGTCTTCCGCTCTTCCCGAGGGCTTTTCCGCTCCGATTTTAAGAACCAAGCCTTGGGGTACCGCTCACGCCGTACTTAGCTGTAAGGACGTGGTGCGTCAACCCTTTGCCGTTGTCAATTCGGACGATTTTTACGGCAGACACGCTTACGAAAAAATGTTCGCTCACTTGTCGTCAGCCGCCGACGGCGCCCGTTACGATTGGGCTATGGTGGGCTATCGGCTTATCAACACCTTAACGGACAAGGGCGGCGTTACGCGCGGTCTTTGCGACGTCAGCTCCGCAGGCGTTTTGAACAGCGTTGTGGAGTGCCAGAATATCTATCGCAGAGGGGATAGCGTAGTAACGGAAAAGGACGGCGTTATCAGAACGCTTGCGCCCTCCAGTTTGATTTCAATGAATATGTGGGGCTTTACGCCCTCTGTCTTCGGGGAGTTCGAGGAGCAGTTCTGCCGTTTTATCCGTGAGGAATTGCCAGCTGATCCTCTCAAAAAGGAGTTTTTCTTGCCCACTGCGGTGGGCAACGCCATAAGAAGCGGCAAAGCCGAGGTCAAGGTACTGCAAACCGAGGATAACTGGTACGGCGTGACCTATGCCGAGGACAAGGCGGCTGTAATGAGAGCTTTCGATATTATGCTTGCCGAGGGGAAATATCCTTGCAAGCTGTTGGATTAGGCTCATAAGCAGGAGCTGACGGATTTTTATTTGCCAAGAGTGTGTGGGCTTTTTGCCGCCGCTCTGCTCCCGTACCTATAAATTTTGTCGGTGAAAGTCTTATACGGACAAGCTTTCGCAAGTCTGCCGAAATTAATTACCGCCATACGGAGGATATATGATAATCGCAAAATGTTTCAAAAAACTGATTTCCGCCACTGTCAACAAAATAATGAAAACCGGTTTGGTGCAGGACACAGGCGGTGAGGCGGCAGGGGAAAAATCGGTTTCTCCCCGATTTGCCGAGTTGGCGAGAGCCGCGGCGGCAGAGGGTACCGTTCTTTTGAAAAACGACGGCGTTCTTCCCCTTAACCCCGATAACGAGATAGCCGTATTCGGCAGATGCCAAGCGGATTATTTTTACGTCGGATACGGAAGCGGCGGCGACGTCAACGCTCCCTACAAGGTCAACCTAATCGACGGCTTGCGCAATTACGGCTTCAAGCTGAACGAGGAGCTGGTGGAGATTTATCGCCGTTGGAGCGGAAAATTCGCCAACGCCAAGGACGACGGTTGGTGGGGTGCCTGGCCAATGTGCTATCCCGAAATGCCCTTGACCAAGGCTGTAGCCGAAAAAGCGGCGGCAACCGCGAAGACCGCCGTAGTGGTAATCGGAAGAGCCGCAGGTGAGGACAGAGAAAACAAGCTGAAACAGGGTAGCTATTACCTGACCGATAAGGAAATCGCAATGTTGGGCGCAGTGACCTCGGCTTTTGAAAAGACGGTGGTTTTGATGGACTGCGGCAATATAATGGATATGGCTTGGACAGAGGTTTTCGGCGACAAGCTGTCCGCCGTGGTGTGGTGCTGGCAAGGCGGTATGGAAAGCGGCAACGCCGTGGCAGAGGTGCTTTGCGGAAAAGTGAACCCCTGCGGCAAGCTGACCTCAACTATCGCAAAAGCCTATGAGGACTACCCCTCCGCGGACTTTTTCGGCGGCACGGAGTTTAACAATTACACCGAGGATATTTACGTAGGCTACAGATATTTCGACACCTTTGCTCCCGACCGCGTGCTGTATCCCTTCGGGTTCGGCTTGTCCTATACCGATTTTGAGGTGACTCCGCTATCCTTTGAGCGCAAGGACGGCGGCGTAACGGTTACGGTTAAGGTAACTAATGTCGGCAAATCAGCAGGCAAGGAAGTAGTAGAGCTATACGTTCACGCCCCCTGCGGCAAGCTGGGTAAGGCTGATAAGGTGTTGGTCGGCTTTGACAAAACGCCGCTGTTAAAAGCAGGCGAAAACGCCCATATTACGATAACCGTATCCGATTATCTGCTTTCGTCCTTCGATGACTGCGGCAAAACGGGCTATCGCAACGCGTACGTTTTGGAAAAAGGAAAATACGATTTCTTTGTCGGCGGCAATCCCCTTGCCTTGCTTGAGGCAGGCGGTTTTGAGTTGACCGACACGATTTTGATACAACAGCTTGAGGAGATTTGCGGCGTTAAGGAGCCGTTTGAAAGGCTGACCGCCGCCGAAAAATCAGGCAAAACGGTTAAAGCTTTCGAGCCTGTCGCGCTTCGCGCTTACGACCTGAAACAGCGGATTATCGACGCGTTGCCGAGAGAAATCCCCGTAACGGGCGACAAGGGCATTAAGCTGGCGGACGTTTTGCACGGCACAGCTATGATGGACGATTTTATCGCACAGCTTAACGACGAGGAGTTGGAACGGCTGACTAGGGGCGCAGGCTATATGAACAGCGAGCTGGGAACCCCCGGCAACGGCGGCGCGTTCGGCGGTGTTTACCAATCCCTGCGAGATAAGGGCGTTCCCCCGATTATCACAACTGACGGCCCCAGCGGTATCCGCTTGCGCCGATACTGCTCCCTGCTAGCTTGCGGAACGGCGTTGGCTTGCACGTGGAACAGGGAACTTTTGACGGAGCTGGGCGAGTTATTTGCGGAGGAAATGCTGCGGTTCGGCAGTGACGTTATCCTTGGTCCCGGTATGAATATCCACCGCAATCCTCTTTGCGGACGTAACTTTGAATACTTTTCCGAGGATCCCTTAGTGTCGGGCAGAATTGCCGCGGCGTTGGTGCGCGGTATCCAGTCGAAGGGCGTTTCTGCCTGTATCAAGCATTTCGCTTGTAACAATCAGGAAACAAGACGTAACAATACCGACTCCCGAGTGTCGCAACGCGCCTTGAGGGAAATCTATTTGAAGGGCTTTGAGCTGTGCGTTAAGGAAGCCGCTCCGCTTAATATTATGACCAGTTATAACCGCATTAACGGCGTTTGGAGTCACTATAACTACGATTTGGCAGAAACCGCCTTGCGCAAGGAGTGGGGCTACCGCGGCAATATTATGACCGACTGGTGGATGCGTTCCTCTAATAGCCCGGAGTTCCCGAAATTAAAGGATCACGCGTATCGCGTAAGAGCAGGAGTGGATTTGATGATGCCGGGCAATACTTCCCACAGCCTTAACGTGTACGTGGACGACGGTACTCTTCGCGCCACCTTGGGCGAAAAGGACGGCATTACGAGAGGGGAGCTTCAGCGTTGCGCCCGTCACGTACTGGAGAACTGCTTGATTAAGCTTGCCCGTACGGAAAAGACCGCCGCGCCCGACAATCAAAATCGGTAATCCGATACGCAAAGTAGTATCTGCTAACATAATCAAGCAGTTTCTAATCAACGCAAGTAATCCGATACGCAACAACGCCTTAATCTTGGTAACAAGGGATTAACACTGCTTCGCCTTATGGGATTCTTCGCTACGCTCAGAATGACAAAACCGAGTAAATGAGGATATTAAGCCGAAAAGATACGCACACCGCAATCGGTAACCCGATAACAAAAGTAGGAGTTTCTAATTAGAACAAGTGTCCGACAATCAAAATCGGTAATTCGATACGCAAAGTAGTATCTGCTAACATAAGCAAGTAGTTTATAATCAACGCAAGCAATACGCACACCGTAATCGGTAATCCGACACTATTCGTTTATCTGTTTGCATTATTTATATGGATAAAAAAACCGCTCCGCCGAAAGGCAGGAGCGGTTTTTTTTCCGAGGCTTATTAGCTCACGGTTATATGCGGAATAAAAAACTAACGAGCCGCTCCCCCCAAGAGCCGCTCTCGGTGCGCTACTGACGTTTAGCTGCGCAGGTTACGGAAGAACAGGGCGAGAACGGCGTGAGCGTTCACGATTTGTTCCTCACTCAAGCCCTTGGTGAGCTTGTTTTCCACGTTAGTCATAAAAATCTGCATCGCGTTATATACGGTGCGTCCCTTTTCACTAATGCAAAAATGTCCGTTTTCGTCCTTCTCGATGTACTTCTTTTCCGTCAGCGAATTGACTAGACAGCTTACCTTTTCCACGTCGGTATCGGAAACAGCCGCCAAATCGTTGATGTCGAAAATCCCATCGTTGGCTTCGATACGAATCATTGCGGCAGCCTCAAAATACGAAAGGTTGAGCCTTCTGTTGATAACCGCTTCATACGCGCCTAAAAGTTTCACGATTCGGTGAAGCTTATAGCAAATCCCTTTTTCGATATTCATTTCCTCCTCCCGGAGAACAATACTATTTATCTTTTATTGTAATCTCAATTTTTTGTTATGTCAATGGACAATATGGAGATAAATCAAGTCTTAATTGACATTTAATTTTTCTTTTTCGCAGGCTGACCGATTATTTGCCCAACCTCGTATGGGAAAAGCAGTACGTGATTGAAGAAACCGCAGGTTTGCGATTTTCTTCATTATATGCGTTTTTTGACGTACGACTTACAAAAAAACGGCGGTTTCGGCTGACGATATAGGATAAAAGGAGAACAGGGGCAAGGTAAAAAGCGAAAAGCCTTACTGCCTAGGTAAGAAAGCTTAACGTATCTATCGGCTTAGGAAGGCGTTGAGCGGAAGCAAGTACGCCGTTGAGGAAACTCGCGTGAATTCTGTTAGCCATTAGGCTTGAAAAAGGTGTATCTTAACTATCCCTTGGCGAGATTACCGAGGGAGATGGGGCATACTGCTGTTCTTCGTAAGGTGGTGTGGTTTTCTCAATAATGAAAACGCCCCCTTGTAACCGAAAGGAGGCGTTAGTTGTTGTTATCCATAGTAACCGAACCGTCGGCAAAACCTTTTTTCGGCAGATTATTCCGCCGTCAGTCTAACAACTCGGAAGGGATTTTCCTGTCCTTAAAGTAGTAGATTCTGTCCTTTTCACCGATTTCGCGCATAACCTTACAGGGATTGCCCACCGCTACGACGTTAGACGGTACGTCCTTGGTGACTACACTGCCTGCGCCGATTACGGTATTATCCCCGATTGATACGCCGGGAACGAGAATCGCGCCTGCTCCTATCCAGCAGTTTCTGCCGATATGCACCGACATATTGTATTGATAGGCTTTTGCTCTCAGCTCGGGGAGAATGGGGTGTCCTGCCGTGGCAACGCATACGTTAGGGCCGAACATAGTGTTGTCGCCCACGTAAATATCCGTATCGTCAACCATAGTCAAATTGAAGTTTGCGTAAACGTCCTTGCCGAAATGCACGTGCTTACCTGCCCAGTTAGCGTGAAAGGGCGGCTCTACGTAGCAATTATCGCCGATTTCCGCAAACATCTCCTTAAGGAGCCTACTGCGTTTTTCCTGCTCGGCGGGGCGGCAGATAGGTTTCGTCAAAATAAAAAACACAGAAATCACTGTCGGTTATCATCGCCTGATTACGTTCCACATAACTTGCCCTGCCGGAGGTATATTTTGTGGGGTGTTCGTACTCTGCATCATAGTCCTTGATATGCACCGGGCGTTTCAGAATACTGCTCCATATCCGTTCTTCCTCGGCTTTGTCCTCTTTCATCGTGGCACATTCGTGGCGGCAGGTGTAGGCAACCCGCTGAATGTTCGGATACTTTTCCTGCAACTCGGTTACAACATCGTGGCAAATAGAATCAAAGTCGCTCCGGCTACCGAACAGGAAATAAGTTACACCTTCCTCCGTGATAAGTTGCTCGACCATTATCCGTATCTTTTCCCTCAGTTCTTCGGCGTCCGGCACATCACGGTGACCGATGAAACACACCTTCTTTTCCATACTCATTCCCTCCGTGCTTGATTTTGCATAAAGTATAGCACGAAAAGGTTAGAAAATCAACTCTATATGGCAACATATCTTCCGCATAGTGCGTTTATGAATACATAAAATTCACCTATACTATTAGTGTGTAAGAAACGCTGACGGAGGTGATTTTATGAAAATGGAAACGATAGGTGCGAATATCCGCAAAGTACGCCGACAAAAGAAAATGCGGCAGGAGGACTTGGCTGAAAAAGCCGAACTGACACCAAATTATATCGGTGCGATTGAACGAGGCGAAAAGGTGCCGTCACTTGAAGCACTGGTTGCGATTATGAATGCTCTCGGCACTTCGGCAAACATCATATTTCAGGATGTGGTGGAAGCAGATTACACGGTGAAAACATCCCTGCTTTCCGATAAAATCGACAAGCTCTCAAAGGAAAACCGTGAGAACATTTACGCAGTCATCGACACGATGATTTCACGCTTCAAATAATAACCGAATAACCGACCGAGCCGGATGAGGATGAAAAACCTTGTCCGGCTTTTTTCTTTTCTGCCGTGAAAGGCAATTCTGCAAGAAAAGTCCAAGTTTTGGTGCAGAAACTCCGCTCTGCAATTGGGATTTTCAACAGAAAAGTGAAGTATTTGAAAAAATTCCGAACTATTTGCCGAAATCCGCAAAAACATCTTAAACCCGTGAAGCGCAAAAATGCCCGTACATCTTGAAATTTCGGGATTCTTGTGCTATAATTATTTGTTGTCAAAGAAAGCTTCTCGCTTTCAAAACAATGAAATCTTTTCGCCGAAGTCTCCAATTTAGTCTCCATTAAGCCGATACATCATGGTAAATTATAATTCAATATGGGAAATGCTAAAAAAGAGATATGACGGAATGGTAAGGTTTAAGGCGTTTTGGGACGAAAATATGAAAGCTCTTTTTGTTTCCCGACAATGAAGCCCATCGACTGACGGGAACTTATGGAACGTTATAAGCTATTATAAATCATTATGGTTCTCACAAACTGACTAAAGTTTTCATTGTCAGTGGAGAATGAAGATGTAACAAGATATAAAGACTTATGAAAGATACACGAATGCTACGTACAAAATGGTTGCTGATGCAGTAATGCTTTTGGAGAATAATAGCGGTTGTTTGTGATTCAGTCACAGACATATCGACATTTAAAAGCTATAATATAATCAAAATGGCATTAATGTCTTTTTGGTTTTGCTGAGTAGGCTGGATTCGTTAAAAATTGCTGATATTTATGATAACGGTCAAGTGTGCCCGACTTAGGGAAGTCAGGTGAGGAAAGAATTTTTGCTATGAATGATTTTTTATCGAAAGATGATTATGAAGAACCCCGCTGCCTTTTGAATATGCACCCGGAAGTTACGCCTATTCCGGTCGGACGGATGATAGAAAAACTGGATTCTTATCTCAATCAGAATGACTATGACGCGGCAGAAAGACATTTGAAATATTGGCTGACGGAGGCGGATGCCGGTCACGATATGCGCGGAAAGCTCACCGTTCTGAACGAGCAGATCGGGTTTTATCGAAAGACCGGCAAAGAATCGGAATGCCTCCGTGCTGTATCCGATGCACTTTCGCTTGCGGATTCTATGGACATGGAGCAATCGGTTACATACGGTACAACGCTCATCAATGCCGCAACGGGATATAAAGCATTTGGGAAAGCGCAAGAAGCTTTACCTCTTTACCGCAAAGCAAAAACGATTTACGAATCAGCACTTGATTCAAATGACGGAAGACTCGGCGGACTGTATAACAATATGGCTTTAACGCTTACTGAACTTACAAATTTCCGTGAAGCAGAAGATTTGTTCAATAAAGCCATCGAAGTAATGGAAAAGCAGGAAAACGGCGAACTTGAAGTTGCCATTACTTACCTTAACCTTGCCGATCTTATTGTCGCCGAATCGGGCTTTGAAACGAGAGAAAAAGACATTGAAGAGTACGTTCGGAAAGCCGAAGAACTGCTGAATACGGAAAGTCTGCCGAGAGACGGGTACTATGCCTTTGTGTGTGAAAAGTGTGCTCCCGTGTTCGGCTACTATGGTTACTTTCTTACAGAACAGGAACTAAATCGGAGAGCGAGGGAAATCCATGACCGGACTTGAAATTGCAAGAGGATATTACGAGGAATTCGGCAAACCGATGCTGGAATCCGATTTTGCCGATATTCTGCCGTTTCTCGCCGTCGGCTTTGCGGGAAGCGGATCGGAGCATTACGGATATGACGATGAAATATCCCGAGATCACGACTTTGAACCGGGCTTTTGCATTTTTCTTCCGGGCGAAGATGTCGTTGACCGCAGACGCGCCTTTCAGCTCGAACGCGCCTACGCCAAACTTCCAAAAGAATATGCCGGAATCAAGCGACAGAATATTTCCCCCGTCGGCGGAAATCGGAACGGGGTTATCAGAACGAGTGATTTTTACTTAAAAGCGGTTGGCTCTGAAACCGGTCAACTTGGTTTGGAACAATGGTTACGGCTCCCGGATTACGCATTGGCAGAAGCCGTCAACGGTGAAGTGTTCTTTGATAATTACGGTGAGTATTCAAAAATCAGAGAAAACTTAATTTGTATGCCGCAGGATATTAGGTTAAAGCGACTTGCAGGGAATCTTCTCATAATGGCACAGGCGGGACAATATAACTTTGTACGCTGTATGAAACACGGTGAACCGGAAGCGGCACAGCTTGCCTGCGTGGAATTCGTAAACGCCGCAATGAAAGTCAATTTCCTGCTTCAAGACAGATATATGCCGTATTACAAATGGAGCTTTCGTGCGCTCAGAGAACTTGTCGGTACCGAAGAAATGTCGGAAAAACTGTCTTTCCTGCTGTTTGGCGATAACCGTGATAATACAGTCGCAGAGCGTAAATACGACACGATTGAGGAAATTGCTTCCGAAACGATTACAGAACTTCAGGATAGGCAATTAACAGAGGCAATATGCGGTGATTTGGAAAAACACGCCTATTCTGTCAATGACAAGATAGCAGACAGTACCGTGCGGAATATGAATATACTGATCGCTGTCGGCGATTAAACGCAAAGAAAGGAAATCCATTATGTTAACGGTAGGAACAAAAGCACCGGACTTTACTCTGCCCGACCAAAACGGAATTATGCACTCGCTTTCCGAATACAGCGGAAAGAAAGTACTGCTTTACTTTTATCCGAAAGATAATACTTCCGGCTGCTCTAAGCAGGCGGTCTCATATTCGGAAAAGATTGCCGAGTTTGACAAGAAAAACGTCACCGTGGTCGGAATCAGTAAAGATTCGGTTGCCTCTCACAAAAAGTTTGAATCGAATTATGATTTGAAA
Organism: uncultured Christensenellaceae bacterium; assembly: GCA_964368645.1. GTDB lineage: Bacteria > Bacillota > Clostridia > Christensenellales > CAG-1252 > JAEDHM01. Next base: position 32,318 of record CAYJBY010000018.1, read on the forward strand.
TTCACGCTTCTTTCCGATACGGATCGTACAGCCATAGAGGCGTACGATATCTGGAAAGAAAAGAAGCTTTACGGAAAAATATCAATGGGTGTTGTCAGAACAACCTATTTGATTGACGAAAGCGGAATCATCGTTTTTGCAAACGACAAAGTAAAAGCGGCAGATGATGCTGAAAAAATGCTGTCACAGCTTTAACAGGAGAAATAGAGATGCAGATTACCAACGATATCAAATATGTAGGTGTGAACGACCACCAGATCGATCTGTTTGAAGGTCAGTATGTTGTTCCCAACGGAATGGCATATAACTCGTATGCCATTATGGACGAAAAAATCGCCGTTATGGATACGGTGGACAGAAAATTCACGCACGAATGGCTCGACAATCTTGCAAAGGTTCTCGGCGACAGAAAGCCGGATTATCTGATCGTTCAGCACATGGAACCCGATCACTCCGCGAACATCGTTTCGTTTATGAATACCTATCCGGAAGCGACCATTGTTTCTTCTGCAAAGGCATTTACAATGATGAAAAACTTCTTCGGAACGGATTTTGCGGACCGCAGAATTGTTGTCGGTGAAGGAGATACACTTTCGCTCGGCACGCACACACTGACGTTTGTAACCGCGCCGATGGTGCACTGGCCGGAGGTCATCGTCACCTATGACAGCACGGATAAGGTACTATTCTCCGCAGACGGCTTCGGAAAATTCGGAGCGCTTGACGTGGAGGAAGACTGGGCGTGCGAAGCGAGACGGTATTATTTCGGCATCGTCGGCAAATACGGCGCGCAGGTACAGGCACTGCTGAAAAAGGCATCCGCTCTGGATATTCAGACGATCTGCCCGTTGCACGGTCCGATTCTTTCCGATAATCTCGGATATTATCTGAACCTTTATAACACATGGTCTTCCTACGGAGTCGAGAGTGAAGGCATTGTGATCGCGTACACCTCTGTGTACGGTAACACGAAAAAAGCGATTGAACTGCTCGCTGAGAAGCTTAAAGCGAACGGATGTCCGAAGGTTGTTGTCAATGACCTTGCAAGAGGGGACATGGCTGAATGTGTGGAGGATGCTTTCCGTTACGGAAAGATCGTACTTGCGACTACCACCTACAACGCCGATATCTTCCCGTTTATGAAAGAATTCATAAACCATCTGACCGAGCGCGGCTTCCGAAACAAAACCGTCGGACTTATCGAAAACGGCTCTTGGGCACCGCAGGCGGCAAAAACAATGAAAGCGATGCTGGAAGGCTGCAAAGATATCACTTATACCGACACTACGGTAAAGATCATGTCTGCATTAAACGACGAAAGCAAAGCTCAGCTTGATGCTCTTGCCGAAGAACTGACAAAGGAATACGTCGCACAAAACGGCGAGACCGCCAACAAAAACGATCTGACGGCGCTCTTCAATATCGGTTACGGTCTTTATGTGGTCACATCGAATGACGGCAAAAAAGATAACGGCTTGATCGTCAACACGGTTTCTCAGGTCACCAATACACCGAACCGTATCGCCGTCTGCATCAATAAACAGAACTATTCGCATCACATCATTAAGCAGACGGGTATCATGAACGTCAACTGTCTGTCAGTAGATGCTCCGTTTTCCGTTTTTGAAGCTTTCGGTTTCAAGAGCGGACGAACCGTTGATAAGTTTGTTGATACAGAACCTCTGCGCTCGGACAACGGTCTTGTTTTCCTGCCGAAGTACATCAATTCGTTCATGTCCTTAAAGGTCGAACAGTACGTTGACCTTGATACGCACGGTATGTTCATCTGCTCCGTTACCGAAGCCCGCGTGATCTCCGATAAAGAAACGATGACCTACACCTATTATCAGAACAACGTCAAGCCCAAGCCGCAGACCGAAGGCAAAAAAGGTTATGTGTGCAAAGTGTGCGGATACGTTTATGAGGGGGATGAGCTTCCCGAAGACTTTGTCTGCCCGCTGTGCAAACACGGCGCAGCCGATTTTGAACCGATAAAATAAAAAATATAAAGGAGACTGAAATTATGAAGTATGTATGCGATGCCTGTGGATGGGAATACGACGAGACAGTCGGTGATCCCGATAACGGAATTGCTCCCGGAACGAAGTTTGAGAATCTTCCTGATGACTTTGAATGTCCGCTTTGCGGAGTCGGCAAAGATATGTTTTCAAAAGTTGAAGAATGAGGAGGAATAAGCGATGAAATATATATGTTCTGTCTGCGGCTACGTTTATGACGATGCCAAAGAAAAAGTTCCTTTTGCCGATCTTCCGGATACTTGGAAATGCCCACTCTGCGGAGCTCCGAAATCCGCTTTTGAGCCTGAAAAGGAAGCAGCTACAAAACCGGCTACCGCACCGGCTCCGGTTCTTGATGAGGATATGCAGAAGCTTTCAGCCGGGCAGCTTTCAGCATTGTTTTCCAATCTGGCAAGAGGTTGTGAAAAGCAGTACAAGCCCGAAGAGGCGTCGCTGTTCATGGAAATTGCAGACTATTATACGGCGGCGGCTCCTGCTGTGGAGAATGCAACGATTGAGAACCTTGCTGTGCTTCTGAAAGAGGATATTCAGGAAAGATATCCTACTGTAAAGGCAACTGCCGAAGATGCCGGGGATCGCGGTGCGCAGCGTATCTGTGTCTGGGGAGAAAAAGTCACACGTATGCTTTCAGCTCTTGTTGAACAGTACAAAAATGAAGGCGAAGCTATGCTGAGGGACACCGAAATATGGGTATGCACGGTCTGTGGGTTCGTCTACATCGGAAAGACGGCTCCCGAACTCTGCCCGGTATGCAAAGTGCCGTCATGGAAATTTGAAAAGATTGAAGGGAGACAAATGGCATGAAAAAAGTTGCTGTCAGGAATTTAAGATTATGCACCAAAGACTGCCTGTGCCTTTATGTCTGTCCAACAGGGGCAACAGATACGGAGAACAGCATCATCGATGTGAACAAATGCATCGGATGCGGCATATGCGCAGAAGCATGCCCGTCTTCAGCTATCAGCATGGTCCCGACTGAGCTTCCGCCTCAGCAGCCCAAAACCGATAATGTTACAGCAGTCTTGAATCAGCTCTCCGGTGCGAAAGCAAAAGAAGAAAAGATTGCAAGACAACTCGCAGAAGATACTGACCAGGACGGCTTATACCGGTTGATGACTGCAGCTGTGAAATCCGAGCGTCTCGTGGCAGAGGATATTCTGCGTGAGGCAGGATATATGCTTCCTCAGAGTGCCAATACCCATATTCTGTTGGAGGAACTTATCACAAATGCACCTGCGGGATTCACGGCAGATGCTGCGAAAAAATTGCTTACATTGATACCCAATAACGAAAAAATCACAAAGAAAGAGGTAAAGAAAATGAAAACTTATAAGTGTCTGGTGTGTGGAAAAGTATTTGAGGTTGAGGATGGCGTTGAGCCGGTATGCCCCCTTTGCAAGGCAAAAGGTGACAAGCTGGAACTTGTAGAAGAAAAGAAATCTAATCCTTATGCGGGAACGCAGACTGAAAAGAACCTGCAGGCTGCCTTTGCCGGCGAGTCTCAGGCAAGAAACAAATATACATATTTTGCTTCTACTGCGAAAAAGGAAGGCTATGAGCAGATTTCTGCGCTTTTCCTCAAAACGGCTGACAATGAAAAAGAACACGCTAAGATGTGGTTCAAAGAGCTGAACGGGATCGGCGATACCGCTGCCAACCTTGCAGCCGCCGCTGACGGTGAGAACTACGAATGGACGGATATGTACGAGGGCTTTGCAAAGACTGCAGAGGAAGAAGGCTTTACCGCACTTGCCGCAAAATTCCGTGCTGTTGCCGCAATCGAGAAGCATCACGAGGAAAGATACCGTGCACTCCTTCACAACGTGGAGGCACAGGAAGTATTCGCCAAGAGCGAAGTCAAAGTCTGGGAATGCCGCAACTGCGGTCATATCGTAGTCGGAACAAAGGCTCCCGAAATCTGCCCTGTTTGCGCACATCCGCAGGCGTATTTTGAAATCAATGCAGAAAATTATTGATGCGAGGTACAGCAATATGGAAATGAAGTTTTATAGATGCGCTCACTGCGGTCAGATCATTGCCATCGTCAAGAAGACCGGCGTTCCCGTTATTTGCTGCGGTGAGCCGATGCAGGAAATCATCCCCGGCACAACGGATGCCGCTGCCGAAAAGCATATTCCTGTGTACGAAGTAAAAGACGGAAAAGTGTTTGTTACGGTTGGCTCCGTCGAGCATCCTATGCTTGATAATCATTATATTGAGTGGGTTTCCATCCAGACGAAGTTCGGCAATCAGCGCAAGTCATTGAAACCCGGCATGGATCCGAAGATCTGCTTCTCCATCTGTGAGGGTGATGAAGTCGAAGCTGTTTACGCCTACTGCAATCTGCATTCTCTTTGGAAGGCGTAAGATAAAACATACATTCAGGAGGCGAAAAGATGGACGAGCTGCTTGAAAAACTCCCTTATTGGAGTACGCTCAATGATACGGAAAAAAGAACAGTAAGGGACTCGGCAATCGTAAACCATTACGAAAGCGGGAATACACTACACGGAAACTACGATAAAGGCGTAAGTTGTTTCGGGATGATTTACGTGATTTCCGGTGAACTGAGAGCGTATATTCTTTCCGAAGAAGGCAGAGAAATCACACTTTTTCGCCTTCGTGATGGTGACTGCTGCGTACTTTCCGCCTCCTGTATCATTGCTCAGATTAGTTTTGACACTCTGATAACAGCTACAAGTGATGCTGATGTTTTGATCGTTCCGACGGCTGTATTCGAACGACTCATGAACGGGAATATCCATGTCAAATGCTTTATGTATGAGCTTGCGACGGAACGTTTTTCCACCGTAATGTGGGTAATGCAACAGATCCTGTTTTACCGCTTCGATCAGCGTCTGGCAACATTCCTGTTAAGCGAATATCGGCGGACAGGTGTTCCAACGATTCGAATGACACAGGAACAAATCGCGCAGAACGTCAATTCCGCACGAGAAGTCGTAGCAAGAATGCTGAAACAGTTTGCTTTGGACGGGCTGATCGAAAACCAGCGCGGTATCATTATACTAAAAGACATCGACGGACTTGAAAAATTGCAGTAAAACCATTTAAAAATGCGACCCGGTTACAGAATCAAGCCGCATTTTTTGATAACATCATAATAGAAAAAACACGGAGTATGAATTATGAAAATTAAACTGAATCCGGATGCGGAAATCGTAAATACCGTCAAAGAAGGGCTGAAACAGACCGGTGGTTACTGCCCCTGCCGCAGAGAAAAAACGGAAGATACCAAATGTATGTGCAAGGAATTCCGTGAGCAGATCGCAGACCCGAATTATGAAGGCTTTTGCCATTGTATGCTGTATTATAAATCACTGAAAGACGAATAAAGGAGAATTTATTATGGCTGAAATTACGATCACAAAAGAAAATTTTGAATCAGAAGTAATAAAATCGGACAAGCCCGTGCTGATTGATTTTTGGGCGACATGGTGCGGCCCCTGCAAGATGCTTTCTCCGGTCATTACCGAAATTGCAAAGGAATACGAAGGAAAAGTCAAGGTCGGTAAGGTCAATGTTGACGAACAGCCGGAGCTTGCCTCTTCGTTCCGCGTGGCAAGCATCCCGACTGTTGTTGTGATAAAAGATGGAAAAGTTACCAATATGTCTGTTGGATATCGTCCGAAGGAACAGATCGAAGCTTTGCTGTAAAAAAGCAGAAATCCATTTGTTATGGCGGGACAGAGCAATGCCCATACATCTTGAAGTTTCTGAATATCTGTGCTATAATAAAATAACAAATTTGAAGTCGATATCTTCGCGTCTTGTTTGCAGAACAATGAAGCCGATCTCCATAGTCTCCGATTTAATCTCCACCAAGCCGAGACATTATAAACCGATATAAGAGATTATGGGAAACGCCAATATTGGCGGATGCTGATATAGGGCAATATAAGTCGTTAAGGGACGAAAATATATAATAGGTTTTTACGTCCCGACAATGAAACCTTTGGACTCTGATAAGAAGGTCGAGAAGGCTGCTGAGGCTCCTGTTGAAGCTGCTCCGATTGTTGAAGAAAAGATCGATTTCAGCAATGTAGTAATCAAACCTCTCTTTGAAGATTCTGTCGATTTTGAGACTTTCAGCAAGTCCGATTTCCGCGCTGTAAAGGTTCTTGAATGTGAAGCAGTGCCGAAATCCAAGAAGCTCTTAAAGTTCACTCTGGATGACGAAACAGGCGTAAATAGAACGATTTTAAGCGATATTCACGCATTTTATGAGCCCGAAGAACTCGTTGGCAAGACCTTGATTGCAATCACAAATCTGCCTCCGAGACCGATGATGGGCATCGACTCTTGCGGTATGCTTCTCTCCTCAATTAACAAGCGCGGTGAAGAGGAAGAACTCCATCTTTTGATGGTCGATAACCACATTCCGGCGGGCGCAAAACTCTATTGATTTTGGGTGAATAAAGGCTAAAATCTCCAATTTAGTCTCCAAAAATCACCAATCGTTCTCCAATTTGGAGCAAATCAATGTGTGATTTCCCGTATAATCCCGTAAAATCACATAATAGCATATAGTTTCCCACAAGACTCACTATCGAAAGGTAGTGGGTCTTTTTTTATTTCCTGCGTTTTGACCAACTGACCAATTTGTCTGTGAAGATATAACAATATACATAAGGATACTTTCCGCTGTGATTCCACGACGGGATTTTTTGCTTTCTGGGGGGTTACATGAGCTCAAAAAATTTTTTTGAAAAAGTTTCAAAAAGCGTGTTGTTTTTCGGCCTCAAAAGTTGCTGTAAGGGATTGTGTGGCAAAACCCCGCGATGCACTTTGACAATTGAATATATACCATACATTTCGGCAAAAAAGGACAGCCCTCATAAAATGAAGGCTGTTTTATCTAAGGTGTTGTCAGTATTTTCAATACTAATCATATGAAAATAAGCTTCTTGTTGACTATTTCGGTAGCTTGTGCTCGCACGGCATTCATACGGCATACCCACTCCATTTGGTCTGATGCTTTGAGAGCTTCCGTGATGCCGTCACGCTCGGCAAGTTGCTTTACCAGTTGAGAAAACATTTCCTCTGCCTGCCGGTCGATGTCGGCAAGGTAGGCATTCATCTTACCGCTGATCGTCAACTGACTGAAAAGGATACGATTCGTTTGCCTTAGATGGCGATAGTGCCTCGTACCCCATACGCCGATGGGCTTTTCTTCCGGCAGTTCAATATTGGGGAGCAGATAATCTCCGACCTGCGTATATGTACCGCCCATTTGCTCGAATAATGATTTTTCCATTTCGTTCAACTCCTAACTTTGATTTTCTTTGTGGGTGCATCAATGATTTTGAGTAGCAGTGCGGATACATCTTCGATCGGCTTTTCCTCGTCAATATACATCGTCCGTGCCTTGTTGACGCATCCGACCAATAACCGATACTCAAAATCGTCCAGTACCAACCGCCTTTTGATTTCTTTCATAGCAAAACTCTTTCCCCTTTGATTGTGCTATTGATGCTTGTACGGCTCATTCTTATAAAATGAATTGCCTTGTAATTATCGATTGAAAAAAGGTGCAAGCAACTAAAATTTGCACCTTTTTTGAAAAAAGAAATAGAGATTGCACCCGTCTTTTAACCGAAAATGCACCTTTTTCTGTTTGTATCAAAATAACTCATCAATCACGTATAAAAAGTCCACGTATTCCGTCAAGGTCTCCTTGTGCGTCAGCATCATACGGCGTTCGATACGGCGCAGTATGGTGGTTTGCTTGTAATGGGTGAAGTTGATATTGCTTATCTTTTTGAGGATAACGTAAACCTTCTTCATCAGCTCCTCGTCGATTTGTTTTTCCGTCTTCACGGGGACGACCTTGCTGACAGAGCTGGAAATGTGCATCAGCTCCAAGGCGATTTTTTCGGGAGAAAGCTGTGCGTCAACGATACCCGTGCGGATTGCGCTTCGCGGCATACCGTCAAACTTCGCGGTGTCCACGTCCTGCACCAATATCAGTCCGTCGTTTTCCTTGATGGACTTGATACCGTTGGAGCCGTCCGAGCCTGTACCCGACAAAACTATCGCTATGGCGCGCGTGCCTGCCTCCGCCGCTAAGGAATGGAAGAAAAGGTCGATGGGCAGATTAAGCTCGTGTTCCTTTTGAGAACTCAAAAGCAGCTTGCCCTTGGATAAGCGCATATTCTTACCCGGCTGAATTACGTAAACGCAATCGGGCTTTATCTCCATACCGTCCTCCACCTGTATCACAGGCATAGAGGTGTATTTGGAAAGTATCTCGCTGAGTAGGCTCTTGTAGTCCGGCGAAAGGTGCTGAACTATGATATACGGAAAGCCCGTGTTGGAGGGGAGTGCGGTCAATAGCTTCTGTAACGCCTCCAGTCCGCCTGCCGACGCGCCGATACCGACAATGTAATCTTCCGACTGCGGTCTTTGTATGTTATCCTTTTGTAATGCTTCACTGTTCATAGTCCGTCCTCCTAAGCACTCTTCGTGTTTTCGATAATAATTCTCACAATATCGGAGTAGTCGTTCTTAACGCGATTAATCATAAGGCTTAAATCGTTAAGCCGCCCTGCTCGTATGGTTATAACCAGCTCGCTTAAGCTGTGGAACAAGGGTACAAAGCCCAGATTCCCTGCCAAGCCCTTAAGCGCGTGAGCCGCCGTGAACGCGTTATCCCAGTTGCCTTTCGCAACCGCGGTTTCCAGTTGCGGCATCGTCTCGTCTTTAGGGAACGCACTTAACAGCTTAAAGTACAGTTCCTTGTCGTTGGTCAAACGCGCAAGCGCGCCGTCAACGTCCGTTTCGCCCAATTTCAATTCCTCAAAAAAAGTGTCCATCATTTTAGTTACTCCTGCTTAAACGGTTTCGGTAATTAGATTAAAGGTTGCACCCGACAAGGGTTATCGGCTGACGAGATTTGCACCTCGAACCGCCGACTATTGCGCCGTACTTAAGCCCAAACTCCTCCGCGCCCTCCGCGCACGTCGGGTATGGATTAAGCCGCTATGCTTTCTGCCGATAGGAACTCGGCAACGGGTAACGGCAACGCTCGGCTGTGGGATAAGGACGAAAAAACGGCGTTCGCGGTCAATAGTTCACCGTTGCACACCGTTAATTGATTGTTGTTGAAAGCGCAAAATTCCGCGGCTGAAGCTACCCCAAAAAACAAAAACGACGGCAAAGTGCCGTCAATTATGCCGCCGTCAAATACAGCCGTCGAAACGGTTGATAAAACGGCTATAGGTAATAGCGCAGAAGTCAGCGTTGCTCTCATCCTTAGAATCCCCCACCTTATCACTTAAAGGTCACACGCCACGTGACGTCAAGTGTCAGTCAAAGTCTTAGCCGTTCGCGGCGGTCAGCCGAAAACAACTTTTATTTTCTAATTATAGCCCACTGCTGCACATCTTGTCAATATATAAATAATTATTTGCTATTATCTCTGTAATGTAGGCTCTCGGAGAGTCAGAATAGCGAGCCCACTTGAAGTAAGTGCCCTTAAAACCGCTTCCTTACAGCTTTTCCGCACCGTGCTCGCAATAGATACAGCGATATTTGTTTTTGATGGGATCGTAAAGCCTGAACGCAGGTTTCAGTTCCTGCTCTACGGTGGTAATGCAACGGGGGTTGTCACAGACAAAGCCCTCGTAAACTATCGGTCTTTCGTCCTTATCGGGAGCTTCGGGCATATCCTTTTCGTTAAGGAGCTTGAGTATCAACGCCATACGCATATACTTACCGTACAGTGCTTGCTTGAAATAGCACGCTCTGGAATCGTTGTCAACTGCGGTGCTTATCTCGTTGACTCTCGGCAGGGGGTGCATTATAATCATATCCTTTTTCGCGCCGTTCAGCTTGTCGGGGGTGAGGATATAGCTGTCCTTGAGCCTTTCGTAATCGGCGACGTTGGGAAAACGCTCCTTTTGAATGCGCGTCATATAAAGTATGTCCAGCTCGGGAATCGCCTCCTGCAAATCGAAAATCTCCGTATAGGTGGCAGGAGATTTGTCCAAAATCTCGTTCTTGACGAAATCGGGTACCGCCAATTCCTCGGGGGAAATCAAAACGAATTTTACGCCCTCGTAACGGCACATTGCGCTGATTAGGGAGTGGACTGTTCTGCCGTATTTCAGGTCGCCGCAAACGCCTATTGTCAGATGGTCGAATCTTCCCTTTTCCATTTTAATAGTGAGCAAATCCGCAAGGGTTTGAGTGGGGTGATGATGACCGCCGTCGCCTGCGTTGATTATGGGTATGGTAGAAGCCTTGGAAGCAACGTAGGGTGCGCCTTCCTTGGGGTGGCGCATTGCGATTATGTCCGCGTAACAGCTGACCATTCGCACGGTATCCGATACGCTTTCCCCCTTGACGGTGGAACTGCTCGACGCGTCCGAAAAGCCCAAAACCACGCCGCCTAACTCGTACATAGCCGCCTCGAAGCTAAGCCTTGTTCTTGTGGACGGCTCGTAAAACAGCGTTGCCAGTTTTTTGCCCTTGCACCTTTCGGCGTAGGCTTCGGGACGGGCGATTATGTCCTCCGCCACCGCCACCATATCGTCGATTTCCGAGGTGGAAAAATCGTTGATTTGCATCAGACTACGCATTGTCGGAGCCTCCTATCCAGCTTTCGTCGGAGGGGTTGTTCCTGAAAGCTATCAGTCTTTTGACGTCGCTGTCCTTAACGTAGCCTGTTTTCGCGGCGACAACGGCGATTTCGTCAAAGTCGGTCAGGCTGTAATGCTCTATATTGTCCGCTTTCATTCTGTCCAAGCCTTTTTGCATATTGTAGGTGAAAATGCTGACTACGCCCAATACCTCCGCGCCTGCTTCCCTCAGTATATCCACTACCTCGATTACACTGCCGCCTGTGGAAATCAAATCCTCGATTACCACTACCTTTTCACCCTCGGTCAGCTTGCCCTCTATCTGGTTTTGTCTGCCGTGGTCCTTTGCACCCGAACGGACGTAGCCCATAGGTAAGCCCATAAGGTGAGCGGCTATCGCCGCGTGAGCGATACCTGCGGTTGAGGTTCCGAACAGGGCTTCCGCTTGGGGAAACTTAGCCTTGACGGTGGCGGCGATGGCGTTTTCCACGTCCTGTCTTACCGCTACGTCGCTTAAGGTTAAGCGGTTATCGCAATACACGGGACTTTTGATTCCGCTTGCCCATACGAAGGGTTGTTCGGGGCGGAAAAACACCGCCTTAACCGCTAATAAATCTCTTGCTATCTGTTCTCTTATTTCCATAATCTCTCCTTAATATCCGATATTATTCGCTTTTGCACTCGCCTTAATCCACAAAATCCGCTACGCATTTTTTGTACGCCGCCACGGGGGCTGCCGCCGCGGTTATAGGTCTGCCCACCACTATGTAATCAGAGCCTAACTCCTTGGCTTTTGCAGGGGTTGCGATTCTGGACTGGTCGCCTACGTCGCCGTCGGCAAAACGCACGCCGGGGGTTACGGTTAAAAACTTTTCTCCGCAGTAAGCGTGTACCTTTCCTGCCTCCAAGGGGGAGCAAACCACGCCGTCCAAGCCTGATTTACGGGCGTTGTCCGCGTAGCTCATAACCACCTCGTCTAAGGGAGAGTCGATTAACAGCTCTTTTTTCATCGTTTCCTCGTCCGTACTGGTTAATTGCGTTACCGCGATTAAAAGAGGTCGGGTGCCGTCCGCTCTCGTCAAGCCTTCAAGCGCGGCGGTCATCATTTTTGAGGTGCCCGAGGCGTGGAGATTGCACATATCCACGTCAAGAGAGGCGAGGACAGCCATTGTTTTTTTAACGGTGTTGGGAATATCGTGAAGCTTTAAGTCCAAAAAGATTTTGCACCCACGCGCCTTGATTTCTCTTACTATCGCCGCGCCCTCTGCGTAAAAAAGCTCCATTCCAATCTTTACGAAAGGCTTGACGTCGCCGAACTTATCCAAGAAATCGATTACCTGTTTTTTCGACGAAAAATCACAAGCCACTATTACGTCCTTACCCATTATTTTCCTGCCTCCTTAAGTTGTTTTATGTCGGATATTCCGTATTTTTTCATAGTTGTCGGCAAAGCGTTGATTATATCGCGGCAGGCAAAAGGATTGACCAGATTAGCCGTTCCGATTTCCACCGCGGTCGCTCCTGCCGTAAGCATTTCCAGCACGTCTTCCGCGCTTGATACGCCGCCCATACCGATAACGGGAATTTTCACCGCGGAGCATACGTCGTAAACCATACGGAGCGCGACGGGAAAAATCCCACTGCCCGAATAGCCGCCCGTTACGTTGCCTAATAGGGGTTTCCTCGTCCTCAAATCAAACCGCATACCCAAAAGGGTATTGATTAGGCTGATACCGTCCGCACCTGCGCTCTCGCAGGCTGTCGCCATTGCCTTAATGTCCGTCACGTTGGGTGACAGCTTGATAATTACGGGCTTAGTTGTTACCGCCTTGACCGCAGATGTCACGGTTGCCGCCGCCGAGGGCGTTACGCCGAAGCTCATTCCTCCGCCGTGTACGTTAGGACAGCTTACGTTGATTTCCAACCAGCCCACAGAGTCCTCTTTATCCAAAAGTGCCGCAACATAGGCGTATTCTTCAACCGAAAAGCCGCAGACGTTAGCCATTACGGGCTTGTGAAAAACCTTTTTCAGCGCAGGCAGTTCGCGGTCGATTACCGCCGCAACGCCGGGATTCTGCAAGCCTACCGCGTTAAGCATACCCGAGGGGCATTCCGCAATTCGGGGTTGCACGTTGCCGTACCGCGGCTCTCTTGTGGTGCCCTTAAAGGAAAAGGTTCCTAATATATCTATGTCGTACAAATCCGCAAATTCCCTGCCGTATCCGAAGGTTCCGCTTGCAGGTATAATAGGATTGCTTAAGGTGATTCCGCATAAATTGACAGTGGTATCTACCATAGAAGTTCCTCCTTAACGAAGACGGGGCCGTCCTTGCAAACGCGCTTATTGCCGTTTTTTGTCTGATGGGTACAGCCCATACAAACGCCGAAGCCGCAAGCCATACGCTCTTCAAGGCTAAATTGTCCGGAGGTTGCTGAATTTTTGTAAATAGCCTTAAGCATAGGCAGAGGTCCGCAGGCGTAAAAATAGCTGTATTCGATATCCTTTATCGCGTCCGTAACGTAGCCCTTTACCCCCTCGGAGCCGTCCAAGGTGGCGAAAACCGTCCTTACTCCCAGTGTCTTAAATTCCTCGCCGTAAAAAATCTCGTCCTTGGTGTTAAACCCTGCCGCAAGAATCGGATTTTTGCCCGATTCCACTAGCTTTTTCGCTAAATAGTAGAGGGGCGGCAAGCCTACTCCGCCGCCTAGCAAAAGGGGATTTTCACCGCTTAAGGACAGGTCGTAGCCGTTGCCTAAGCCTGTAAGCAAATCCAGTTTTGCGCCGTGCCGAAGTCCGCTCATATACTCCGTACCCTTGCCTACCGTCTTATAGACCAAGGTCAGCTCCGAGCCGTTGACGTCGCACACCGATATAGGACGGCGCAGAAAGTACGGCTCAAGGCTTACGTTGACGAACTGCCCGGGGGCTTTGATTTCGCTGACGTCGCCTGCGAGCTTAAGCTCGAAAACGCTGTCCGTTAAACGTCTGTTGGTTATTATCTCGAAAACGCTTTGTTTCATCGCTCACCTTAACGGTCGATGGTAGATACCATAAACGTGGTATCCTCCAGAACTTCCAGCAGAACCCTCACCGTGTCCAGCGCGGTGAACACCGTCACGCTGTTCTCGATTGCTAATCTGCGGATATGGTAGCCGTCCTGCATTTGCTCCTGCGCTCCCACCTCTCTGGTGTTGATAACGTAGGAAACGTGCCCCTGTCTGATGGCGTCGGGAATATCCTCGCTGCCGTCGCTTATCTTATTGAGTACGTGGGTGCGTATGCCGTTTGCCTTCAAAAATTTCGCCGTGCCTGCGGTTGCCTCCACGTTAAAGCCCAGATTGTAGAAACGGCGGATTAAGGGAAGAGCCTCTTCCTTGTCCTTGTCCGCTATGGTCGCCAAAACCGTACCGTAATTAAGCAGTTGCATACCCGAAGCAACGAGAGCCTTGTATAACGCTCTTTCCATCTTATCGTCGTAGCCGATTGCCTCGCCTGTGGATTTCATTTCGGGAGAGAGATAGGCGTCCAAGCCGCTTAGCTTCGCAAAGGAGAAAACGGGAACCTTGACGTAGTGGCGTTTCTTCTCCTCGGGATAAAGGCGGAAGTAGCCCTGCTCCTTAAGAGTTTTGCCCAGTATCACGTTTGTCGCTATGTCCGCAAGACTGAACCCTGTCGCCTTGGAGAGGAAGGGAACGGTTCTTGAGGAGCGGGGATTGACCTCGATTATGAAAACTCTTTCGTCCTTGTCCACAATGAACTGGATATTGTAAAGTCCTACGATACCAAGGCCTAAGCCCAACTTTTTGGCGTATTCCAATATCACGCCCTTAACCTTATCGGAAATGCTGAATGCGGGATACACGCTTATGCTGTCGCCGCTGTGAACGCCCGTGCGCTCCACAAGCTCCATTATGCCCGGAACGAACACGTCCTTGCCGTCGCATATCGCGTCCACCTCAACTTCCTTGCCCATTATGTAATGGTCCACCAGTACGGGCTTATCCTCGTCGATTTCCACCGCGGTTTTCAGGTAATGCCGCAGTTGCTTTTCGTCGGCGACTATCTGCATTGCTCTGCCGCCCAGAACGAAGCTCGGACGCACCAAAACGGGATAACCTACCTCGTTAGCCGCCTTAACGCCTTCCTCTATATCCGTAACCGCTCTGCCGTCAGGTTGGGGAATCCCCAGTTTCAAAAGGATTTTTTCAAAGGAATCTCTATTCTCCGCTCTGTCGATTGCGTCAACGTCCGTGCCGATTATGTTTACGCCGTATTGCAGCAGGGGCGCGGCAAGGTTGATTGCGGTTTGACCGCCCAGTGACGCGATTATGTCCCTTGCGCCCTCGAACTCCACTATGTTCATAACGTCCTCTGGAGTCAGCGGCTCGAAATAGAGCTTGTCGGCGGTGGTATAGTCGGTGGAAACGGTTTCGGGATTGTTGTTGATTATTATTGACTCGTAGCCTGCCTTGCGTATGGTTTGCACGGCGTGAACGGTGCTGTAATCGAATTCCACGCCCTGACCTATACGGATAGGACCTGCGCCCAAAACGATTTTCTTCTCCTTATCGGTGACAACGGAGTCGTTTTTACCGCTGTAGCTGGAATAGAAGTAGGGCACGTACGCGCCGCTCTTAATGGTGTCCACCATACGGAAAACGGGCATTATGCCCTTTTCTTTGCGGTACTGCCAAATCTTGAAAGCCGTACTGCCCCACAACTTGGCGATATACTGGTCGGAAAAGCCCATTTTTTTGGCGGCAAGCAAGGTCTTATCGTCGAAGGGGTTGCCCTCAACCGTCTTTTCCATATCCACTATTTTTTTGAAGGACTCAAGGAATAGGGGAGTGATTTCGGTGATTTCAAAAAGCTTTTGTATGGACGCGCCGCGGCGCAGAAGCTCCGCTATGGCGTACAGATTGTCGTCACGGAACTGGGATATATGCTCGTAAAGCTCCTCTGTCGATGCCTTGTCGAACTTGGTCATACGGATATGACACACGCCGATTTCAAGGGAGCGGACGGACTTAAGCAGACATTCCTCCAGATTTGAGCCTATGCCCATAACCTCGCCTGTGGCTTTCATCTGGGTACCCAGCTTGTTGTTGGCGGTGGCGAACTTGTCGAAGGGGAAACGGGGGAGCTTGGCTACTATGTAATCAAGCATCGGTTCCTTCGCCGCGGTTGCACCTGCCACCTTTATATCGGATAAGGACATTCCTACGGCTATTTTTGCGGTAACTCTCGCGATGGGGTAGCCGCTCGCCTTGGAAGCTAACGCGGAGGAGCGCGAAACCCTCGGATTGACCTCTATCAGAAAATATCTGCCGTCGGTGGGGTTCAGCGCGAACTGCACGTTACAGCCGCCTGCTATCTTTAACGCCCTTATCAGCTTAATCGCGCTGTCGTTGAGCATTTTATATTCCGCGTCGGAAAGGCTCAGAATAGGCGCAACCACTATTGAGTCGCCGGTATGCACGCCTACGGGATCTACGTTTTCCATTCCGCAAATGGTGATTGCGGTGTCCTCGTTGTCGCGCATTACCTCAAATTCGATTTCCTTGTAGCCCTTAACGCTCTTTTCCACCAAAACCTGATGCACGGGGGAAACTCTGAACGCGCCCTCCGCCACCTCTATAAGCTCCTTTTCGTCGTAGGCAAAGCCGCCGCCCGTTCCGCCCAGCGTGAACGCAGGGCGCAGTACCACGGGGTAGCCTATATCCTTTGCCGCCGCCTTAGCCTCGTCTATGGAATAGGTGATTTCGGAGGGGATAACAGGCTCTCCTATCTCCATACAAAGCTCCTTAAAAAGTTCTCTGTCCTCCGCTTTTTCTATGCTTTCGCCCGAGGTGCCTAAAAGCTCTACGCCGCACTCCTTCAAAATTCCCTTTTTGGAGAGCTGTACAGCAAGGTTTAAGCCCGTTTGACCGCCTATGCCGGGGATTATGGCGTCAGGTCTTTCGTAGCGCAGTATCCGCGCCACAAACTCCAGATTAAGCGGTTCCATATAGACCTTATCCGCTATGGTCGTATCCGTCATAATGGTCGCGGGATTGGAATTGACCAGCACCACCTCGTAGCCCTCTTCCTTAAGCGCAAGACACGCCTGCGTACCGGCATAATCGAATTCCGCCGCCTGTCCTATGACGATAGGTCCCGAACCGATAATCATAATCTTTTTGATGTCCTTTCTTTTTGCCATACTGTTCCCTCCGTTATTTTAACGTGTTTTCCGCGTCAATTTTCTTTGTAATGTTATATCGACCGCACGGTTATATACCTTGTAAATACGTACCGCGCCGAATCGTTGCGTTTTCTTTTTATTTTTCGCGCCTTTTATAGCGTTGTTGTGCGCCTTGCCGCTGTCGGAAACCCCTGTTCTGCCGTCCTGTTACGCTTTCTTGCGCCTTGTCTTTGCGCCTTGTCCTTCCTGTCAATCAGCGTTAACGGGCGTATGTATGCTCGCCGCTCGGTTTAATTGTTTTCGTCAATCCAAACCGCCTTGCCGCCGCATACCGTCAGCTTGCACCTTGCAGTAACCGTCCTGCCGTCAAAGGGAGTGCTTTTGCCCTTGGACAGGAATGAGGAAGAATCCACAGCGTCTTTGACGGTAAGGTCGAAAACGGTGTAATCTCCCCCCTCTGTGAAGCCCCTTAAGGGTATCCCGAAGCGTTTCGCAGGGGCGGCGGACATCAAATCCAACAGCTTATCCAAGGTAATAATTTTTTTCTGAACCAAACCCGTGTATAACACGGCGAAAGCACATTCCAGACCGCTTATGCCGAAAGGACTGTTAGCTAAACCCCTTGATTTTTCCTCCGCGGAGTGGGGCGCGTGGTCGGTGGCTATCATATCCACCGTGCCGTCCTTTATGCCCTCTAATAACGCTTCCTTGTCCTCCCGTCCTCTCAGAGGGGGATTCATCTTGTAACGCCCCTCGTCGATAAGGTCGGTTTCGTCCAGTAAAAGGTAATGGGGAGCGGTTTCGCAGGTCACGTTGACGCCGCTTTTTTTCGCTTGCCTTATAAGCGCGACGCTTTCCTTGCAGGACACGTGGCAAACGTGGTAAGCACAGCCTGTTTTGGCGGCGAGGTCAAGGTCTCTTTCCACCTGCTTCCACTCGCTGGCGGAGCTGATTCCGATTAGGTTGTGAGCCTTGGCGAAAACGCCGTCGTGTATGCAGCCGCCCTTAAGCAAAAGGCTTTCGTCCTCGCAATGAGCGGCGATTACCTTACCCAGTGCCTTGGCGCGAAGCATAGCTTCCTGCATCATCTCTCCTCTTTGAACACCCTTACCGTCGTCCGAAAAGGCGATTACCTTGTCCGCAATACCTTCGAGGTCGGCGATAACCGCGCCCTTTTCCGCCACGGTAAGCGCACCGTAGGGATAGACGTTGATGACCGCGCCGTCCTTTATGGCGGTTAGCTCCTTATCCAAATTCTCGCGGCTGTCGGGTACGGGATTGAGGTTGGGCATAGCGCAAACCGCGGTATAGCCTCCCCGCGCCGCGGCGAGAGTACCCGTTCTTATCCCTTCCTTATAAAAAAAACCCGGTTCACGTAAATGTATATGAACATCTACAAAACCGGGAAATATAACGTATTGGGGTTGTGCGGAGGACAAACAACACTTCTGTATATGCACCGCACCATTGTCTAAAATCGAAAAACCAAACCCGGCGGCTGTGCCGCTGTCACCGTAAAGATAAGCGTTTTCGAGTTTGACAGGCATATTACCTCCTAGCGTCGGGTTGCCCCTACGCTATAGAAAATTATAGCATCGCCTAAAAAAGCTGTCAAACGATATTGAGCAAGATTTTGTTCCTACAACGATTATTCTTTAGGCGCAATCCTTTGCCGCCGCAAGGCGTATTATACGGGACTGAAAACGCCCAAGAGGACGATTCCCGCAAATGCCGTGGCAATGGTTATATAGTGCTTAAGGGTAAGCTTTTCCTTGAGGAAAATTCTGCTCCACAAGACCGACAGCGCACAGTATGCGGAAATTATAACCATACCTGCGTCAAAGTCGGAGAACATTACGGACATATAGAATATCTGTCCTATGGTTTCGCACAGACCGCCTAAATACACCGCCTTGTTCTGCTTTGCGAACAGCTTATCCTTCTTGACGAATTTTATCCATATAAAGGCGAACACCGCTAATATGGCAAAGGTCAGCTCATAAGCTGAGTTGGCGGCGTAATCGGAGATTTCCACCCACTCGCCCACGGCAAGCATTTGGTCGCCCACGGTGCCTAATGCGTCCAGTATCAGGTACAATACGGGAATTGCCAGTGCGAAAAGACTTTTCGTGTACTTAAAATTGGAGTCCTTTTGTCTGAGAGCTTTAAGCTCGTCGTCTTCTCTGTACTCCACTATTCCGAGGGCTACGATACCGAGAGCCACCAGAACCACGCCAACAATGGTGCCTACGTCCATCTCCACCGCAAAACGCCCCTTGGCAATCCAGCCTATAACCGCGCAAATCAAAAGAGCAAGAGAGCCTGAGGAGTTGCAGATAGGACTGGAAACGGAAAGCTCGATATAGCGAAGCCCCAGATAGCCTACCACCATCGCCGCGATATAGACGGCGGCAATCGGCAGATAATACACGAAGTCCATAATGGTGAAATCGGTGTATATAAGACTGGCGACAAAGGAGGGCAGTGCGTCGGGGTTATCTATGAAAATACTTGCTATCAGGGTAATGACAAGGTGCAGCCCCATTATAGAGCCAACGGCAAAAACAACTTTCCAGTGACTGTTTTTGTCAGTCTGAACGGTGCCCATCTTGCTGAATAAATCGCTTCCGCTCCAACAGAGCAAAGCTATAACGGAAAAAATAAAGTATTGCATAATATATCCTTTGTGTGCCAGCGCGTTATGCACTTAACCTAAAAGATTATATAATGCTTATTTTCTATTGTCAAATATATAGCTCCCTAAAAATTATGTCGAACACCTCGCCGCGGGGCGGTGCTAATTGCTATTTTATGGTGAAGAAAACAGTGCTATTTAATATATCGCGCATTTTTATGGAGTAGAATAGCCTCTAAATCAGCGATGATTATAAAAAAGACCACTAAGAAAAACCAGTGGTCTTTTTCTGAATTAAATGAGAGGAATACACTTCCGTCATTTTAAGATTATTACGTAAGTCTTATTCTGTACCAATTGCCCTATTGCCTGCATTATCGAGGTTTTCTTCTTGCAAATTGCCTGTATTGACAACGCCGCTCGCAGTATAAGTAACCGCTGTTCCGTGATTACAACCGATAACTATGCCCATAGATGGTTTGTAGTTACTATTGTTGGGTATTGCGCCGGTGTAGTTTATATGAGAAGTCGCAAAAACCCTAGCATTTTGAAGGGTTCCTTTATTATAGCCGATAGCACCGCCCACGCTTCTGTTTGCATAATTGGATGCAAGAAAGAAATTAATAGTTACCGCTGCCAAATATCCGCCTTTTACCGTGCCTCCGGTTTCATTTATTCCAATGGCACCGCCTATATCGCAGCACCCCGTTAAGGTCATAGTGCTCACACTTATAAACTCAACGTAACCTCTGTTCTGTCCAACAATGCCACCCATACTGGTCTCGGAGTCAGAGCACGAGACCGTACCGCTGACATACCAAATATTAATTACGCCGCCGGCGAAGTTTTCTCCGACCACACCGCCCAAACGCAACTGTCGCGAACCGGTGACTGTTATATTAACGCCGATTGCGCTTATCGCGCTAATTGTGCCTGAATTTTTGTCAAATAAGCCGCCCAAAAAACCGCTTGAATGACCATTTGTAACTGTATTGATAGTAATGCCCTCAATCCCTTTGTTGTTTCCATTGTAATTTCCGGAAAATTCTACTCCACGTCTGGTTGCGGTCCCGTTAAACAATAATTTGGCTGTTTGCTTATAGTAGGATGATGGACTGTGATATATATTGTTAAAATGCCGTGGACAATCTATTAAATAAGGATCTGCCGCTACACCCGTACCGCTTTTATACCAAGTATGTAATGTTGTAGTGACGTAATTGGTATTACTGGCAATATAATCCCTAATGGAATTAGAACCTCTTTGAATTTTTACAATCGTTATCGTTACAGTTGGTCCCATAGTATCGGTGATATTGTTCATACAATCAATAATTTTGTTTGAGGGAACCGCGGCGACTATGACGTTACCGTTGTTAATCTTGTAACCTATACTTGTAATGTCGTTAACGTAAGTTGCCAAGGTAAAGCCTAAGGAATTTTGTCCGTTTACAACCCCGGTTATTTGAAGTTTAGCCTCCTTTTCGGGTATTATCTGCAATTGCGTATTATAGCTTAACGTCGAACTTTTAAGAGCTTTGATATATACTTGCGTATTGTTGACTGTAGCCGTCAGATTAACTGTTACAGTACCGTCAGCGGCAATACTGATATCGCTTGTCGGAGTAGCGGTCGCAAAGTTTGTTATTTTTACGGAATTATTTATCCAGAATTCCACCGAAAAACTGGCATCCTTTTCTAATCGTATCGAATTACTCGGACAAGCTGTACCGTTAACCTTCCACTGAAACGCGGAAGCAGTATTTTTAATGCACAAACCGAGTGAAGCAGAGTTTGCATTTCCGACTTTCACTGCAACGTAATAGATTTGGTTAGTGTTGATTTGCGCTGTTTCAATCGTTTTTGGCGTTTCTGTTACGTTCATTATCGTAAAGGCAGAGTTTAAAAACTGCTTGTTGAGCGTTATATTATCAGCAGCGGCAAAACTTGCAATATAATTGCCGGTTGACGGCGGTACAAACTTAAAATACCGATAATAAGCATTACCTGTTACATTGCTAACGGTGTTTAATGCTAAGGTCGGACAGGCGGCGACAGATATATTAGATGTCACACTTGCCGTCGAATTATTTTTTATCACAAAATAGTAATCACCGGAAGTCAATGCTTTGGAAAGGCTATTACCGGAATGTGGGGTGTCGCCGTTCAAAGTATAATCGGTAAACGCATTGTTGCCGTATATCTGGATTTTTTCAAAGATACAATTAGAGTTACTTAAGGCTAAGTCGTATGCGTCAGAATTAAGTACGTTATACTTCACGATTTGCCGCTGATTTCCCGAAAGCGAAAGGGTGCTCGGAATCCCTTGTACAACGTCTATGCAAAAATTACCGCGCAACAACGTCGCCGACGTATTTCTGAATTCTAATATCGTATTCGCGTTTGCCTCTACCGACAATCTGTACTCGCCGTTTTGTCTTGTTTGCAATGTGTTATTGGCGAACACCTCTACGTTGGGATTATCAAGGCTAAATATGTATTCACCCTTGTATTCCGGCGTAAAAACATACCGTTGGGAGCCTTGTGGCAGCAGATAATAATCAGTCGTTTGCTTTAATGATACGGCAGTTTGGCTTGGCTGGTTGATATCGTACACGATATTGGGGGAAAAGTGTATCGTTGTAACAGTATTGTTATCTGTGCCCTTAAAAGAAATCTTCAGCGCTAATGCCAAGGTTATACTATTATACTCAGCCGGAAGATTATTAGGCTTGTCCGTATGTGAAAAGTTAAATACTCCTCGGGCATAATCGTCCTTACCGAATGTAATTTTTTCCTGACTTGTTGAATTGATTATCATCTTGGAACACTTTAACAAATTACCGTTAAACTCCGCCTTTTGTTCCGCTCTTGTATTATATGTGCCGGTCAGCATACAGTGTCCGTCTCCTGTGCTATAACTTTGCCCACGTAACTGATTAAAGCCGTTGGCTACACTGATAATCGTATCCGCAATAGAGTACAGTGTACCAAGCACAGGTATAGTGCCAATACCGGCAGATAATAAGCTAGAACCGATTTCGTGAATACCCGTGCTGGTGTTTCCGGAATTGATACCGGTAGCGCAATACTGGTAAAAGTTCCCGGTGAAAAAGTAACCGTAGTCGTTATCTACGTTATAACCGTAATCGCCTGTGTTGAGAGAGTTGCAATTATATATGCTCGATACAAAAGAAAGATCGCTGACTGTAAGTTCTGCGGACGCTTTATACCTAATAAATATGCCGTTTTGAGTTTCCCCAATGCGGATAGCCGGCGCCACCTTGTTATGAGCACTGCTTGTTGTAATTAAAAAGGGATAACTATCTGAAACGTTTTCATTCTCGTAGTTTTTTATATCTACTGACGTATACGTTGTTTTATAATAAAAATAATCTATTTGGGCGACGTTTGTAATTTTTATGTCCAGAGAATAACCGTTAAGAATTTTTTCTGTTCTAAACAATATAACGGTACTTTTGCAGTAAGTTTCTACATCAACCGTTCTGATGAAAAAACCGTACGCATTCCCGATATATAGCTTGGTACCTTCCCGAGTAAACAGCTCTTTGGGTATGATTTTAGTTATTTTATCATCGTCGCTTATGTTTAACGCTGGACAATTGGCCCCCAAACTGTAGCTACAGTTACTCCCGAAATGCGTACCGCTTGGATGACTTGTAAAACCGTTACCGGAGAACCCCGGATATACCGTTGTATAATAATTGAAATTATCTAAGTAATCGGCTACACTTTGACCGTTGGGACTATACGTATCGGTATAATCGGCGCATAGGTCGTCCAAGGACGCACCTTCGGCATAAGCCACCCCTTGCTGTGAGTTAAATATCAAGCCCACGCAAAACAAAAAAACCGTTGCTAATGTAATTGTAAGTATCACCTTTTTCATTTTCCCCTCCTTATTGTCTATATAATCTCTAACCCTGTCCAAGCAAAATCGTAAGAATAATAATTACCGTCTGTTCCGATAACCTCGCCGCAAATAAGTATTGTTAGAGTCTTCTTGATATAAGCCTCGGGGATATCTGGAAAACACCTAAGCATCGGCTTTTGCGCGTCGGCATAATCCAACTTTGCGTTAAGCCAATCAAATTGAGTTAAAAGTTCCAAATAGGTGGACGTGATGGGTATCGTAAGTCCCTTATCTGTTGTCAGCTCCGTTTCGGAAAGCCATACCTTCTCTTCCAATAATCCAAAATGTTTACTCATTGCTGCTGCTACGTTCTCGTCTATCGCTATCTCTCTAAACGACTCTCTATTTTCCCTTTTGACATATCTGTGGATACCCTCTGCCGTTATTCCTACCACGTCAATTTCGTGAATAGTCGGCATATTGGCATAAGGGTGATCCAGTCTGCATTGATTAATACATATTGTAATTTTGCCCTTATATTGGTACTCTCCGACATAATATTGTATGGCGAAGCGGTCAGGCTCCTTATCCTTGCAACCGATAAAAGCACAGCCGACCACGCAGCACAGCAGAACCACGCTTAGTAATAATCCGATTAATTTCCTTTTCATAACCTTGATATTCTCCTTAAATCACCCCAACGTGATTGAACGCCGCCTCCTGCGGATTACAATTAGCAATGACGTTTAATAACTTTCATTGTCACAAAAAAATAATGCTTGAGTTGTTGCAACTCACCCTCTTATCTCTAAACCGATTAAGGTAATCCCGATAAGGTTCTGTCTTATTATATCGCTAAAAAGTTTTATTGTCAACGCACATAAAAAAGCCAAGGTTAGCAATTCGAGCAAAATCGCGCTCAAACTTAACTTTATTCAAGAGATTACATATAATGTAATTCCCGTTGTCAAATATATAGCTCCCTAAAAATTATGTCGAACACATTGCCGTGGCACGTTTGCAAGTCAATTTGACCTATGGAGTTATAAATCAGGTATAAGTACAATATGGGGGATTTAATACATTGTTCCGAAAGCCAAAAAATGTTGTTCCGTATTGTCTTGACAAAGTTCCGAATTAAGTTTATAATCTAGTTATTATAATTGGAGATAACATTATGGCAATAACAACGAAACAGGTCGCTGAAATGTGGGGAATATCAGATCGAAGAGTTCGCATTCTATGTGAAAGCGGAAAAATTGAAGGCGCATTTCGAGATGGAAAGATCTGGTATATCCCAGACAATGCCAGTAAACCACAAGATGCCAGGATAAAATCTAAGCAAACATTAATCGAACAAATTGAATCGAAAAAGAAAATTCTTGACGATTGTCGTCCCCTTACAGACGGCGAAGTGGCACGATTAAATGAAGAATTTATGGTTGAGTATACCTATAATTCAAATGCAATCGAAGGCAATACTCTTACATTAAGAGAAACGGATATGGTTTTGAGAGGTCTCACTATTGACAAAAAGCCATTGAAGGATCACATGGAAGCTGTTGGGCATAAGGAGGCATTTTATTATGTGTCGGATTTAGTCAAGAATAATATTCTGTTGTCGGAAAGCATTATTAAACAAATTCACACTCTGGTTCTTGCAGATAAACCATTGGATCGTGGCGTGTATCGTAAAGTACCCGTTCGCATTATGGGCGCACATCATGAACCAATGCAGCCATATTTAATTGAACCAAAGATGCATGAATTGCTAAATGAGTATACCCATGACAATAGGAATATAGCAGAAAAGCTTGCTGAGTTTCATATCAAATTCGAGGGAATACACCCATTCATTGATGGAAATGGACGAACCGGTCGGCTGCTTGTAAATCTTGAACTTATGAAATCAGGATATCCCCCAATTGATATAAAGTTTACAGATCGCATGCGATATTATGATTCGTTTGATGCTTATTATGTGAAACATGACCTTGGTCCAATGACGAAACTTTTTGCCGAGTATATCAATAAACGTCTAGATGGCTATCTCAAAATAATGTTGAATAAGTAGGTCAATTATCGCAAAGAAGAATATAGCGTATATTAACAATAAAATGCTGATTTGGGCAAGAGGAGAGAATCCATTTACAACAACGGAAAGTGTTGAATTGCGCTTTCCTTCTAAAATATCATCGACCAAGTTGGATAAGTGGGCGAATGGCGATGAATTACCTTCTATCAACGAAGTAAAGGAGCTTGCAAAAATATATAGACTACCATTTGCGTGCTTTTATTTGACTGCAATCCCTGACAAAAAACCTAAAAAGTACACCGACAGGCGTACTTATAGCGGTACAGTTTATGATGGTATCAGTTATGAGCCGTGGGGCGGTGCTGATTGCTATTTTTTGCGTTTTTTCGCAATGAAAACCACGTTAAGCACAAGGAAGATTACGGAAGTTACCGCAAGGTAAGCGCACATCAAGCCGATATTCAGGTTTTTGCCGAAGAAGTTGACTTCCATTACAAAAGCCTCGGAAAGCCCCTGCGTAAGCTCGGCAGGTAAGCCTGTTCCGAGATTTTCCAACGCGCCGCTCATCAAAAGCTGACGGAAAATCGCCGCGGAGTGACTGCCGGGGAGAAGTGCGGATATATACTGTGCCGCCTTAGGCATAATGCTCATCGGCATATACGCGCCGATTAAAAAGCCCAAGCCCGCGCTTAAAATGCCTATCATACCGCCTAACTGTGATTCCGTTTTCAAGAAACTGCAAAGGAAAACCGTAATTAAAGTGGAGGACAGGGTAGAGTAGAGAATAGTGCCGATAAGGGCAAAAACGTCGCCCACCGTCAAGAACCAAGCAGAGCTTGCCGCCAAGTAGATAAGGCAGATAACGAAAACCACCATTACTATTGCCACGGTGGCAACGTAGTTAATTGCAAAGTAGCTGAAGCGCACCACGCCCTTTTTGACGGGAGAGGACAGCAGGTCGTTGAGAATGCCGTGGCTTTTGTCCAGAACCATTACGTTATTGACGCTTAAGGACACGGTAATGCAGGCAACGCCCAGCACGCCTGCCAGCATCCAGCAGTCAACGTAAGCCTTGACCGCCTTCTCGTCCACAGGCATACCCTCAGGGAAAAAGCCCTTAACGCTGGAAACCTGCACGTCGCCTAAAAACAGCACGTACAGCACCAGTATTATAAGGGGAGCCAACAGAGAAAAGAATACCGTTGCCTTGTCCTTAAGAAAAATCTTTATACCTCTGACCGTCAGACGGTACAGCGTGTAGCCGTCGTTTTGAATATCCTTGTAGCTTAACATACTTATACCTCCAGCGACTTGCCCGTCGCGTTGAGAAAAACGTCGTCCATATTGCCTTTCACCACCTCGAAGCCCTCGATAATATCCTCGTTTTTGCGGATAAAATCCAACGCGCTTTTGTCGTTATCCATTTTGATAACGTATGCGCCGTTTTTGTAGCTAAAGGCGTATCCGCGAGCGGTCAGAACCTCGTCCTTTGCGCCTTGGTCGCAGTACAGCTTGACGTAATCGCCCGAAAAACGGCTTTTCAGCTCCGCAGGGGAGCCTTGCGCTATGGTTTTGCCGCTGTCGATTATCACCACGTCGTCCGCCTGCTCCGCCTCCTCCATATAGTGGGTGGTAAGAAAAACGGTCATATCCTGCGTTGCGCGTATATCGTTGATGATTTGCCATATCAGGCGGCGGGTTTTGGGATCAAGTCCCGTGGTCGGCTCGTCTAAAAACAACAGCTTGGGGCAATGAATAAGGCTCCGCGCTATATCAACTCTGCGCTTTTGACCGCCGCTTAGCTTGCCGAAAGGACGTTTCAACAGCTCACCCAGCTCAAGCTGTGCGGTAAGCTCTCCTAAACGCTTCTCCCACGCCGCTCCTCTCAAGCCGTAAAAAGAGGCTCTGGCGGTAAGGTTGTCCTTAACGGACAATCGCTCGTCCAAAACGGTATTTTGGAAGACAATTCCGATATTTTTGCGGATTAAAGCGTCCTGCTTGTCCAGATTAAATCCGTCTATCGTCACCTCTCCGCTGTCCTTTTGCAAAAGAGTGCAAAGGATACTGATAGTGGTGCTTTTGCCTGCGCCGTTCAGCCCCAAAAAAGCAAACAGCGAGCCGCGTTTGACGGAAAAGGAAATGCCGTCCACCGCCTTGACCTCGCCGAAATACTTGTGTAAATCCTTGATTTCGATAATGTTATCCATATAATAGCCGCCTTTTGCCCGATAAACTGTCGGCGATAACCGCCGAAATTATCAAGCTCGGAATATTTTATCACACTCAATGCCTCGTTCGCAACATATATTATAGCGCCGCCTGCGTTTCGTCGTCGGAAAAATATCGGCTCATACGCACACGCATATCGGCGCATATATGTGCTCGATAATTGATTGACAAGTTCCTTTTAAGATGGTATTATGAAAAATAAGGGAAAATGCTATATCTCGGATTTCGGCATACGTAACCGCTTTTGAAAATTAGATTTTTGAAATATGCGTTTCTTCCTTACACAATTAACGGTTCGGCTTCCTAGTAAGCCCTACCGAAACACCCATTATCTGGAGGTTAATTATATGAAAAGGACTCAAAAACGATTATTACTGGTTATAGCCTTAGTAGTATTCGCGGCGTTGCTTCTGACTGCCTGCGGTGATTTGACAGGCACCGGAGTCGGAGACTTTAATATGTCGTTAAAGTTCACGGACAGCGACAGCGCGGATTACGGCACTATGGCGTACACGGGCACAGGACTTCAGCTTCCCAATAACCCGACAAAAGCGGGTTTTACGTTTGACGGCTGGTACTT
>CAYJBY010000019.1:0-7600 GCA_964368645.1 uncultured Christensenellaceae bacterium
TCCGCAATGGTGATACCCGTATAGATGGACGCTTCACGCGCCGCAACGGGCATATCGGAAGTGTTGGCAATCAGAACCGTACGTTTCATCAGCGGCTCGCCCGTTCTGGGGTCCGTTAACGCAGGGAACTCGTTAAGCACGTCTGTCATCTCGTTGCCGCGCTCTCCGCAGCCTACGTAAACTATAATATCCGCGTCAGCCCATTTCGCAAGCTGATGCTGAACGACTGTTTTGCCGCTGCCGAAAGGACCTGGAACAGCCGCAACGCCGCCACGTGCCACAGGGAACAGCGTATCGATTACTCTTTGTCCTGTAACCATAGGAACGTCGGGAGCGTGCTTTACCTTGTAAGGACGTCCTTTTCTGACCGGCCATCTCTGCATCATAGTCAGTTCCGCGTCGCCCTTTTGGGTGGTGACGGTCGCAACTGCGTCGTCAATGGTGAATTTGCCTGCGGAAATACGCTTAACCGTACCTTCTACGCCGCAAGGAACCATTATTTTGTGAGAAATAATCTTGTTCTCCTGCACAGTACCGATGATGTCGCCTGCCGTAACCGCGTCGCCTTCCGCAACGCAGGGTACGAAGTCCCACAGCTTGCTGTGATCCAAGCTCGCCAAATCTATACCTCTGCCTATACGGTCGCCGAAGCTCTCGCGCAGCTTGTTAAGAGGTCTTTGAATACCGTCGAAAATGCTTTCGATCAAGCCAGGCCCCAGTTCTACGGAAAGAGGATAACCCGTGCTGTACACGTTCTCACCCACTCCCAGTCCGCTGGTCTCTTCGTAAACCTGTATAGAGGCCTTGTCGCCTCTTAATTCGATGATTTCGCCAATTAAACGGTCGGAACCTACGCGTACCACGTCGTACATTTTGCTCGACGCCATATTTTCCGCAACTATAAGCGGTCCCGCAACCTTGACTACTCTTCCGTTTTCTGCCATATTGCCCTCCATATTAATGGGTCTGATTTTGAATTAAAATTACTTGTTATCGTTACCGAAAATTATATCCGTACCGATAGCCTTTTCCACGTTTTTTTTGATGCCCGCTATTCCGAAACCGTTACTGCCGGTGGCGGAAGGTACGGGAATAATAGCAGGGAAAGCCTGATCCTTATATCTGTTAAGCAAATCCTGCAATTCAACCGCCAAAGTGTCAATGATAAAGATAACCTTATAATTACGTGCAAGTGCCTTAAGTTTTTCGCGTGCGTCGGGAACGTCGGCAACGGGGTAAGCCGCAATGCCGATTGCCTTAAACGCCAAAACGCTGTCCTTGTCGCCGATTACGGCTATACTGTCTTTACGCATATAACTCTCTCAACCTCTGTCTTATGACGCTTTTGTTCACGTTGTTGTTAATGCAAACCAAAATAAGTCTTGCCGCCTTGATTTCCGTCAGCTTGCCCAAATAATATCCTGCTACGGGCGCGGCGGAAAACATATCGTACTTTTCCTTTTTGAAGATGGCAAGCAACGCGTCGTCGGCGTACTTCTCGAACTTCGCACCGCCGTTCGCCTCGGATAAAACCGCAAAAGCCTCCGCGTAATCGCTGTAGCGCATCGTATCCGCCATAGCGTCAGGATAATCGTAAAGGGATAACAGCTTATCCTTGGACAAATTGCCGCCCTCGATAAACAGCTCCTCGAAGTACTTAACGCCCAGTCCGTTCTTTTGACAACGGGATAACGCCGATATGTTGGAAAAATCGGCGGATTGCACAAAGTACTCCTTGATACAGCCGCTGCTTCTGCCTAACACCCTGAACGCATAAGCATAGGACGCCTTGTCCAGCTCGATGTCTATAGCACGGGGCGTGCCGTTCCCTGCGGTAAAAAGTCGGTTAAGCGTCTTGAACGCCGCTCCCATTTCCTCGGGTAAGGAGGTATAATCCTCACTTGCCAGAGCGTTTTTGATGTCGCCGCTGTTCAGCAAGCCGTCCGGCTTTAACTGCTCCGAGCTGTCGCCGCCGCTTTTCGCGGACTTGTAACAAACCTTCGCGTTGTGAAAGTCGTTCCTAAGCAGTAAGCAGGCAACGCCCGTACCGTCTTCGGTTAAAGAACGGACGAAATCCGTAACGGACTTTTCCTCCGCCAAAAGCAACTTATCGAACAGCTTGGGATTGTCTATACCCAAACCGCCGCCGTAATTGGTTTCCGCCAAGACCTTGACTGCGTCCTCTAAGGTAGCGCAATCCATCATACGCACCAGCTTGTCGCGGGTGAGCAGATTATTCTCAAGGCATTTTATCCGTGCGTTAGCGTAAACCACGCTGTTACCGCTCATACTCACTCCTTAAAAAGCATCTCGGCTATAAGAGGCTCCAGTTCTTCTCTCAACGCCGACAGCTCTACCGCAAGCGACATATTCTTGTCACAGCCGTTGCCGCTTAAAATCACGCCGCCCTTAAAATCGCCTACGCCCTTGTATATCAGCTTGATACCCTTAGCCGCCGCGGTTTCCTGCACAAAGGTCTTGCTAATCAAGCCCTCCGAGCCGACGGTGACCTCGTCGCCGTCCTCCGCCGCGTTAAGCAGCATATTGCGGATAAGTCCGAGATACTCGTCTTTCGGCAACGCCAAAATGCTATCGGTGGCTCGGTCAAAAACCGCCTTCAGCACCTGCTGTTTCGCCGCTAATGCCAACTTCTTATTCTCCAATTCGGCAACGGACAGTCTGCGACGCAAAAGTTCGGGCGCCATAGCTGCCGCCTTAGCTGTTTCGCGCTTAAAAAACGCTTCAACCTCCGCAGTTACCGCCGCCTTGCTTTTAGCCGCGCTTTCCTCAGCTGTACCGACTGCGATTTGCTTTTCGCTCTCCGCGTCGGACAGGATTTTGTCGATTATGGCTTCCTTACTCATAGGAATTACAGAATTGTGCCGATTGCGCGAGCTACCATAGCCGCACCCTCAGTAACCTCTTCAACGGGTCCGTTAATCTTAACCATAAACACCGCGAGGAAGGATACCAGCAACGCCAAAACCGCGTAGGTCTCAACCATAACGGTAAGAATGATTGCCTTGCCGCTTTCCTCAGGTCTTTTCGCAACCAGACCGATACCGGAGATGGCAACCTTGCTCTGTGCGATTGCGCTCAGCAAGCCAACGAAAGCGATGGGTAAGCAGCCTGCGAAGATGGACAAGCCCTCGCTCATACTGAGAGCGATACCGCCGCTGAACAGCTCTACCTTGATGAAAACGATGAAAGCAACAAGCAGACCGTAAATGCCCTGCGTGCCCGGAAGCAACTGCAAAATAAGGCATTTGCTGAATTTATCGGGGGATTCGCTCGTAACGCCGGCAGCAGCCTGACCTGCTTTACCAACGCCGATTGCAGAACCGATACCCGCCAAAAGTGCCGCCAAAGCCGCGCCCAACAACGCTATAAAAGTACCTTGTGTCATTTGAAAACCTCCTATGATTTTCTGTTATTGATATTGATTATATTGCTTACGGTTGCCCGTAATAATTACTGCTTCGCACCTCTTTGCTCCGCGGTGGAATTGGTACCGTTAAGCAGATAGGTATATTTTGTATCCGAACCGAAGGGTACGAACTGGTGCCCTGCGCCTGTGTAAAAACGAGAGAAATACTCGATATATTGCAGACGGCAGTCGTGAACGTATGCGCCCAAAGTGTTGATGCCGATATTGAAAACGTGACCGATAATCAGCACGGGAATTGCAAATACCCAACCGATACCGAAGGGAATCAAGTCTGCCAAAACCAACGCGATTTTGTTGACTACCATACCCACGACGCCGGTGGCTAAGCCCAAACCGAACAAACGGGCGTAACTTAAAATATCGCTTAAGAAACTGGTTATGTTATACACGTTGGCAAAGCCGCCTAAGATTTTGCCAAAAATGCCCTTCTTGCCCATCGCGCCGCCGACCAAAATCATCGCCGCGCCAATCGCCATAAGGATAATGCCGGGGAGTTTTAAGGAGCTTACGCCGAAGATACTGCCTGCTAACAAGCCGATACCGATAAACAGTACCCACCAAGAGAACTGTCCGAAAATAGCGTCAAGAGGTCTTTTCGCTCTAAAGTCCGCAACGGCCTTCATTCCCATACCGAAGCAAATCTGTAAAAGTCCAAGGGCTAACGCTAGTCCCAACATTAAAAGGGGCTGTTCCATCGGAACGAAAAGTACGGCAGGCACAAGCTCTTCGCCGAACCAACTGCCGAACATAAGTCCCCAAAACGCCGTGGATATACCGCACATTGCGATAATTAGCAGGAGCTGACCTTCGCCCTTGCGGGGCTTTTTGAGAATATAAAGGGTAAAACCGACTATTGAAAGGATAATGCCGTAAGCCGCGTCACCCAGCATTATGCCGAACAAAAGGAAATAGAAGAACGCCATAAAGGTGTTGGGATCCTTTTCGCGGCAATTAGGCACGCTGTACATATTGGTAATGCTCTCGTAGGGGCGTATAACCTTATTATTATACGCGAGCGTGGGATACTCCTCCGTTTCCGCAGGCTCCTCAAAGGTAAGGTCGCAGGCTATGCCCTTGTCCTCAACGGCCTTAGAGATAACCGCCTCCGCCTCGGTGGGAAGCCAAAAAGTGAGAACGAACGTCTCCTTGGTAAAACGACAGCTCTCGTCTGCGGACAGCTTCTTGAGCTGTAACTCGTAATAATCGTAAAGTAATTTCAGATCGGTCTCGATGGCGTCGTAGCCTACTACCGTCTTAATCAGCTCTTGTCTGCTGTTCTCGATGTCGGCAAGCGTGTCGCGGTATTCCGCGCACTTTTCAGCCGCGGTTGCCGCAAAGCTGAAAGAACACTTTACAAAATCCGCTTCCGCCAAGGCGGTCAGCAGTTCGTCCTTGTTTTCCAGAGGGCAAACGGCGGCGACAGCCGTCATCTTGCTTAAGCCGTAGGTTTCGACAAAAGAATAGGGAAGCTCCTGCGCACTCTTAAGCAACGCAAGTTTTTCACTCGGTACCGCGCCGAGCAGGAAAGCCGTGCGGCGAGTGTCGCAAAATCTGTCCAAAGCCGCGTCAACCTCACTGTAAACGGATAATTGTTCCAGCAAATTCTGGTTACGGGCGGTCTCGGACTTATAATCCAAAAGACTGTTGTTAGCACTCTCCAGCTCTGCTACCTGTCTAAAAAGCTCCTCTTCCTTTTCTTTAGCGGAGGTAAGCTGTTCCAGCGTAACCGAGGGACGTGCGTAATCCAAAAAACCTATTTTGGGCGCCTTGTAGGTATAGCTCTCGGAATTGAGCTTGGTCGCCTCCTTGCGGCAATCCTTCAAAAAACCGAAAACAAAATTAAGCCGCGCAAGCCGAGAAACGTAGCCGTCCCTTTCCTCAGGGGCTACCGCCGCTCCCGTTCCGTCAAGCTCCGCCGTGGAGGTAATCTCCGCCGCGCCTGAAGCCACCAGAATACTCATAAGAGCGTCCTTGTCGGCGGTAAAAGTAACCGCCGTAGCTTTTTTCATTTTAGCGAGTGCCATAAACCGTTAAAAGTCTCCCTACAATATAGTCAACCGCTTCCTTGACGTTGGAATCGGCATTGTCGATTATCTTCTGTGCTTGAGCCTTGCCGTCTGCTATCACCTTATCGGCGGCGGACTTCGCCGCTTTCTCGCTGTCGGCGGTAATGGCTTGGACGGCTGCCGCGGCTTTCTCCGCGCCCTCGCGTCTAATCTCCGCGCACTCCTTCTCGGCGGCGGCGGTTATAGCCTTGACGGCTGCCGCGGCGGCGGTACGGATACGGTCGGCTTCGCCTTCCGCTTCCAATATGGAATTAATCACTTCGTTAATCATATCGTCCTCGCAATCGCGCTTGTCGCGCTTAATAGTAGTATCTCTTGCGCCGTCCGTTGTAAGCGGACTGCGGAAAAATTATTTGTTACGCTCTCTCTCCTCGATGGCGGTTATCTTGTCCAAACGACGCTGATGTCTGCCGCCTGCATAAGGCGTATTGAGCCAAATATCAAAAAGCTTGACTGCCTGTTCGGGAGTAACCACTCTGCCGCCCAAGCCTAAAATGTTGGTGTTGTTATGCTCTGCCGTGGCTCTTGCGCTGAACTCGTCGGACAGCACCGCGGCTCTGATGCCGTTGACCTTGTTGGCGGCTATCGTAATGCCGATGCCGGTACCGCAAAGCAAAATACCCTTGTCGAACTCACCGCTTGCAACCGCGTCCGCAACCAGCAGACCGTAATCGGGATAATCCACGCTGTCGGTGGTATAGGTGCCGAAATCCTTGTACTCGATGCCCTTGGAGTTGAGATAATCGATTATCGCCGGCTTCAAACAAATGCCGCCGTGGTCGCAGCCTATTGCTATCTTCATACGCGCCTCCGCTTCTAAATTTATAGAATTATAGCATACGCTGTAAATACAAGTCAACATTAATAAACGAAAACTAAAAGTTTAACGCGAATTTTTTCCGATTCCGTAAGGACTTATATAATCATATTCGGGTTTACGGGAAGCTCGAAAACCGTTTATCGACAGGCGTTTTAATCGTCCTTTTCTCTTTGATGAAGTAATACGAAAGAAACTGAATCGTAAAATCGATTATATCGGAATATCCGAGTTTTTTTGTAGTTAAGTATTTTTTGTACAAAAACCGTATCCAAATGGAATTATTACGGATATTTCAAGATTTTTTCTGATTACAACCCATATTTGCCGTAACTCGTATCCGCAACCTGTTAAAATAAGCAAATACGCAAAAAAGCACCCGAAAAAGTCTAAAACTCCGCTCCCTGCGGAGATTTTCGTTTTTCGCCCTTTGGCAATTACAGGAAAGAGCAGGTAGCTTATTTAATTTGCGCTTTTCGACCGTCTCCAAACCGCATAAGCTTAAAATGCCCTTTGTTGTTTTCGTATATATCGGATATTACGAGATTTTTTATAAACCGCGCTACCGACAAGTCGCGTTTTGCGTTAAAAAACCCGTCCTTTTTTACTCTGCTCCTTCAATTCGTTACTTCCTTCTTTGTCGCAAAATAAGAAAAAATGGTTATTATATGGTTTACTTTTTAATATTATTTGTGATAACATATCTATAATATAAGATTTGGAGGTCTATATGGAAGCGATTATTACTTTCTTCAATAATTTCAACAATAGCTTTGCTAATTATGCAAAGGCAATCGGCGACAAGGTTGCCGCGTTAAATTTTCTCGGTACTACCGTTTCGTTGGGTAAGGTCGATTTTTGTGCGCTAACCCTTATCGTATTCGGTTTGATGCTTCTAGCAATAGTGATTTATATCATTTGCGTTTGCTGTGCGGTTGCCAAGGCTCGTAAGAAGGCTCCCGTTGAGGATACCGAAAAGAAAAGTAAGAAGAGCAAGAA
Organism: uncultured Christensenellaceae bacterium; assembly: GCA_964368645.1. Lineage (GTDB taxonomy): Bacteria > Bacillota > Clostridia > Christensenellales > CAG-1252 > JAEDHM01. The sequence goes on from CAYJBY010000019.1 coordinate 7,331, forward strand.
GTCTGACAAAAAGCAGAACGCCGACAACGCAGTCGTTGCCGCTAAGCCCTCCGCTGCTCCCGTACAGCAGGACGAGGACGCTGATATCGATCAGCTTTTGTCCAATACCCGTTCCAAGACCAAGGACGTAGCCCACGACGATATCGTCAAGGCGGCTACCGCAGTTTCCACCGACGCCCCCGCTACCCTAGAGGACGAGGAAGAACAAGTTGACGCTTCCGAGCAGGCTGTTTCCCTTGACAATCTTCAGGAGCTTGCCGCAGAGGACGA
>CAYJBY010000019.1:7700-12021 GCA_964368645.1 uncultured Christensenellaceae bacterium
GTTTACGAGTCCGAGGCTGAGGATATCGACGTTGACGCAGAAGAGGTTGAAGAGAGCGAGGAAGACGCCGCCGAATACGAGGACTTTGATTTAAGCGATAAGCCCGACACCATTTACGACGAGGAAGCCGAGAATCTCAAGGCACAGGAAGAGGCTGAACGTAAGGCTCGTGAAGAAGCCGAGCATTTGGCTAAGCTCGAAGAGAACCGCAAGGCAAAAGAAGAAGCCGAGCGCAAGGCACAGGAAGAGGCTATGCGCCGCGCCCAGATTGAGGCGGAATACAAGGCAATGCTTGAAGAGAATCAGCGCAAGGCACAGGAAGAAGCTGACAGACAAGCCGCCGCAGAAGCAGAGCGCAAGGCTCAGGAAGAGGCTGACAGACAGGCCGCGGCTGAAGCTAATCGCAAGGCTATAGAGGAAGAAGAACGCAAGGTTAAAGAAGAAGCCGAGCGCAAGGCAGCAGAGGTTGCCGCACGTCTTGAGGCTGAAGAGAAAGAACACGCTGCTAAGCTGGAAGCCGAGAGATTGGCTAAGGAAGAGGCGGAGCGTAAAGCGCAGGAAGAAGCTGACGAGCTTGCAAGAATGCAGGCTGCCTTAGAGGCTCGCCGCGAGGCACAGCGCAAGGCACAGCTTGAAGCTGCTCAAAAGGCACAAGAGGAAGAAGCCGCTCGTAAGGCAAGCGAAGAGGAAGCTCTTAGATTAGCCGAAGAGGAAGCCAAGAAGCAAGCTGCCGAAGAGGAAGCTCGCAAGGCACAGGAAGAGGCTGAACAGCAGGCACAGCTTGAGGAGCAGATCCGCGCTCAGATGATAGCGGAGCGTAAGGCGCAGATAGAGGCGCGTAAGGCTCAAGAAGCTGAGGAAAAGAGATTGGCAGAGGAAGCTCGCAAGGCTAAGGAAGAAGCGGAGCGCAAGGTTGCCGAGGAAGCATATCGCCGTGCGAAGGAAGAAGAGAGCGCAAGACTGGCAAGAGCGGAAGCGGAGCGCAAGGCGGCTGAAACCGCGGCATTACGCGCTAAGATAGAAGCAGAGCTTAAGGCACAGGAAGAGGCTGAGCAACTGGCCGCGGAAGAGGAAGCGGCTCGCAAGGAGCGCGAAGCGGCTGAAAAGCTGGCGGCTGAGGAAGCTGCACGTCGCGCTAAGCTGGAAGCAGACCTCAAGGCACAGGAAGCGGCACAGCAGAAAGCGGCTGAGGAGAAAGCACGCAAGGCAAAGCTTGAAGCCGACTTACGCGCTAAGATAGCGGCAGAGCTTAATGCTCAGGAAGTAGCCGAAGAAGAAGTCGCAGCAGCCGAGGAAGCCGTTGTTGAGGAAGAGGCGATTGCCGCCGCTGACGACACAACCGACGCAACCGAAGAAGCAGAGAAAAAGCACGTTGCAAAGAAGACTCCTCCCACCAAGAAGGCGGCTGGCACCAAGAAGGCTCCTCCCACCAAGAAGGTGAAGAAGGAAGACGCAGAGGAAGAGACCGAAAAGGCGGCTCCCGCTCCTACTAAGGCAGCAGCTACCGCAGGCGGCAAAATTAACGTAGAAAAGAAGGTTGACGGATACCATTTCGTTTTGAAGGACGGCAAGGGACAGCTCCTGTGCGAAAGCCGCGGCTACACCAAGCCCGAGGGCGCGGTTAAGGCAGTCGGCGCATTCCGCAAGGCTGTTGAGGCGGCTGACTTCAGCATTGAGCAGGATAAGTTCGACAGATACAGATTCATTCTCAAGGCAAGCGGCGCACAGACCTCCTACTTCGGCGAGTCCTACAAGACTAAGGTTCAGTGCGAAAAGGCAATACTTGCAGTAAGCAAGCTGGCTCCCGTCGCAACCGTAGTCCCCTACTCCGAATAATTACTTATCTTAAACTTAAAAATCCCGTTGCAAAACGGGATTTTTTTTACGCTCTTTTTATCAGATATGAAGATGGATTATAGAAATGGTTAGCCCAAAGGCTCTTAGAATGGTTAGCCTAAAGGCTCTTAGCCTGTTATGCTATTACAATTGCACAGCGTACGATATTGACCGCGATAATTATCAAAATTACCGTTTGCAAGCCGTAAAAAAACTTAATAGCCGTTTTTTCCGACACCTTGGAGGATAGCAGAGAACCCAACAAGCCGCCCACTATGCCTGCGGCGATGACACTGCAAAGGGTGGTAATTAAAAGCGGTCCAGTGATAACCGAAAAGCCGCCGCGGACAGCCGTGAAAATCAGCTTTGCGGATTGCGCCGCCAAGACTATGGACAGAGAGCAAAAAGCCGCTTCCTTAATGCACATTGAAAACAGTAACATAAGGCAAGCGGTATTGAGCGTGCCGCCGCCGATTCCCAAAAAGGCGGAAACCAAGCCTAAGCCCAAACCTGTTATCAAAAACATCGCCGCCCGAGTATGCTGAAAATGCACCTTGTCCTTATTCCCCATATAGACGTAACCGAATATTATCATAGGGATAAACACGCAGTTTTGGACAAGCTTGACAACGCTGTCGGATACGCCTGCCGTCAGCAGTGAAAAAACGTACTCGCCCACTGCGCCGCCGACCACGCCGCCCAGTATCAAAGCGACAAGCGAGGACTGCGAAACCTTCTTTTCGTATAGTCCAAGCCTACGCGAATTAGCCTGACTGACTATCGAAACCAAGGACATTGCAAAGACCATACACGAGGTAAGAATAGCGATTTCCGACGCGGAAAAGGTACCGACCATATCCATAATCGGTTTGATTACCAGTCCGCCGCCGTTGCCTGTTACCGCCCCCACGACAGTGGCGGCAAGCACCAGAAGCGCATACAAAAACGCCATTAGTCCGTAACTCATTATCTCTCTCTTGTACGCGTAATCAGCGTAAATCCTTTCTCCGTATCAGCGTGGGGAGAATCTTGCGATCCTTAACCCAATACCTCTTGTAAAAACCGTTGTTTTCAAAATCGTCTCCGATTCTGTTCATTTCGGCGTACATTACCGCCTTAAGCTTATCACGAATACCGCTGTATGCGGCGTTTTCCGCCAAATTAACGGTTTGATAGGGATCGCTTACGTTGTCGAACAAAAACTCCTTTCCGTCGCGCCGATACACCGCGTAGGTGTATTGCGCTGTACGATAACCGCGCCACTCGTATCCGTAGCCGTATATTGCAGTAGGTCCTGTTCCCGTAAGAAGACACCCGTCCGATTCGTTCTGCTTGTACTCGCCCTTAAGCAAGCCGCTCTTGTCCTTGCCGTCCACCGTTTTTGCCGCCGGTAAATCCATCAAACTCAACAGGGTTGGCATTATATCCACAGTGTTAAAGCAAACGGTGCTTTTGTGGCAGGGAAGAACGCCGTCATATTTTATAAGGAAAGGTACTCTAACCGCCTCGTCGTAAAAAATATTCTTCGCACGCCGTCCGTGCGCTCCGAACATTTCGCCGTGGTCGGAAGTGAATACGATTATGCTTTCCCGATCCAAACCCAGTTCTTTAACCGCTTTTATCAGCCGCCCCACGTTATAGTCAAGATTAGCCACCATTGCGTAATAAGCCCGTTTCCAGTCGTTGAGCTTTTTGCGTTCGCCCGGCAAAAACCTTGCCCAAACGTCCGCGTACCTGTCATTATGCTTGACGTAGTTGGGAGCGGTGGGAAAATCCACGTTTTCAAAACGCGAATAGTACTCGGCAGGTACGTTTTCTCTTGTCCAAGGATCGTGGGGAGTTCCCAGCGAAAGGAAAAAGGCGAAGGGCTTGTCCTGCGCTTTCAGCCTTGTAAGCTGCTGAATCGCCATATCCGTTTGAGCGTCGGGTTCGTAGCCCTCCACGGGGATTTTTTCCGGGGAATCCAAATGGTAATACGCGTAAGGCGCGTAGTATTTATGATGAAAATTGTAGCCTGCGAAATAGCCGTTGAAGCCGAGCCTGTCCTCGCCCTTTGGAATGTAGCTGTTTTTTACGTCAAAATGATGCCCGAGCTGTGCCGCGTACATATGCCACTTGCCGATATAGCAGGTATCGTAACCGTTTTCATTGAAAATATCCGCTATGGTTTCGTGAGCCGGATTGATGCGGATTTCGTTAATTACCATTCCAGTGCCGTTAGCGCCCACCGTGTAGTCACCGGTTAAAAGCGACGCTCTGTACGGCGCACATACAGGGTGTCCTGATACGGCGTTATCCAAAATCTCGCTTTCACGGCTTAGGTCGTCTATATTGGGGGTATAGGCGTATTCGTCGCCGTTGTAACCCACGGACGAGTACCTTAGCTGATCCGCAAATATATATATCAAATTAGGTTGTTTATCACTCATATAATCTCCGTTATCGAACACGTTAATCGGCGCATAGCCGTTAGCACTGCCGTCAA
>CAYJBY010000019.1:12121-56982 GCA_964368645.1 uncultured Christensenellaceae bacterium
CAAAGGCACTATTGTCGCTATGGTATATATTCCCTTAACGGTAGCTTGCGACTGTCCGTCGTAACCGCGTCCTGCCACGTAACCCACCGCCACCAAAAGCGAGGGAACTATAGCCGCAATCGCCTGTCCGATTTTGCGCATAAAGGTGAAAATCGCATAGCTTGTGGCTTCCTCTCTCCGTTTTGAAAGCAATTCCTGATAATCTATCACGTCCATCGCCATTGCCCACAGCTCCAGCGTGAAAAAGCTGATACCGCACCCCTGCAAAAAGCAGAAAACAATATAAATCCAAGGGTTGGGGATTTTCCAGCACGCCATTACCAGACTTGCCGCCGTGCTGACGGCTAAGCCTATAACGCACATCTCCTTTTTGCCCAGTTTTTTGATAATCTTCTCGGTAAAGGGAATCATTACCACCATCGGCGCGTAGGTGGCTATGGTAACGTAGGTCATAAAGCCTGTTTTGCGGTAGTACACGTTGAAAAGATAAATGTCAACGGTATTGATGTACATAGAGGACGCTATTAACAGCATACCTGCCAGACTCATTATGATAAAGGGCTTGTTATGCGCCAACGCCTTAAGCGTGGCTCCGAAATTGAGCTTCTGCTCCGTTGACGGATAGGAATACTGCTCCTTGGTCGTAAGGAAGGCAACGAGATAGCACACTATCATTATTACCGCAATTACGCTCATTGCGATAACCAGCTTGGTGCCGTCCAAAGCGGAGACGGTTTCGCCGTCGCCGTTGACGTAGGTGGAATAGACGAGAATAGGGAAAAGCATACCTGCCGGCACGCCCCCGATTCCGCCGCCGATTGAACGGGCGATGGAAAGCCTGCTGCGCTCGTTTTGCTCTCTGGTCATTACCGTAGCCATTGAGCCGTAAGGCACCAAAACCACGGTATATAACATTCCGTACGCGATATAGGTTATAAAGGCAAAGGCGATACAGCCGCCTAAGCTCATATTCTTAATCGGTGCGAACATCAGCACCGCAATCAGCGCAAGAGGGATACCACCGTAAAGCAGATAAGGACGGAACTTTCCCCATTTCGAGGGCTTGGCTTTCTGCGCCAGATAGCCCATAATCGGATCGTTGATACCGTCCCAAACTCTGGCTACAATCATTAGCACGGTAATTGCAACACCCCAAGCGGCGGCGGACGCGGCGTCAAAGTGTGCGCCCAAAACGTCGGTATAGAAAAGGGTTAGATATGAGCTGGCGGCGGCAAAGGCGATATTGTTACCCAAATCGGCAATTGCATAGCCTGCGTAGCTTTTCAGTTTTAGTTTCTCTGCCATAGACACCTCGTTGATTCTCTTAACTGTCGCGGTTAATCCGCTCAGTTCATTGATTTCAGATAGGGTAATGCGTAATCAAAAAAGGCTTTCTGCCCCTCGCAACGGTCAAAATCCTCGTTTTCACGGCGGCAACCGCCTTTGCAAAGGGTGTAATACCTACATTCACGGCACCGTTTCGGCACCTCGCGCCGCCTTAAAAAGTCCACGGCTTGAGGAGTCCTTTCCAACTGGAAAAAGTCGGATTCGTGAATGTTGCCTAACAAATATCCGTCCGTGCAATAGAAGTCGCAGGGAAAAACGTCTCCGTTAGCTTCCACCACGAACTGTCTGCCGCAACAGCCGTTCATACCGCACTGCTCCGCTTCCAAGTGTTTCGCTAAACGGACATAATTATCCATACAGCGCACGGAAACGTAATTGCCGTCCCTATACGCCCGATAATAGCAGTCAAAAAGCCGAAGCAAATAGCTACCGTAAACGTCGGAGGTCATTGCCAGCCCGTGCTCGGCGGTTTTTAAGCAGGGAATAAACTGCAAATACCGCTCGCCCTGACCTACGAAAAAATCAAATATATCGCGGATACGCTCCACGTTGCCGTGACTGACTACCACCGATACGTTATGCTCTACGCCTTTATCCTGTAACAGCTTCAAAGCGCGGCTTACTTGAGCAAAGGTGCTTTCGCCGTTTTTGCCCGTACGATAGCGGTTATCCGCCGCGTCGCCGTCCAGTGACAGCCCAACCAATACGCCGTTGGTCTTAAAAATATCGCACCACTCGCCGTCAAGGCACAAGCCGTTGGTCTGGAGTCCGAAGCTAAAGCCCCTGCCCTTGGCATAATCCAGTACCTCGCGGTAAAAATCCTTGCCACGCAGAAGAGGCTCGCCGCCCTGAAAAATAATACTTTTCTCGCCGTCTTTATACTCCGCCGCCGCGTCGATACAACGCTTGGCGGTGAGAACAGACATATCTCCGAAATCACCTTTGTTCCGAGCCGCCGCCTCGCCGCGATAAAAACAATAGGCACAGCCCATATTACATTTACCTGAGGACGGTTTCAGCATAACAGACAAATTGTTTTTCGATTTTTCCATATAAGAGTATTCTAGCTTTTTCTCAATTAAAAGTCAATAACCTTGCTTTCACGCAAGCGGTAAAGTAGCGTACTTTGCAAAGCACTGCCGAAGGAACTGCCGTCCTGCCGTAATAATAACCCTTTTCCATCGGCAAAATTTGCGTATAAAATAAAAACAGCAAAGACGTAACCGCCTTTGCCGCTTTTATTTGCAAGCATATTCGTGACTTAACGCTTTCCCCCAAAAGCGTGACGGCACACTTACGCGTGTCCTCGGGTGCACAAAAGTGCTTAACGATGTTCCCCTTTCTAATCAAACTAAACGCATATTGACACATCAAATCCAATATGTTATAATCATTATAAACTCCTATCTTAAGAATGGAGTCAATAGCAAAAACAAAAAAAATTATAAAAAATAAAACTTTTTTGGTAAAAAAATGGAAAAGCACGGAAAATTGTACAAGATAGGCGATTTTGCGGCGTTGGCAGGCGTGACCGTGGCAACTCTCCTCTTCTATGAGAAGAAAAGGCTTATTATACCGGAGCTTGTGGACGAATATACCGGATACCGCTATTATAACTCATCGCAGCTTACCAAGTTGTTTACGATTCTTCAGCTGAAAAACTTCGGTTTTACAATCGAAGAAATCCGCAAGCTGTTCAACAATAGCTTTTCTTTTGAGGAAAAACTCAAATCGCTGGAGGAAAAACGTCGGCAGTTGGACAGTCTGTTATTGCTTTGGAAATCCATCAGCCTATCTCTCGGCACGTACTCGGTGATAGTTAAAACGATTCCTGCTCATTATGCCGTTTCTATCAAATCCGTGGCGTCGAATATCAACGATATTGAGCAAACCTTCGTCAAGCTCACCGCCTATATCCGCCAAAACAAACTGCCTCTCGGTAAAAATATGCGTTATTATGCCCGTTTCAGCGACGATGTTTTCACGCTGAAGGATATGCGAGTGGAGGCTTTTTGCGAGGTGCTGAAATGTCCGCAGGCTACCTTCGTACCCACACAGCTCTGCGCCTCGGTTATTCACAACGGAGCCTATGATCAGATCGGAAATGCGTATCAATTCCTCACTAATATCCTCAAAACAGGCGGGGTTCAACTGGTAGATTCTCCGATAGAGGAGTACGTAGAAACTCCCTTTACCACCGATGCGGAACCTGAATTACTGACTATAGTCAGCTTCCCGATAGACAAGGTACCCGACCTACCCTCGGAAACACCCTTCTCCCTTAAATAAACAAACAAAAAAACCGTGCCTGTTAAGCGCGGTTTATTTTGTAATTATATCTGCTTATTTTTTCTTTTTTACCACATTACTGGCAAAGTACGGTGAATCCGACTGCATTATCATCTCTCTGCTTTATAAGAGGAGGGGCGAGGGTTTTATGCGGAGCGTTCAGCCAAAAAAGCCAAGGTTTTTTCCATAGCGGTGGCGCACTCCGCCAAGGTAAAATCGCTTTGGAACTCGTGCTTGAGCTTTTTATCGGTGCTTTCGGGCAGATACGCTACGGTATAAACGCCCTTTTCCTTCAGTTTGGCGGTCATTTCCTGATTTTGACTGTAAAACGGATCCTTATCTCCGCAGGTGATGAACACCGCAGGATAGTTTTCGGTTACGTTCTTGACGGTGCTAAGCTCGTCAACCCTTGAATACTCCATATATTTTTTCGTTCCCGTGAACATCCACATCGCACTGGGTAAAAGGAAAAAGTAATTGTCGTCAACGGTATCCATATTATAAAATCCGCACAAGAGCAAAAGTCCTTTAAGACAGGAAGCCTCAACAGAGGGTGCAAAATCAAATTTCGCGGTGAAGTCGGGATTGGTATAATAGGCTCCAAGCATACCCGTTAAGTGTCCTCCTGCGGAATCTCCGCCGATGAAAATCTTATCGGAGTCGATATGATATTCCTCTGCGTTGGCAATTAGATATGCTATTGCCTCGTTGGCTTGTCTTAACTGCACGGGATACTTCTCCTCGGGAGCTAAAGCATAATTGACGTTAGCTACCACGTAGCCCTTTTCCGCGATAACCCTGCAATACGGCTCCTTGGTCTTCTTATCGCCGCCCACATAGTAGCCGCCGTGAAGGTAAACCACCAAAGGAAGAGCTTCGGAAACGCCTTTCGGCGCGATTATATCCATATTATCGTTGCCGTAAAGACTGCCGTAATCCAGATTCTCGCCTAAGAACACCGTGTTAGCCTTGACGCTCTCGTAATCTGAGGGCGCGGAAGGATTCTTGTCGTTGCAAGCAACCTTAATCATAATGTTCTGCACGCCGTAAGAAAAGGGTATTGACAGCGCAGTTCCGACAACCGTCAAAACTATTACCGCCGCTATTACCAGCAATACTATCTTTATAACCTTCTTTTTTGTCTTTGCCATATCGAATCCTCACTTATGAAAAAATTATACCATACTTTGCAATGGTTTTTTACAACGGCTGCCGCTTTTCGGAAAAAACCTTTTTTGTCGCCCCGTTCTCCCCTATCGGTTGACCTAACCCTTATGCCGTCCATAGCCGCCGCTTGACTTGCTTTTCTTCGCGCCTTACGCACGAATTAACGTATTAAATCCTCATAATTAAGTAAATCTAGCGCAAAATGTATGCTATAATGGTATTGTTCATTCAATAATGCAGACGCAAACCGTCACTTTTTCCATACCGCAGTTGGAAACAACCGAACTTAATAAAGGAGCCTTTTATGTCTGAAACAAAGAAATCCGTAAGAATTTTCAAAAAAACCGTTGCAATTATAATGATAGTCATAATGTCTATCTTTATTGCTTTCGGACTTTTGGGTATCGTTACTCAAATCACCAAGGCAATCAACCTTAAGGAAGCGGCAAGCTTCAGCAAGGTGGAATACGATTCTCAGCTCGTTCCCGTAAAGGACGCTCAAACAGGCTATTATACCTTTTATACGGACGAGGATTTTAAGGTCGTTCAGCTCACCGATATTCACATAGGCGGAGGCTTTATGTCCTATAAGAAAGACGGCTGGGCTATTAACGCGGTGGCTAATATGATAACCGCCGAAAAACCCGACCTTGTTATCGCCACGGGCGATATAGCTTACCCCGTACCCTTTCAGGCAGGAACCTTCGACAACAAAACCGGGCTGAAAACCTTTGCCACGGTGATGGAGAGCCTAGGCGTTTACTGGACTTTCTGTTTCGGCAATCACGATACCGAAGCTTACAGCTACTATTCCTCCGAAAAAATCACCAAGTGGATTGGAGAGCAGGATTATCAATACTGCCTTTACGAGCCGGGCGAGAACGCTGGCAAGGCGATGGGCTGGGGCAATCAGGTGATCAACGTAGAGAACAGCAAGGGGCTTATCAGCCGCTCTTTTATACTGATGGATTCCCATTCCTATATACAAGGGGATATTTTCGGTATCCAATGGTGGTATGACAATATTCACACCGAGCAGACTCTGTGGTATTCCGACGTTATCAACGACCTTAACATCGCCAACGGTGAGGCTTGGTCTGCTCTGTCCGGAGAACAGATCACCGAGCTTAGCACCGACGTAGGGCTTTCTCCCGAGGAAACGCAGGAGCGGTACAGGGTGGTTGACAGTATTATGTTTTACCATATTCCCATTACCGAGTTTAACCACGCATACAAGCTGTACAAGGCAAACGGCTACACAAACGTCGATAACGGCGAGAAAAAGGTCACTTGGCACTCCACAAAAACAGGCTTCGGCGAGAATATCGGCGAAAACGAAGCGGATAATCCCGAAAAACCTTGGAATTACGGCGCACCTCTCTTTATCGCGGTGAACGACGACAATATGTACGAAACGATTTGCTCCGTTAAGAGTACGCAGGCTATGTTCTTCGGTCACGACCATACCAATAACTTCGCAATGGATTTTTATGACTACGAATCTGATTACAGCGTGACCTTTGCTTACGGTATGAGCATAGATTACCTTGCCTACGACGGTATTTCCAAGCAGGGATACCAGCGCGGCTGTACCGTTATCGAAACCGACAGCGCAGGCGAATTTGATTTTTGGTACGAGAACTACTATCAGGATAAGTACAAAATTTACAAGTCCGACAATGCGGACGACTTTACCAAAACTCCCGGCAAAACGGTAGAGGGAACCCTAATCGGCGCGTAAGTTGGGTATTGCCAAAATACTTTACCCTATGTTATAATCAAAAAAGCGCAGAATGCGCGGTGGAGGATTATATGAAAAAATTGATTAGCATTATTTTAGCTTTAGTCACCGTAACGGCTATGGTGTTAAGCCTTACTGCCTGCAAAGACGGTGAGAAAGTAACCAGTAACTACAAAATCCCCGAAGGGGCTACTCTTGTGGAGGGAGCCAGCGCGGTGGATATGCTTAACGAGGCTATCGCCAACACCTTTGCGACGACCACCTCTTATAAGCGTGTGGAAAAACTGGATTTTAACTGCGAAGCAGGCTTCAGCATCGCGCAGGATTCCGTAACGACCTTCGTGCAGTTGAGTACCGGCGAATACTTCCGCAGTAACGTGGTTTACGGCGAGGGCTATTCCAAGACCGAGGAAAACAGCGGCTATACCCTGTTCTACTACGACGGCACCACCGCCAAAAGAGCGGAAAAGTCAGGCAAGGGCGTTACTTCTAAGGATTCCCTTACCAATCCCGATTTCACCAAAGCAGGAAAGGGCACCGTGCTTTCCGCCACCGAGACTACCGAAAAGCTTAACGAGTACAGACGTTTTTCCAGCTACGTAATCAACAAGAATACCGTTGATGAGAGCCACGAGGACGGCAAGGTCTATGAGCTCAACGGCTTGTACTACGCTTCCGTAACTATCTTTATGGACTGCGGCGAAAAGGACAGCTCCGCACAGGCGGCAGTCAATGACGCTGTGGAAAATGGCACCGGTTGCAACGAGGGTTCGGTTAATTGGACGGAGAACACCGTTATCAACTGCACCTTTATCAAAATCGGCGATAAGCTGTACCTCAACACCACCGAGTTGATTGAGAACTACACTGGCAAGCAGGCAATTCTTAACGCCACCGTTTCTCAAAGCTACGAGAACACCTATACCTACGAGAACGTAGCTATCGACGACGCAATGCTGGCGATTATCGGCTGATAAGCAAAAGGACAGTTTACTACTTTCCGTAACGTCGCAACCTAACACGCAATACCGTGAACCTATACGGTATAGACGTAAACGAAAAGTATATTGCAACCCGTTACGTTACGGCATAACAAAAACGCATATCGTAACCTGTAGGGTATGTGACATTACCCCTTAAGAGTGTATCGTAACCTGTTACGTTATGGCACAGCCTATATCTAATAACGCAACGGTTAATAACAAAAAGGCGTTCAGCTTATATGCTGACGCCTTTTTTGGTTCCGATAATTGCTATCTTAAATAGGTAAACTCTGCTCTACATTCTGTACTTTTCCAAATCCACCGTGTAATCCTCTCTGACCTCAACGCCATCTCGCTCCAATAGAGCTTTTTGAATATCCTTGCCGCCGAAGGCAAATCTTTCCGCAAGTCCGCCGAAGCGATTAACCACGCGATAGCAGGGCACGTTCTTGGGATCGGGATTATAATGCAAGGCATAACCTACCGCCCTTGACGCACGGGGGGAATTGCACATTGCGGCAACCTGTCCGTAAGTCGCAACCTTGCCCTTGGGTATCCTTTTAACCTGCTCGTAAACTATATCGTAAAAACTCATAAGTTAATTATTATCCTCTTTTGTAACTTCTAAAACATTATACCAAACCACAGGCTAATTGTAAAGACGGCAACGTGTTATGAGGACTTTCCAACGGTTTAATAGCAAAGTCAGCCCTGCGTTATGCGGTTTTCGGACAGGGTGGCGTAAAGAAGGCATAATCTTTTCCCCTAGGTTAATTGTTTTCGGCGTATCCATTGACATTTGCGCCCTTTTCTGCTATTATGGGAGCAACTTAATAGGTTACTCGGTTTAGATGCGGCAACGCCGCAAGCTATTAACAGTGGGAAGTACGGTGAAAATCCGTCGCAACAGCCATTACCGTTTTCGCGCCCTCGCGCCGTCAGTCGGAAGACCTGCCCTGTAACTCATCTGCATACCGTTCTCGGGCAAAGGAGAACCAACTGCACTTCGGTAGTTGATTTCTTTGCCTTCCTTGACTAATACGGCGTACCTTATGTATCCGTAACGCGTTAAGGAAGGTTTTTCTTTTGTGCCGCGGCATACTTATGCGGAAATAACGGCAATCATTATAAAGGAGATATCTATGAAAAGAAAAATTTTGGTTGTAACAATTCTGCTTCTCGCCCTTTGCGCGTGCGCTTTCTGCGGTTGTATCGAGGACAATCAGCCCTCTGACGGAGCGAAAATGACCTTGGTTATCGGAACGGAAACCCCCGTAGCTTACACGGTGGAGCTTGACAATATAACCGTAACCGACGGCTTGATGTCCGTACTAAGTTATCTGAAAACCACCGAGGGGCTCAACTACACCTCGCAGGACGCAGGCTACGGCGCGTACCTTACGGAAATCGGCGGTCTAAAACAGGAAAATAACACTTACATTTACATCTACACCTCTGTTGCTAAGGACGCGGACGTTTCGGAGTACGCCTCTCATATCGAATATGACGGAAAGACGCTCAACAGCGCAGGCGTAGGGGCAAGTCAGCTTTCCTTTGAGGACGGCTGTACGATTTATATCGGAACTATCGTATTTTAATGACTGATAATAAGGGCAAAATCAAAAACACCGCTATCGGGCTTACCAAAAGGTTGGCGTTAATCGCGGTTATGGCGGCGACCATTACAGGCGGCAAGTTGGCTCTTGCCGCACTTCCGAATATCGAAATCGTCACCCTTTTATGCGGAGTTTACGGCTACGTTTTCGGGGTTTTGGGCTTGGCGGCAGTGGTGATTTTCGTAATTGCGGAAACGCTGATTTGGGGTATTGGAACTTGGTTTATTACCTACCTCATTTACTGGCCGCTGGTATGCCTTGTCTTTATGCTGTTCCGCCGTTTGAGAATAAAAAACCGCTTCTTGCTGACCGCGGCGGCAATGGTTTTGACCTTGTTCTTCGGCGTATTGTCCTCTCTGGTTGACGTAGGACTTTTCAGCGGTTTTCTCGATAATTTTTGGTACAGATTCGGAATTTATTACACGAGAGGCATAGTTTTTTATGCTTTGCAATTAGCGAGCAACGCCGTTACTTTTATCTTTGCGTTCACACCGCTAAGCTCTGCCTTGACAAAAATCCGAAACCGTTTCTTTACTGAACAACCCTCGCGCCCTCCCCTTCTTTCAACCGCTCCCACCGATATAGGCGAAGCTGACCGATTGATAAACAGCGACAAAAACACACAGCCCTTAGCCTAATTCCCGAACAACATAAAACTCCATTGTAAAGAGCAACATAAAAAGCGAATTTTCCGTATTATCCGTAATAATTTTCCCTAACAAGCGAAAAAAACCGCAGTTACCGTTACTTCCAGTCCGTATTCCAAAACATATTTTGGTAAGACGTGCGCAACGCTCTGCGGTTTTTCTTATATCGGTAACAGTTACTTTCGCTAAAGTAATAATTACAAACTCTGTTATTTGTTAAGCATTTCAAAGTTCTGCTTGTTGGACGCGTAAAGCCGCTTAAATACGCGGTAATTCCGCTCGTAAGCCTCGGCGTTATCGGGATTGGGCTTGTAGGTTGCCACCACGGGCACGAACTCTTTAAGTCTTTCCAGCGAGGGAATCAGCTTAAGACCTACGCCTACCACCGCCGCCGCGCCCACTGCGCCTACATTCTGCGGACACGCCACGGTTTCTATCGTTCTGCCTGTAATATCCGCTAATATCTGACAGGTCAGCGGTTGTAACGCGCCGCCGCCTACGAACCTTACGTTCTTAGAGGTCAAAACCTTCTTGCTCTCTTCCTCAAGCATCCACCTTAAATGGTAGCAAACGCCCTCAACCACCGCACGAATCATTTCGGTTTTACCCGTTTCCAAACCTACGTTAAAGAACATACCCTTTGCCAGCGGATTTTCAAACGGACAACGGTTGCCTCTAAGCCAAGGCGTAAAGATTACGCCCCCTGCTCCCGCGCCGATTTTGCCGATAACGTCCGACATATACTGATACAGATTGGTATAATCGCTTTCCATATCCTCGGCAACGGTAGTGCGCTTGGAATAAATCTCGATTTCGTCTAATGCTAAATGATTCTTAACCCATTCTAAGGACTTGCCTGCGGTTTCCATCTCCGCAAAATAGTTGTAACGACCGCGCTCTGCGCCTACGGTTGCCGCGATCATTGCAATAACGTCCACCTTTTGCTTGGCTGTTACCGTATTAACCCAACCGGAAGTGCCGCAGTAAATGTGGGTATCGCCTACTTGGGTACTGCCTGCTCCGACTCCCACAAGCGTGGCGTCCATACCGCCGCCGAACACAGGAGTGCCTGCCTTCAAGCCCAACTCACGCGCCGCTTTTTCCGTCAAACCGCCCACGTTGTCGGTTGTAGCGACCAAGTCGGGTAAATGCGACATATCTACGCCGTAGGTACGGCAAAGAGATTTGCTCCAGCCCTCGTGTCCCTTTCTCGTGTCGTACAGGAAGGTAGCGTAAGCGGAATCGTAGGTCATAACGAACTTGCCCGTGCAACGGCAAAGCAGGTATTCCTTAACGTCAAACCACTTATAAACCTTGGCAAAAACGTCAGGCTCGTTGGCTTGAACCCATTTATACTTCCAAAGAGGGTCCTTAACGCTGGTAGATGCCGCCTTGGTAAGTCTAACCCAGTTAAGGAGCTTAAAGACGTTACAGCCTGAAATCTGTATGCCGTTACGAAGATACTCGGAAATCTGTGCGCCTGCGCGTTGATCCATATAGGACATAGCGCGGCGAACGGCTTTGCCGTCCTTATCCACCAGCACCAAGCCCTGCGCCTGCGTGCAGAAGGAAATGCCCTCCACCTGCTCAGGCTTAACGTCCGTTTTTGAAAAAAGTTCGGCGGTACTGTCGCACATCGCCTGCCACCATTCGTCAACGTCCTGCTCACAACCGCCGTTGTCCAAAATGTAGAGATTGTAGCCTCTGATTGCGCTGGCGGTCATCTCGATAGTTTTACCGATATTGAAAAGTCCGGTTTTCACGCCTGTAGTGCCGATGTCGTATGCTATAACGTAAGCCATATAAATACCTCCGAGGAACCCAAAAAGTCCTTATTCAATTATACGTTTTTTACGGTGTTCTGTCAATAGTCATTTAAGCGGAACAAGCTATTAATCCCGTAGGGATTATTTCCGATAAATATGACAGCGGCATAGGCATCGCCGTTAAGCCCGAAGCCCCGAGGCTAGTGCCGTTAGCTGAGAATTTATTACCGCTTTACGGCGTACCTATCTGATTCGCGGGTTTTTCTCCAAAAAAATACCTTAAAAATCACATTCGATATTTACTTTCAACTCTTTTGCTGTTAAAATAAACGTGAGGTACGATATGCTTAAATTTTTCGATATAAAAGGCAAAAAACTTTCGGGTTTTGAGGTGGCTACTTTTTCCTGCGGCGCGTTGGCCAGAGAGCTTTGCAATAACTGTATCAACGTGTTCTTGTTGGTGTATTTGAGCGTTTATATGGGGCTTAATCCGCTGATTCTAACAGTCGCCTTTTTTGTCGCCCGTCTTTGGGATACCGTCAATGATCCCATTCTCGCCGCTGTCGTCAATAACTGCCGCATTAGCAAAAAGTTGGGGCAGTTCCGTCCCTGGCTTTTAATCGGTGCACTGCTTAATTTCGGCTGTACCATCGGGCTGTTCGCCAATATCGGCGGTCCTATTGCTGCAAAATACGTTTATTATATCCTTATGTATATCCTTTGGGGTATGACCTTTACGGTTTTCGACGTGCCTTACTGGAGTATGATTCCCTCAATCGCCAACACCACCGAGGAACGCAACAGCGTTACCTCTTGGGCGCGTTTGGTGGGCGGCTTCGGCGGCTTCCTTATCGGTATGATCGGCACCTCGCTCATTATCCCCGCAGTCGTCAAAAGCGGCAAAAGCATTTACACCGCGTATATGCTTATCGGTACGGTCGCAGGAGCGATGACTCTTTTCTTTATGCTGATGACTATTATCTTCAACCGCGAAAGATACGTTTTGCCGAAAAGCAAGCTCGCCGTCAAGGACGTTTTCGCTATTTTCAAGGGCAACAAACAGCTTGGAGTTTATGCGATAATGTTCGTACTGTTTATGATAGGCTCCAGTATCGCCCTTTCACAGCTACTGTATATCTACGTCTATTGCTACGATAACGGCGCGGACTTCTTCAATAAGGAGTTCAGCTATACGATGTTTTGGATTATTGCCTGCACCGTGCAGGGCTTGGCAATGATTTTTTACAACCAAATCGCCCGAAAAATCCCAAGAGAAAAAATCGTATCCATTTCGATGCTTATTTCCGCGTTCGGACTGCTGACTATGTTCTCTGTATTCTTCCTCTTCAAGCCGGGTATGGGTAATATGGGGATTTATTGGCTTAATACGGTGCTTATGGGCGTGAGCGCGGCTTTCTATATGCTCGGTCAGGGTATGTTCAGCATCGGCGCAACCGTAATGCTCGCAGACGTGGTTGACTACGGCGAATACCTTACGGGAAAACGGGGCGACAGCTTGATTTTCAGCGTTCAAACCCTGTTGACGAAGTTCGCAGGCGCACTGGCTATGCTGATTTTGGGCGTGGGTATCACCGTCGCCAAGCTTCCTACGATACGCGAATACTACGACGAGAATATCGGCGCAATGGTTCAGCAATTCGTCAACAACGCAGGACAGGTGGTGGAGCTTAACGTCAATAGCACAAGCCTTTTGATTTTAAGGGTGTTTATGTTCTTAATACCCATTCCATTAGTACTTATTGCTTACTTTATTTATAAGAAAAAATACTGGCTCTACGGCGATAAATACAACGAGATAAAAGCGGAAGCGGAAAAACGACGCAACACTTTACAAAATGAAACCGCCGCGGCGGTTGCCGCGACGGCTGAGTTACCCTCGGATATATCCTTATCGGTGGAAACTGATGACGCTGACCGCTCCAATGTAACGCCCGTAGCGTCGGAGGAAGACGGCTCGCTATTGTCCTCAAATCTAGATAATACTGTCGGTTAAAACGATAGACAAATCCGATTGACTGCTTGATTATCCTTATTGAAAAATAGCATTTTTTGGCTTGGCAAACTGGCTTGTTGGCTACCAACGTCTTGTTGACATAATTGCCTTTATTACGGCGGTGCAGAGTTCTCGGACTTAATCGTCCGAAATCACTGCGCCGTTTTTTGTATTGACGATAAAATCGTAGTCGCCCTTATCCGTCTTAACCTCGAATTCCCAGTTGTAATGGGATTCCTTAAGCTTGAATATCAAATCCAAATCCCTTTCGCTTTCCGTTACTACGGCGTTAGTGCCGTAAACTGCGGAATTGGCGTTGACGTAAGCTACGACCGCCGCTTTTGCCGCCGTCTCATCGTATTTCTGGTTTTTCTTGGCACTGCTGATTGCCACTCCGAAGATAGAGCCGAGTATCGCGCCCACCGCTACCACTACGCAGATAAGAGCAACCGCCGCCGATATGGCAAGCGTCTTGACGCGAAACACTTTTTTGACCTTTTTTATATCCTCACTGCCCGTTTCGCTTATTTCAGGCAGTTTGCTGTCGATTATATCCGTAACCTTTTTCGCCATTTCTATCTCTTTTTCGACGAAAGCGGCCTCCTCCGGCGTTGCCGTTCCTTCCATATACTTTTTGTACGCGCTTTCAAAATCCATAATTTATACCTCCAATAACTTTTTTAATTTTTCTCTTGCTCTGTAAAGAATAACCTTTACGCTATCCTGCGTGCGCTCCGTCAGCTCCGATATATCGCTGATTTTCAGCTTTTCAAAGTAGAACAGTATGACCGTTTCGCGGTACGGCTCACTAAGCATAGCTATCGCCTTGTACAATGCCGCGTATTCCTCGCTTTTAATCAGCTTATCCGCTACGGAATCGTCGTTGCCGTCCGCGTGGTTTTCGTTCAGCTCGGTATGACGTTTTTTTCGGCGAAGGTGGTCAATCCAAAGGTTTCGGCAGACTCTGAGCAACCAATACTTGAAGCTGTGCTCCTGCATATCCTTAGCCCTTAACGCCCGATAAAATGCCTCCGATACGAACTCCTCCGCTAAAGTAACGTCCTTGCAAAGAGTAAAAGCGTATAACTTGGCTTCGTTATAGTATTTTTGAAATAATGCGTCAAGTACGCTTTTTTCCACGCTTTTACCTCCTTTTCGGTATCCTTTAACCGCGTTACAACCAATAAACGAAATAACAGCCGAAAGGTTACGGAAAAATTAAAAAAAAGATTGCTCTGCGCGAACAAAGCAATCTTTTGTATTTTTGTTATCAGTCGATAACCTTAACCCAACCCTCGGGAGCGGTTATGCGTCCCATCTGGATTCCTGTAAGGGTATCATATAACTTCTTGGTGGTCTTGCCCATCTCCTGCATTCCGGAGGGGAACTTGATTTCGGTGCCGTGATCGTTGATACAGCCCACGGGAGAAATAACCGCCGCGGTTCCGCAAAGTCCGCACTCTGCAAAATCCTTAACCTCGTCCAAATACACCTCTCTCTCGATAACATCTAAGCCCAAATAATCCTTGGCGACAACCATTAAGGAACGACGGGTGATGGAGGGAAGAATACTGGAGGACTTGGGGATAACGATTTTGTTATCCTTGGTAACGAACAGCACGTTGGCACCGCCCGTTTCTTCGATCTTGGTACGGGTAGCAGGATCAAGGTACACGTTCTCGTCAAAGCCCTTGCGGTGAGCGTCCATTATTGCGTGTAAGCTCATAGCGTAGTTAAGACCTGCCTTGATATGACCTGTGCCGCGAGGTGCCGCACGGTCGAAATCGCTTACTCTTATGGTAAGGGGCTTAACGCCGCCCTTGAAGTAAGGACCTACGGGAGTAACCAAAATACGGAACTCGTACTCGGTAGCGGGCTTAACGCCGATAACTGCGTTGGAGCCGTACATATAAGGACGGACGTACAAGGACGCGCCGGAGCCGTAAGGAGGCACCCACGCCTCGTTAGCCTTGATTACCTTGACAACAGCCTCGATAAACTTGTCCTCGGGATACACGGGCATCTCAAGGCGTTCGCAGGAAGCCGCCATACGCTGAGCGTTAAGGTCGGGGCGGAAACATACGATATTGCCGTCCTCGGTGGTGTAAGCCTTCAAACCCTCGAAACAGGTCTGTGCATACTGGAATACGCAAGCGCACTCGCTGATAGTTACGTTAGGATCGGTAATCAATGCGCCGTCGTCCCACTTGCCATCTCTGTAATAAGAAACGAAACGGTAATCCGTTACCTGATAGCTGAAGCCCAGCTCTCCCCATTTGATGTTTTTCTTTTCCATAAAAATACCTCCCACGCGTATTACCGCGTAAAACAAAAATTTCGTTATCAGCTACGGCTTTACGCCGAAGTTGCAGTTAGCCTTATTATTAGTCTATCCAAAGAACCTTGTTCTTCAGAGCGATGGTGATGATGTCCACGAGCCACAACCAAGGCAGTCCGAGAACGATAAGCACAACGCCCAGTACGATACCCAAAGTGTTCTTTTTGTTCGCGGATCTTAAAATACGGTAAACGGTCCACAGAATATCCAAAAAGGGTATAGCAAAAATTATCTTTACTACCTTAGACAGCTTGTCAAACCACTTGATTACAGCCTTCATATTAATATCCTCCGTTGAAAATAATTACTTGTTATCCGACTCGGTGTCGGTTGTGTCTGTAGGCTCTGCCTTTGCTTTAAGCAGGTCGCGAATCTCTTCCAGTAAAAGCTCGGTTGACGTCTTTTCCGCAGGAGCCGCTTCGACAACCGCTTCCGCCGCAGGAACTTCTTGCGTGGACTCGGTATTCTCTTCGGCGGTCTTTTTGCCGAGGAGCTTTTCCGCGCCTTCCTTCGTCTTCTGGGCTGTGGTTTCCGCTACTGCCTTAACCTTGTTGAAAACCTTGATAAGCGAAAACAGCACAACGGCAGTTACCAAAAAGGTTATAACCGCGGAGATAACCGCGCCCCAGTCTAATATCAACGCCTCGGTTACGACCTTACCAGTCTCGTCTATAACGGCAGGGCGAAGTACGGTCTGCAAGCCTGTGGTTGACACGGGTATCCAATTGATTAAGGGCTTGAGTATGCTGTTGACCAGCGCGGTGACTATAGCGGTAAAGGCGGAACCGATAATCATACCTACCGCCAAATCCATTACGTTGCCCTTGGTGATAAACGCCTTGAATTCCTTAAACAGCTTCTTCATACAGCTAAACCTCTTACAGAAGATTAATGCCGTGCTCAGCGCATTTCGCCGTCATAGCGTCGTCCCAAATGGAGGCGTGAACCTCGCCTATATGCGCCTTTTTCAAAACGAGCATACAGAGTCTGGACTGACCGATACCGCCGCCGATACTCAAGGGAAGCTCTCCGTTCAAGAGCATACGGTGATACTTGAAATGCCGTCTTGCGTCCTGTCCGCTCTTGCTTAACTGTGAATCAAGGCTCGCGGCGTCAACGCGGATTCCCATAGAGGAAAGCTCGAAAGCGATACCCAAAACCTCGTTCCAGACCAGTATATCGCCGTTAAGCTGCCAATCGTCGTAATCGGGCGCTCTGCCGTCGTGGGGCATACCGTTGGAAAGCTTGTCGCCTATCTGCATTATAAACACCGTCTTGTGTTCCTTGACAAAAGCGTTCTCTCTCTGCTTGGGCGTAAAGTCGGGATAGAGTTTTAACAGCTCTTCCGCAGTGATAAAAGTAACTTCGCGCTTAATCTCGCCTGTAAGCATAGGATAAGCCTGATGAACCTTGGAATTGACGTCCGCTATAACTCCCACTATGGTATTGACTACCTGCTTAAGATACTCGGTATTGCGTTCTTCCTTGGTGATGACCTTTTCCCAATCCCACTGATCCACGTAAATGGAATGGATATTGTCCAGCTCCTCATCGCGGCGAATGGCGTTCATATTAGTGTAAATGCCCTCGTCTGCGCCGTAGCCGTAGTTCTTGAGGGAAAGCCTTTTCCACTTGGCTAAGCTGTGTACAACCTGAGCTTCCGCGCCCTTGATGTCCAGTATGTCGAAGGAAACCGCCCTTTCCACGCCGTTCAAATCGTCGTTAAGCCCCTCGCCTGCACGGACAAATAAGGGTGCGCTCGCCCGTTCAAGGTTAAGCTTCGCACGGAATTCCGCCTCAAAAAGCTCACGCGTAAGCTTGATGGCGTTCTCTGTTTCTCTGATTGTCAATAGACTTTTGTAGTCCTTAGGCAGTAATAGCTCCATATCTTTACTCCTTATCTCAGGTTACCAACCGTACGGGGGTACAGTATCACGTCACGGATATTGCTCATACCCGTTATATACATTATAATACGCTCTAAGCCCAAGCCGTAGCCGCCGTGAGGCACTGTGCCGAACTTGCGAAGAGCTAAGTAATCGCAGTAATTGTCCAAATTCATATTGCGGCTGTTCATAGCCTCAAGCAGTTTATCAAGATTAGCCTCTCTCTCACTGCCGCCGATAATCTCGCCTACACCGGGAACCAACAGGTCGGTTGCGGCAACGGTTTTGCCGTCCGGATTCTGCTTCATATAGAAGGACTTGATTTCCTTAGGATAGTTGATTACGAACACAGGCTTTTTGAATATCTCTTCGGTAATAAATCTCTCGTGCTCGGTCTGAAGGTCACAGCCCCAATAAACGGGGAACTTGAACTCCTTGCCGGAAGCCAAAAGCAGGTCTATTGCCTTGGTGTAATCCAATATCTCGAATTTGCTCTCCTCTACGTTCTTAAGCTTAGCCTTAAGCCCTTCCTCGAAAAACTTCTCGAAAAAGTCCAACTCGGCAGGACAATGTTCGAACACTCTCGCTATAATAAACTTGACCATATCCTCGGCAAGCTCGATTATGTCGGGAAGCTCCGCAAAAGCAACCTCGGGTTCCACGTGCCAGAACTCGGCAAGGTGTCTGGGGGTGTTGCTGTTCTCCGCTCTGAAGCTGGGACCGAAGGTATAAATCTTGCCCATAGCCATAGCCGCGACCTCGCCCTCAAGCTGACCTGAAACGGACAGACCTGCCTTTTTGCCGAAAAAGTCGTCGGCGTAATACTCGCTCTCGGACTTATACTTGTCGCTGTAGCCTATGGTCGTAACCTTGAACATCTCTCCTGCGCCCTCACAGTCGCTGCCTGAAATCAGCGGAGTATGAACGTAAGTGAAATGTCTGCTCTGGAAAAACTCGTGTATGGAAGCGGACACCACGGAACGGACTCTGAACACCGCGTTAAAGGTGTTGGTTCTCAATCTCAATTCGGGAATCGAACGCAGGAACTCAAGAGTGCATTTTTTCTTCTGAAGAGGATAGTCCGAGGGGCAGTCGCCCAGAAGCGTAAGCTGTGCCGCATTGACCTCTATGCCGTTTTGCGCGACAGACTTAACCAGTCTGCCCTCAACCTTAATCGAACAGCCGGGCTTGTACGCGCTAAGGTCGCTGATGACGTTCTTGTCGATAATAATTTGCAGATGCTTGAGCGAGGTGCCGTCGTTAATCTCCAAAAATGCCATACTCTTACTCTCACGGCAGGTACGAATCCAACCGCAAACGGTAACGTCGGTGTCTAAAAACGAAATATTGCTGAATAGCTCTGCGATATCGGTATGCTTCATAATAGCTCCTAAGTACGAATTATAACTTTTAAGTATTATACCACCCGTACACGCGCCTTGGCAAATATTTGGATTAGAAAAAAAGAGCTATTTAACCAGCTCTCTCCTAAATATCCGTAATAATCGGGGCGTTGCCGCCCTGATAAAGCCTACGGTTTTCAAATCAGTCCTTCCACAAGAAGTTTCACGCCGATACCCACAAGCACCAATCCGCCGATTAAGGTGGCTATCCAAAGTCTGTTTTTGAACAGCTTGCCTGCCTTGACGCCTATCAGAACTCCGCCCAAAGCGATTACGAAGGTTATCCCTGCTATTACAGACGCCGCCACCGCAATGTGTATCCCCAAGGTGTGCAGAGTAATACCTACCGCCAAGGCGTCGATACTGGTGGCTACGCCCTGTATCAAAACCTCGCCGACCTTAAACCTCTTAGGCTCCGCTTCCTCTCCGTCACCCTTGTGCCTGCTTTCCTTAATCGCGTCGAAAATCATTTTGCCGCCGATTATAAGCAGTAAGCCGAAAGCCACGTAAAAGGAATACGAGGAGATTTTTTCCATAAAAAGGGAACCGATAAAGTACCCGATTACGGGCATCAGCCCCTGAAATACCCCGAATACCGCAGGAATAAATAACTTTTTCGGCGCAGTCAGTCCGCTGTAGCACAAGCCGTCGCAAATAGATACCGCAAAGGCGTCCATAGCTAAGCTTACAGCTATCAAAATCAACTGCAAATACGCTTCCATATTATCTTATAACGTCGTTTCCAAGGGTTCCCTTTTCGATTAAAGAAAGGGGTACGTGCTCCACCGCGAAGGACGAATCGGGCTTGACGGTAATGACCGTTCCGCCTCTTTGGGAATACGAGCGGCGAATGCCCTTATAAGCGAGGTAATCTATACTCATACCGTAGGTTAGCTGTATGCCCTTATAAACCATAGACAACGTATTGAGGTGATCGTGCCCGACAAATGTTCCCTTGGTACTGCCAAGCTCCTGCATCGCGGCGAAAAAACGCCCCTCCTGTCTGGATATGCCTAAATAGTTGTCCGTCTCGCCTATCCACCCTAACTTGTACTCCACTTCCTTTGAGCCGAAGCGCAAAAGGTTCCACGCGTCCTTATACTCCTTAAGCGGCATATGGAAAAAAGCAAGAGAGGGCGGAATTTTGCCGTCTGCTTTCAGGTCGGTTAGGGTTCGCTTGTACCACTCGATTTGGTCGTCGTGGATTACGTCGAAGCCTGTGAAAAAGTTACCTCCGCCGTACATATTGGAGTCTAACATTACCAGTACGTTGTTAAGACTGCCGTCTGCGTTGCGGAGATTGACTGTATAATTGCCTACGCCCGATATATCCTTAGGACCGCGCCTAAACAAACAATGGGGCATACTTTCGTACAGGTCGGCAAGCTGTTGCTTGGTGTGGGTGCATAAAACCTCGGTGTCGTGGTTGCCGAAGACAAACGCCCAAGGAATCCCGAACCCCTCCATTAACTCTGCGAATAATTTGCTTTCCTTATAATTGTTGCGCGTCAGCGTCATAGGCAGCATAGGATACACGTTATCGCCTGTTAGAACAATAAGGTCGGGCTTCGTATGCTCGACCAGCTTGATAACCGCGTTCATAGCCAATCTGTCAGCCATACGCGTGATAAAGGAATTGCCGATATGCACGTCGGTTAGCTGTAAAATCCTAAAATCCTTGCCCTCGGGTATAACAAACTCGCTGACTCCATTGTTATCAACGGGAACAATACCCGAGTTCTCCACCTTTCGGGAAATCAAAATTTCTTTGGTTTTTGCCACAGGCGCGTGTATCATAGCTTAACTCCTAACAAAAAAATAGTTGCGAATATCCAACAATATCCGTAAGAATCTCAACTTAGCTATACCGAAGTTCTACCTTATCGACATAGTTTTCAAGTATAGCCTTGTATTCTAAGGCGGTGGTTTTGAGATGAGCGGTCAGTCCTGACGTAAGACAGTCGCCGCTATCGGTAAACTCCTGCAAAAACATCTTCGGCGCCCCCTTAATCCATCTGCCTATCGACTCCATATCCTCGCCGGTATGCAGTTGTTTGACTAAGGTCGTGCGGAACTCGTAGGGTATGGCGTTTGAAAGCAAAAAATCCACACTCTCCGATATTTTCGTCAAATCATAGTCCGCTATTCCCACCGTCTTGCCGTAATGCTCGGGACTGTTTTTAATGTCCATTGCAACGTAATCGATTAACCCTTGTGCGGTTAAATCCTTAAGCATTGCGGGATTAGAACCGTTACTGTCCAGCTTAACGCTATAACCCATATCTTTAATTTCCTTGATAAATAGGGGCAAATCGCGGTTTAAGGTAGGCTCTCCGCCTGTTATGCAAACGCCGTCTAAAAGCCCCTTACGCTTAGTCAGAAAAGAGAAAAAACTCTCCTTATCTATAGTTTTGGGTATAGCATTGGTGGTAACAAGAGAGGAATTATGGCAGAAAGGACAACGGAAATTACAGCCGTAGGTAAAAACCGTACACGCCACGTAACCGCTGTAATCCACTAAGGACATTTTTTCCAAGCCGTAAATTTCCATACACTCTCCTGTTCTAACTCTATTATTACCGTATTATCCGTAATTATCGTATTATACGCGCAAAGCTTACGCCATATATCGAATCTAACTCTCGGCGTAACAATAAAGCGCAGTGAGAAAGCTTTTTCCCACTGCGCTCTTGCCGTTAATTCTCTGAATTGCGGTCTATATACGCACAAGCGGCTATAGCCGCCACCGCGCCGTCAGCCGCCGCCGTGGTTAGCTGTCTTACCTTTTTAACGCGGCAGTCGCCTGCGGCATACACGCCCTCGGTACTGCAAGCGCAGTCGCCGTCCGTAACGATAAAGCCGAATTTGTCCAGTTCCGCCACGTTCTCGAACGCCTTGTTATCGGGAACCTGTCCGATTGCCACAAAGCAGGCGTCGGATTTCAAGTCGAAAGCAGGCTCGCCCCCGGGGAATTTCCCGAAAGCGGCTCCGCTGAAATTAACGCCGTCCTCGGTTAAATACGCCTTGCAGGAAATACCGCTGCGCCACTCCACGTTTTTACGGGCAAGCAGGGTTTTAACCAAAGCGTTGTCGCCGAAAAACTTGTCAAACAGCGTGCAAACATACACCTTGTTGCAGTAATTGGAAAGCAGAATACCGTATTGCAGGGCGGTGTTGCCGTCGCCTAACAATATAACGTCCTTGCCCTTATAAAACGCGCCGTCGCAAACCGCGCAGAAGGATATACCCTTAAGGGTATCCTCTCCCTCGTAGCGGAGTTTCTTGTGCTTAACGCCTGCGGCGATAATAACCGACTTTGCGCTGTACTCGCTTTTGCCTGCCTTAACGCGGAAGTCGCACTCCCCGACCTTAACTATGCTCTCTGCCTTGACGGGATCGAAGTCCGCGCCGTGAGAAGTCACCTGATCAAACATTCTGTCGGATAGCTCGTAACCGCTTATACTGACAACGGAGGGAAAGTTCTCCACCTTAGGTGAACTGGCAATCTGACCGCCGATGGTCTCGTTTTCCAGCAACAAAACTGATTTGCCTGCCCTTAACGCATAAAGCGCGGCGGTCATTCCCGCCGTGCCTGCGCCGATTATAATTATATCGGTCATAAATTAATTCTCCTGTTATCTGTTCTCGATAAACTTGCGGATATCGCTGGCGTTATCGTACTTTTCATAACCCTTGTCGGAGGGTACGAGCATCGTAGGAGCGGTCTTAATACCCATTTCCATACTCTTGGCAACATCTTCCTCCGCGTCGATAACGGTGTAGCTTATGCCTGCCTTGTCAAGCATCAGTTTCGCCATTTTGCAGTTAGGACAGGTTTTGCGTGTGAAAAGCAGTATTTCGTCGGAAGCCGCCGCGCAAGCGTTCGCCTGCTCGGAAACGGTCTGTTCGGGAGCCTCGTGCTTAAGTACGCTCTTATCTATATCGTAAACTACGCGCTCTGCGAACTCGCGTGCCTTGCCCTTGTTCCAGTTCTGAACGGGACGGTAATAGCCTGTAATACGGGAATAAACCTCGGTGGATTTGCCACAAATGGGGCAAGCCGCAACCGCACCTGCTATATACCCGTGGTCTGCGCAAACGGCATAGGTGGGTGATAAGGTGTAGTAAGGCAAACGGTAGTTATTGGCAATCTTGCGAACCAACGTAGCCGCTTCCTTCCAGCTGTTGAGCTTCTGTCCGAGGAAAGCGTGGAATACGGTACCTGAGGTGTAACGAGTCTGAAGCTCGTCCTGAATATCCAACGCGTCGAAAATGTCGGAGGTAAAGCTCACGGGCAGATGGGAGCTGTTGGTGTAATAGGGATCCTCGACAGTGCCTGCGGTAATGATATTGGGATACTGTTTTTTGTCGTGGAAGGCAAGACGGTAAGCGGTAGATTCCGCAGGAGTCGCTTCCAAATTGTATAAATCCTTATACTGCTCCTGATAATCGGAGAGCTTGTTGCGCATATGGTCAAGTACGTTCTTGGTGAAGTCCTGCGCCTTGGTCTGAGTCAAATCCGCCTTAATCCAGTTGGCGTTAAGGCAAGCCTCGTTCATACCTACCAAACCGATAGTGGAGAAGTGGTTGCTGAAGGTGCCCAGATAACGCTTGGTGTAAGGATACAAGCCAACCTCAAGGAGCTTGGTGATAACGTCTCTTTTGATCTTAAGAGAACGAGCGGAAACGTCCATCAAATGGTCAAGCTTCTCGTAAAACTCGGTTTCGTTAGCGGAAGTGTAGGCGATACGGGGCATATTGATAGTGACAACGCCGATACTGCCTGTGCTCTCGCCGCTTCCGAAGAAGCCGCCTGCCTTTTTGCGCAGCTCACGAAGATCAAGACGCAAACGGCAGCACATACTGCGGACGTCCGACGGCTCCATATCGCTGTTGATATAGTTGGAAAAATAAGGAGTGCCGTACTTTGCGGTCATCTCGAACAAAAGCTTGTTGTTCTCGGTCTCGCTCCAGTCGAAGTCCTTGGTTATAGAATAGGTAGGAATAGGATACTGGAAACCTCTGCCGTTGGCGTCGCCCTCGATCATAAGCTCGATGAACGCCTTGTTGACCATTGCCATTTCCTCAACGCAGTCCTTATACTTGAAGTCCATTTCCTTGCCGCCGACGATAGCGTTAAGCTCCGCCAAATCCTTGGGAACAACCCAGTCCAAGGTGATGTTGGTAAAGGGTGATTGAGTACCCCAACGGCTGGGCGTATTAACTCCGTATATAAAGGATTGGATACACTGTTTAACTTCCTTATAGCTCAGATTGTCCTTCTTGACGAAGGGAGCAAGGTAAGTATCGAAGGAAGAGAAAGCCTGTGCGCCTGCCCACTCGTTTTGCATAATGCCGAGGAAATTAACCATCTGGTTGCACAGAGTGGAAAGGTGTCCCGCAGGAGAACTGGTAATCTTGCCGGGGATACCGCCCAAGCCCTCTTTGATAAGCTGACGGAGCGACCAACCTGCGCAATAGCCTGTAAGCATACTCAAATCGTGAATATGAATGTCGCAGTTGCGGTGAGCC
Organism: uncultured Christensenellaceae bacterium; assembly: GCA_964368645.1. Lineage (GTDB taxonomy): Bacteria > Bacillota > Clostridia > Christensenellales > CAG-1252 > JAEDHM01. The sequence goes on from CAYJBY010000019.1 coordinate 36,851, forward strand.
TGCTCGATTTCCTCGTCGTAACACTCGGTAAGCCAGTAGTTGGCGGTAATCGCGCCTGAGTTGGACAGAATAAGGCCGCCTACGGAATAAGTAACCGTGGAGTTCTCTTTAACTCTCCAGTCTTTAACCTTAACGTACTTATCTACAGTCTCCTTGTAGTCAAGCATCGTATCCTTAATATTACGCAGTTTTTCGTGCTGTTTTCTGTAAAGTATGTAGGACTTGGCTACGTCCACGTAACCTGCCTGAATCAGCACAACCTCAACGCTGTCCTGAATGTCCTCAACCGTAATGACGTTATCTCTTATCTTCGGTACGAAATCCGCCGTAACCTTAAGCGAAAGCAAATCCAGAATATCTCTGTTGTAAACCTTGCCTAAACCCTGAAACGCCTTTTCGATAGCTATTGAAACCTTAGATAAATTAAAATCGACTACCTCGCCGCCCCTTTTCCTAACCTTGTACATTTTGTAACCTCCCAGTTTTGTGAATTGATGCTCCTTTATTATATCAACGGGCTGTGGTAAAGTCAATGACAAGACCACAATATATAGTATTAGGAAATAATAATTTGTCTAAATGTTGTATAAATTTTGCTTATAAGAAAAATTTGTTCAATTCTCGAAAATGCAAATTTGATAATTTCAAAAACCCCCTATTTAACTAAGGCTTTGACTTTTCCAATTCTCAAAAACCATAAAAAATATCCTGCAAGCCCATATTTTCGGGAGTTGCAGGATAAAAATATTTTTGTCTTTAAGTTACTATTTCGGCACGTAAAGCAGGTACGCTTGACGTTGTGTCATAGGACTTGTTGCACCGTTTTCTACTTAGATAGGCTGGGCGTTCCTTTTTTACTTACGCCGCTTTTCGCTCTTCCTCGCGGTCTTAGGTCGGTAGTTTGTTAGGGCGTTTACGCTTGGGCGTACTCCTTAACTCCGTCTATGATAAGGTCGAAAAATCTTTCCACCGTGGCTCTGTCCTCGCTGTTGCCCTTAATCGCCATTGACATAGTCATCACGCCGTTGAGGGTGGTAAGCGCAAGCTGAACGTAGGGCTTGAATTTGATTGCTCCCGTCATAAACCCGTCCACAGGGCTCATATCACCTAGGGTGAGTTTGTCCGCTGGCAGGTAACCTATATTGCTCATACCGATAAGCGGATTGATATAGCCGATTTTTATCGCCTGCTCGGAAATCGCGTGAGGGAAGATGCCGTACGCCAATTTTAACAGAGGAAGGCTGTACAAGCCCATATACTTGTCGTCCTTGCTCTTTTGAACCGACTCGACCACCTTTACTAAGGTTGCCGCCACCGTATCATCTCTGCCGCTGACACTGCACTGCATAAAGCCTGTGTGGTTGGTTAAGCCGCCTGCGTTTTCGCCGCCCTTGATATGCCGTCTTAAATCCACCATACAGGGTATCGTCAGGGTATCCTCTTTCGGATAATCCCCTACCTTAAACAATGCGTGTATAAAGACGCCCAGCATAAGGTCGTTGACGGTGTAGCCGTCTTTTTTGCCTGCCGCTCTGAACGCCGCGAACAAATCCTTGTCGATTTTGCGGCGGACTATCATACATTTGTCGTTAATGTCTGCGGCGGAAAGCGGAAAAACGTGCTTATCCTTAACCGCGCTGATATTCTTATACAGCTTACGCGCAACCCTCTCCTCGCTTCTGTTCATATTGGTATAAACCGCGTCATAGGAGCGACTGCCCGTCTTAATGTCCAAGGGGCTTACGCCGTTAGTCAGGTAATTATTGTAGTTTTCCGCCATCTTTTTGAGGAAATACTTAAAATCACCGCCGTCAAAGCACATATGGTTGACTATCATAGCAAAGGTGGATTTGCCGTCGCGGTTGAGTATCAAAACTCTGAACTGCACGTTGCTGTCCACGGGTATTTGGTAGGTGATAAAATCTTCCAGTTCGCTGTCGTAGTCCTCAGCTTCCTTGACGGTAAGAATATCGTCTATCGTATAATCCTCTATGCTCCAATAGGGGCGAATTGCGTTATATACGAAACTGCTGTGAAGCACAGGCTGAAGCTCGGTAAAGCAAAGCAAAACGTATTTTAAGGCGTCAACGTCTATCAAACCGTCGTATTTCAGAACGGCGTGAACCATACGGTCGTAATAATTGCGGAATAAAAACTGCATCTTATCCCACATTTCAGCTTTCAAATGCAGTTCACTCATTATTGTCTTCCTCCTCTTCTACGGATAAGCGTTTGTAATAGCCTCGAGTGGCAAGCACTCCGATTAAAACGTCAATCACTCCGCCCAATACAGGCAGGAACCAATAAGGGTGCCAAGGCACGACCTTGCATAAGCCCAGTATCACGTAACCCAGTGCAAAAAGGCACTCTGTAAACACGGTAAGTGAGAAAAATCTCGTAACGCTCTTTGACGCAAAAGCTACCGCCGTATCCGCGCCCGTTATGCCGATAGGCAGAGCCACGAAAAGAAGCCATACGTTTTTCGCCTCGGTCAGCTTGATGCAGAGCAGGAAGGTAAAAGTAACCAAAAGCGTAATCCACAGCACGTTAAGCAGTCTGACTACTACGGGCATATTCTTTTCCGTAAAATACACCACGCCCAAAAGTGATGCCGCCACTATGCCTAACAGCACGCCGCCCACCATCACCAGCCAGCTCACGTTCCAAGGTAAGCAGGTAAAGCTGAGCAACAGATAAAGAAAGGTTACGCCCAAAACGTAGGTTAAGGCGATAAGCAAGCCCTTACCCGTTATGCCTAAAGCGGTAAAAAACCCTGCCCTAAGACGTTCCGCCTTCGCTACGTCCTGTTCAAAGCCCTCCATACTGCGTACCGCCATATCGAAAATGACGTTGTCGTCCGTCATACCCTTGGCGCGGTATTCCGCTTCCTTACCCAAAAGGTATTCCGAATACTGTTCCGTATATACCTGTCGGGCGTCGCTCTTAACGTCCTTGAATTTTTGCTCTAAAAAAGCGTCGAATCTTTGTTTCATATTCTCCTTTTTGGGTTGTCGGACGTTGCCGTCGGCACCGTCTGCGCCCTTTCTGCGTTAGTTATTCCCCATCGCTAGGCTTGTCCGCCCCGTCGGTTTCAGTATTCGTTTCTTCGTCCGCGGCGGCGTTTTGGGGTTCCTCCTGCGCCGTTACGTCGTTATTCTCGGAATTCTCCGTTACGGTATCGTTATTATCCTCGGTTGCGGTATCCACTGCGCTATCCGTTGCGGCGTTGTCCGTTAAGGCTGAATTGTCGGTATCGGTTGCGCCGTTGTCAGCATCGTTATTGTCCGTTGCTCCCTTGTTCGCAGTTTTGTCCTTTTCTGCGGAATTGATACTCTTACCGAAAACGATAAAGCGTTGGAATAAGAACTCGGTTATCATATTAATCAGCATCGTACCGATTAAGATTATATAATCTGCGCCTGCAAACGTCCAAACCTTGGTTAAAGCGTCGCCCCACAGCGTAGAGCAGGGGGTAAACACCGCGTAGTACGCTAATACCTTGAGCATTGCAATAGGTACGTTATTAGCCGACTTGAAGGTAAATTTGCGGTTAAAGGTAAAGTTCCAGATAACGGACATTATCAATGCAATCAGGTAGCCTGTCCAGTAATCCCAGTGGAAAACCTCCCAAAAAAGTGTGGACGCGCCTAACTGTATAGCTCCTGCCGAAGCGGAAAAACAGACGAATTTGATGGTTTGCATAAGAGTCTGCTTACGCAAACGCTTCTTTTCCTCCTCGGTTTTGACGGGTTGTCCGTCAGCTTCGGGATTGATCGAAAGCTCCGCCGAAGCAGTCTTATTATCCTCGTTTTCCGTTGTTTGTATTGTGGTTTGCTCCCGTTCTTCTTGTTTATTCATAATGTTACCGCCTTTTCAGTTTGTTTTCAAACCGATAATTATTATAGCATATAATAAAAGGACTTGCAATAGTCCTTTTGTATCCGCTTAAAGAGGCTTAGCCGCAGTAATCGCGTAAATGCAATCTCCTGCGTCCGAAAACTTTTTCTCATACTCGGTTACGATGTTGTCACGGCTCGTGTCCGCGTGTAAATCCGTGGTTGCGTATTCGATAACGAAGCCGCACTCGCGCAATTTGCACAAAGTGTACTCGTAAAGAAATTCCTTATCCGTCTTAAAGTTGAATTTGCCGCCCTTAATCAGCATTTCCATATACTTATTAAGGTACGCAGGCGCGGTAAGCCTTTGCTTTTCTCTGGGGCTGTTGGGAAGAGGAGTGGGGAAATTGACGTAGATTTCCGTCACCGACGACGGCGAAATATACCGCTCAAGATATGCCGCTCCGCTGTTGAGAAAGCGCACGTTATTAAGTCCTGCCGCTTCCGTGGTCTCCACCGCGTCTATTATCACGTTGCTTAGCTTTTCCACCGCCAGAAAGTTGACGTCCTTATGCCGAATTGCCGCCTCGCGAACAAAACCGCCCTTACCGCAGCCGATTTCCAGTCCTATCGGGTTATCGTTGCCGAAAATCTCCGCGTAGTTCAGATAGGCTTTTTCCTTTGCCGCCGCCCTTGCGTCTAAATCCGCTCTGTCGATGACCAAAATCAGCTTTTGCGCCGCCAACCGCTCGTCAAGATTGCGTTTTCTTCTCATTCTCATAGCTATTCCTCTCTTGTAATTCGGGAAGAAATCAGGCTCACCGATTGTGGTGTAACCCTCACGGCACCGCCGTCCGTATCGTAAATACTGATATGTCCGTCCTCTTTTTTAAGGGTTATCTTGCAGGGAGTCAGCTCGCCTGCCAAGGGCGCGTGTCCGCTTAAAACTTGTATTCTCCCCTTTACCGTGGTAAAATCCGCGCTTTTTACGCCTTCGATTATCTCCGACGGGTGATAGGGCGTGATCAGCTCCACGTAAAAGCTCACAGCGTAACCCCCTTAATGTCGCTAAGGTCGCCGATAAAGAAAAATTCCTTTTCGGGAACGTCGTCCACCTTACCGTCCAAAATTGCGTTACAGCTTTCGATGGTCTTTTCAAGAGGAACGTATTTTCCGGGGATACCCGTATAAACGGAAGCCACCGCAAAGGGCTGTGAGAAAAATCTCTCCAGTTTACGCGCACGATAAACCAACAGCTTATCCTCCGCGTTCAATTCTTCCATACCCAAAACCGCGATTATATCCTGCAATTCCTTATATCTTTGCAGAGTTTCAACCACGCGTTTTGCGGTTTCGTAATGCTTTTCGCCAACGATTTCAGGACTTAAACTGCGGCTTCCCGACTCCAGCGGATCGATTGCGGGATAAATGCCCTGCTCGACGATTTTTCTGGACAAAACCGTAGTTGCGTCCAAATGGGTGAACAGCGCGGAAGGTGCAGGATCGGTCAGGTCGTCCGCAGGCACGTACACCGCCTGTATAGATGTGATAGAACCGTTTTCCGTACTGGCAATACGCTCCTCAAGCTGACCTAACTCGGTGCTGAGGGTAGGCTGATAGCCCACCGCCGAGGGCATACGTCCCAAAAGCGCGGAAACCTCGCTGCCTGCCTGCACGTAACGGTAAATGTTATCGATAAACAGCAGGACGTTTTTGTTCATAACGTCACGGAAATACTCCGCAATGGTCAATCCCGTAAAAGCGGTGCGCATACGTGCGCCCGGGGATTCGTTCATCTGTCCGAAAACAAGAGAAGCGTGACTCAATACGCCCGACTCCGCCATTTCGCTTATCATTTCGGCTCCCTCACGGCTACGCTCGCCTACTCCCGTGAATATGGAGTAGCCCTGATGCTTGAGTGCGATGTTGGAAATAAGCTCCAGTATAAGTACGGTCTTACCGACGCCGGCGCCGCCGAACAAGCCGATTTTGCCGCCCTTAACGTAAGGAGTCAGCAAGTCGATAATCTTTATTCCCGTTTCAAAAATCTCCGCCTTGGCGTTAAGACTGGTGAGCTGTGGGGGCTTCTTGAAAATGCTTTCTCTGCGCCCTTCCACCGCGCCCTTGCCGTCAATGGGTTCGCCCAGTGCGTTAAGAACTCTGCCTAATGTTCCCTCGCCTACAGGCACCTCTATCGAACCGCCCGTAGTCGTAACTTCCATACCGCGTTTCAACCCCTCGGTTGCCTCCAGCGCGATACAGCGCACAACGCCGTAGGGCTCGCGGTGAGAAAAAACCTCTACGTGCACGTCCTTCTTGTCGGTATGCACGATCAAAAGCTCCCTTTGCGCAGGCAGATGCGTTTCAAACATAACGTCAACTACCGTTCCGATAATCTGTATAACCTTACCGGTGTAAATTTTGTTCATAACTTTTTACTCCTAGCGGAAGTCGCCGCGTCCGTTAGCTCGGCGGTAATATCGCCCTGTCTTTTTTGCTGATAAGCGACGTTAAGCTCCGCCAACATTTTTTCGCCGTTTTGCGTTGCGGTCTGCATCGCGCTCATTCGCTTAAAATTCTCCGATAAAAAAGAAGAGGTTAAGAGCTTGTATAAATGCGCCGTAACCGAAAGCCGTCCTAAGCCTCTGCCGTCGTCCGACAATTCGCGTATAATATCCTCGCCGCAATCCAAGCCGCTTTTTAAGGGCAGAATCTCTTCCGCCAAAACGCACGCCGCCAAGGGCGATTTTGAATCCGTGTAAACGGCTGTAACCGAAGTCACCTCTTCCGCGTCAAAATCCGATATTACCGCGTCGGCAAGCTCCTCTGCCAAGGCGTAAACCTCATCGCGCCATTCAAATCGCGCAGTGGGGATATTGTCGGTAACGGCAGTCGCTTTCGCTCCCACGGTATAACACTTTGCCGCGCCGTCCTTTAATACGTCGGCGGCGGTCTGTATCACCAGATTATTGTAATCTCCGCACAAACCTCGATCGGCGGCGATTATTATAATTCCGCGCCGACTGTCCTGCGTGGTCTTCGCGCCGAAACAGCTAATCGACAGCTCCCCCGTTAAGTCTTCCACCGCTCTGCAATATGCGCAAGCCGCGCCGTACAGGTTTTGCGCAGAGGAAAGCTTAGAAGTCGCCAGCATTTGCATTGCACGGGTTATCTTGACGGTGGAATTCATACCGTCGATACGTGCTTTTATCTCACGGGGCTTCACAGCGTACCCTCCAGGTACCGCTGAAGAGCGTCCTTGACGAGCTGCTGTCGGTCTTCCTCGAAGGTACCGTCGTTTTGCAGTTCCTCAACCGCTATATTAAGGTAGTGGAGCCTTGCGATAAAGTCCGCTACGTATTGACGTTGTTTTTCCAAGGGAACGTAATCCACAAGTCCGTTAATCAACAGGTACAGCTCGATTACCGTATCCGCCATAGACTTGGGATCGTACTGCTTTTGCTTCAAGCCCTCAACAAGTCGCGCTCCGCGTGCAAGCAGTTCCTTGGTGCTTGCGTCAAAGTCCGCGCCGAATCGGGCAAAGCCCTTCATCTCATTGTAGTGAGCAAGCTCCAATCTCAAGGTGGAAGCTACCTTACGCATAGCCTTGCACTGCGCACTGCCGCCTACACGGGATACCGATAAGCCCACGTTGACCGCAGGACGAACGCCTGAACGGAAAAGCTGACTTTCAAGATATATCTGTCCGTCCGTAATGGAAATTACGTTAGTCGGTATATACGCCGAAACGTCGCCTGCCTGCGTTTCGATTATGGGCAAAGCGGTTAAGGAGCCGCCGCCCCGTTCGGGAGAAAGCTTCGCACTGCGCTCCAAAAGAGAGCTGTGAATGTAAAACACGTCGCCGGGATATGCCTCACGACCGGACGGACGATCCAAAAGCAAGGATATTGTACGATAGGCACCCGCGTGCTTGGTCAGGTCGTCGTACACAATCAAAACGTCCCTGCCGTTATACATAAATTCCTCCGCTATGGCTGTGCCTGCGTAGGGAGCGATGTACTGCAAGGGCGCGGAATTACCTGCCGTTGCGGAAACCACTACGGTATATTCCATTGCGCCGCTCTCGCGGAGCTTGTCGATAAGTCTGACTACCGTTGACGCTTTTTGTCCTATAGCCACGTAAACGCAAATTACGTTCTTGCCTTTTTGATTGATAATCGCGTCTATCGCAACGGCGGTTTTGCCCGTATCCCTATCGCCGATTATCAGCTCGCGCTGTCCCTTGCCGATAGGTATCATACTGTCTATTGCCTTAAGTCCGGTGTATAAAGGGGTGTTGACCTTACTGCGGTCAAAAATCGCAGGCGCGGGACTTTCGATACTGCGATAACGCTTGGTCATAATAGGCAAGCCGCCGTCTAGGGGCTGTCCTAAAGAATCGACCACTCTTCCCAGCATCGCGTTACCGACGGGTACGCTCACTATGCGGCCTGTGGTATGCGCCACACTGCCTGCGGCGACCTCGCCGTCCGAAAGCAAAATCGCGCCCAGTCGGGTGCTTTCCAAATTAAGTACCAGCGCACTGCCGCCGTTTTCCAGCGTAAGCAGTTCGCCGTAAGCGGCGTTTTTCAAGCCCTCGACCATTATTACGCCGTCGTGACAGGATACAACTCTGCCTGCGGAAAAAACGGAGACCTTTTCGGTTTCCGCGGAAAGCCGCTCCTTGAGCTTAAGTGTAAACTCTCCTATATCCTCATACATCGCTTAAATTACCCTTCAATACGTCCAACCGGTGCTTGACGCTTCCGTCAAACAGCTTGTCGCCGTCAAAAATCACCATTCCGCCGATGAGAGTATCGTTAGTCAAAAAGGAAACCTCCGCGTCCTGCTCGGTTTTCGCCTTGAAGTATGCGGTCAAAACCTCCTTTTCCTTATCGGATAACACCTGCGCGGTTGTAACGGTGAGCTTAGTCATTCTTCTTGTTCTCCCATTCCTTAAGACAATCCTCTATCAGCTTGTCGTTATCGGCCTTTGAGATTTCACGTTCCAAAATACCGCTTGCCATATCGACGGCTATATCGGCAACCTCGTTTTTCAGTTGGTCGATAGCCTCCGCCTTTTCACGCTCCGCTTTTTGCTTGCCGGCGAGCAAAAGGGCCTCCGCTTCGCTTTGCGCGGCGGCGATGATTTTGGCTCCTGCCTGCTCGGACTCCTTGAGCTTTTTGGCGGCGATTTCCTCCGCCTCTCTTTGCGCGGCGGTCAGCTTGCCGTTATACTCCTCTCTTAAAGCCTCAACCTCGGTGCGGTTTTTCTCGTTCTCTGCCAGCTGTCCTTCTATCGCGTTGCGCCTGTTCTCCATAAATTTTTTGACAGGTTTATAAACCAAAAGACTCAGAACTATTACCAATACCAATAGGTTGGCGAGGTGAAGGAGTATCTTTAAGCCGTCTATACCTAATGGCAGCTCGTTAAGCAGATACTGCATATTCTCTCCTTATTAACCTAACACGTTAATCGCCAACAATATTGCGATAACCAACGCGTAAATAACCAGCGTTTCGATAAATACCAAGCCCAAAATCATTGTGGACTTGATTTTGCCGTCCGCCTCGGGTTGACGGGCGGTGGCGTCTATTGCCTTGTATATCGCTAAACCCATCGCAATGGTGCCGCCTATAACGGCAATGCCTATGGCAACTGCCGCGGCTATTGCGAACACAGCGGTACTTTCCAACTCCGCAATTAACAATCCGAACATAATCAAACCTCCGTGGACGCTTGTGCGCCCTTTTTATTTTTAACTTTTTTAGTCTTGTGAGAAGGCTCTGTGACCTCTCCGTAGAACATAGCGGTAAGCATAGTATAGATATAAGTCTGCATAACCGCGTGAAGCAACGTGAATAATACCGCGACGAATACGGGAAGCACCACGGTATAGCTAAGCACCGCAAAGCCGCTGTATATCAGCTCGGTGGCAAGCACGCCTGAAAGCAACGCGCCGAAAAGACGGAAGGACATACTGACAGGCATCGAAAATTCTTTAAGCGTAAGCCCTACTCCTCTTAATTTGTTGCGGCGAACGCCGCCTGAGAGCAGGAACAAAAAGGCGGTTACGCCCATAGCGATACAGCCGTTAATATCGGCAAATACCGGGCGCAAGCCCACGAGCTCTATCAGTGTTCCGATAAAAATGTATACGCCTGTTGAAAAAACGTACGCGCCTAGGGCGTTGCCGTAGCGGCTGTTGCCGTTAGCCAGCTTTTCAAAATAGCCTACAATCGTCTCGATAATTATCTGGAACTTGCCGGGAACCGTCTTAAATCTCGGAAAAATAAAAACCCTGAAAATAACCGCCAATAAAATGACTACGCCGGTTACGATGAGCGCGGAGTAAAAGGAAGGATTAACGCCGATTCCCAAGAAATCCACGTTTGCAGGCAATAACGCCTCTTTCAGTATCGCACCAACACTATTTTTCTCTTCCATTATCGCTCACTCGGTCTTATAAATAATTTGCCGCGAGAGACGCGGCATTGCTTTTTCGATACAATTATATACTCGCAAATTAAAAAAAGTCAAGCAAATTTAATTACGGTACGCGGCGGCTACTCCCGTTGCTACACTGCTTTTAATCCCTGTGACACGCGGTTTTTAATCTTTGTGTTGTGCAATTGTTAATCCTATCGGTTTTAATTGTGATTTCCGACATTATCCGCTAAAAATCGCCTGCCGTAACCGACGGATTAACAGAAAAACAGAGTGTTGCCGCCATAACAAAATCGCACAATTCAAGTTTGCGCTGATATCGGTATAATCAAACGTAATCGTTTTTCGCTCTTTCGCGCAAAAAAGGCATTTATCAAGTCAAAGAACCAATAACCATAAGGCATTTACCAAGTCAAAAAAACAGCAATTATTAAGAAGAATAGACAAAAAAATTACGGTAAAAGCCGATAAAGCGATTACCGTAATTTCCGATAAACCTAACATACGAAAATTACTTTTTTTATCCTAAACAAACGGGCGGATATAGCGGTAAAGTACGCTAATTTTTATCAATAATTTCCGCGTTATCCGAATTATCGATTTCGGCGGCAGAACCGCACTCGGCTGACTCCTCTGCGGTTATATTTTCACCCGTTGAGCAATCAATCGTATCCGTCTTCTGCGCGAGAGGTTCCGTCACGTCTAAGACGCCACTATCCTTGCGCTTTCTTTTCTCAAGCAGCGTTTCCGCAAAACAAACTATCAAAAAAGCAACGGGGAAAGCGATTACTATGCCTGCGCACGTTCCGAAAAACGAGAGAGAAAGCATATACGGAAAATGAGTGTCTGCCGAAATGATTATGCTTAGCGTAGCTCCCAACAAGCCCACTGCGGCTAAGGACAACGCCGCGAATTTGAGTTTCTTGGTTTTGCGAAGAATTAAGTAAATGCAAGCGGCGGTAAAAGCGGAAATAAGCGTTAAAGCGTAATGCCAATACTCATTTGATCTGTCTGTAACAGAATCGTAATTATCCCCATTGGGCTCTGTTTTGAACCATAAGCCGTTGTCCACAAGCTGAAAACTGCCGTATGCGGCTAAAAAATCCGCTTCCGAAACCGTTTTCGGGAGTACCACCCTTACTGCGATAAAACTCTGCTCACTTGTCGGTGTAAAGGTTGTCAAGGGCAGACGATTAGGCGCGATAATAACGCCCTCGTAAAGCGCACCGTCGCTGAAAAAGGACAAGGGATAACCGTTGGAGGCAACTCTCCCTATCAGCTCACATTCCACGTTTTTGCCGTACATTTGAGTGGAAAACGTATCGCCAAGTTCGACTATCTCAAAATTCTTGCCAAAAGCAAGTACAGGGAGTTTTGAGCCGCGATAATCCGCTAAATCTATCCCTTCCGTGACCGTGTAGGAAGTAAATGCGTTGTTAAGCAATAAAGCCACACCGCATTTTTTTTGTCTTACCGTCTATGTTGCACTCCGTCTCAAAGGAAGTCCGCGAGCTGAAATACGAGTATCCGTCTGCTCGGATTTGAGCGTCGAAGGCGGCAAACTCATCATTATTAACTCCGATAATGGCATAATTGCTTGGCGGATAACTCTCCTCCTCCGCGGCGTTGCTTGCAAGATAATCGGCTATTTTCCGTTCCGAATAATCCGTTGATTGATAACAGCAAATCACCACGGTTCCGATTATCGCGATTATCAGCGTTACCGCACAAATAACAATCGAATAAATTTTCTTTTTCATAATCGACACCCTCTCTTATCTTATCAATGCCGTTGCTATACGGCAGTCCTAACCTACTACGCCTTAAAACTATAATGAAAAAGTAAAAAGATAAAACGGAAACTCCGACTATGCTATAGGCATAAGCCTCTTTTGCAATATAACCGCCTTATCCGATTACATTTTTACCGCCTTATTCTCTTTTTTTTATTTTATCATCTATCGGCGTAAAAGTCAATAGTGCACTCTTGCGCCGTGATTAAGAGTTCCGACCGTGTTTATAGCCACTATACTATTATATGCGATAATCGGCCGATAGGACAAAAAACACCGCCCTCGATTGAGGACGGTGATTGCGTTGGATTAATTACGATGCCACGGTTATGCCGTTATTTTGAAAAAGCCGCAATTGCGTCTAATTCCTGTATTATGTAGCGTTGAGCGTCAGCCCTGTACAGCACCACGGGGTACTCCCCCTTCTGACCGCTGCGTGTGGCGTTGATAATGCCCTTAGCCTCTGCCTTGGCAGTTGCCTGACGGCGCATCTTGCCGTTGTCGTAGGGAACCTCGTCCAGCAAACCCTCGCTGAGAAGCCAACCCGTTATCTGACGGAAAGGCAAACGTCCGACACTGCTGTCCGCCGCTTGAATATTCTTGATTAGTTCCGATAAGCTCACGGGGTTGTCCGAAACCTTAATCCGATCGCGCATACCTTCGGTAACGCAAAAAGCCGCTCTGGGTTCCCTGCGCCTTCTTCCTATACCGCCGTCAACCACCTTTTGCAAAATGCCGTCAACGTAGGCAAAACATTTTTTAAGTCTTTCCTGCGACAAGACACTGTCCTCGCCGACTGCATTATCCGTAATCGGGTCCACACCCTGAGACAGCTTGCGAAGATAGCCCTGCGCGTGTTTTATAATGTCCAGTTCTGTCATTTTGTCCCCTCCCTACAATATTATACCCTATTATCCGTAGGATTTCAATACCCTAATTCCGCAAAAAACGCCAAAATAACTATAAAAACCGTATTTTTTGCGTTCCGAATACCAAGGCAAACAAAAAAACCGTTTCCACGGTGCAATGCATAATAAGCACGTTCGTAAACGGTTTTCGTTAAATCAAAAGGTATCTTTATAAGTATCGCTTTTATATCTAGACAGTTACGTTATCAGCCGCTCTGCGGATTACGTTTCTTAAAGCATATAATACGCGCCCCAATAACAGACCATCGGTCCTACCGCGCACAATACGTGAAAGACCACGTGCATATACGGTTTTTTAATCAAGTACCAAAGTCCGCTTACCGCCGATATAGCCGCGCCTACTGCGGAGAAAATCACCGCATTTTTCGGCATTACCCTCATATTCAGCACGAATATCGCTATGATAAACGCACCTATTACGAAGTTAAGAGCTAAGCCTACGTAGTTGAATCTCACCAAATCCACGAACATCAGCACAATAATCAGCACCGCAACCGCCACGCTCAACCCTAAGCCTATTAGGTTAAAACTGCTTTCGGTGTAGATAATCGCCGCCGGTGCGCCACAGCCTACCACTATAAAAGGTATGCCGCTATGGTCGATACGCCGCCACACGCTTTTAAGCTTGAGGTTGGTAAGTCCGTGATAAATTGTGGAATTAACGTACACCCACAGCGTGAAAAAGGAAAAAACGACCGACGCAATTATCTCTCTCGCGCCCTCCGCCCTCAGGAGAAGGAAAACCAGTCCCACCGCAAAATATGCAATAGGCAATCCGTGGGTTATACAATGCCATAACTCCTCGTTGGGGGTATAATAGCGCAGTCCTAAGCGTTTGTATTCGGCCTTTAGTTCCTCGCTGTTCATCAATACTCCACCACAACCGCTTCCTTGCGGCACTTCTTGGCGCAAGCTCCGCACTTGATACACTTTTCGGGATTGATTTCAAAGGGTTGCTTGATTACGCCGCTTATCGCCCCCACAGGACAACCTCTGGAGCAAAGAGAACAGCCGATACACTTTTCCTTGTCGATATGTACGTCCTTAATCTCTTTAACGTCAGGACCCGGATAGATAAGTGCCAAAGGGCATTTGTCCGAGCATAAGCCGCAAGCCATACATTTGGCTTGGTTAATCTCGTAACGGACTCCGTCATCGATTTTGGTTATCGCGTCAAAAGGACAGTTGACGTAACAATTACCGCAACCTAAGCATTTGCCGTTTTCAATATAATATCCCATAGAGCTTCCTCCGTTACGCTTTACGCTTACTTTTATTTCAGATTTTTGAGGCTGTCGGCAATAGCGGCTAGGGGCGAAACGTCCGCTTCCTCTATCCTGCCCTCGTCCACCAGCTTGGCAAACTCGGGGTTGATGGGTAGGCCTGCCGTTACGGGAATTTTGTACTCCGCCGCCAGCTTGCCTACCTTGCTTTCGCCGTAAATATAATGACGCTTGCCGCAATCGGGACAGTCAAAATACGCCATATTCTCCACTATTCCCAGTACGGGTATCTTCATAAGCTCCGCCATTTTCGCGGCCTTTTCAACTATATCCGACACCAGCTCCTGCGGTGAGGTGACGACTACTATCCCCTTGACGGGTAAGGACTGGAAAACCGTTAGAGGTACGTCGCCCGTGCCGGGAGGCATATCCACGAACATATAATCTACGTCCGTCCATATAACGTCCGTCCAAAACTGCTTGACACAGCCTGCGATTACAGGACCTCTCCATACCACGGGGTCCTTAGCGTTTTCAAGGAAAAAGGTAAGGGAAACTGTCTGAATACCCGTCCTCGTTACAGCAGGATATATCCCTGCGTCCGTGCCGTCCAAATGCCCTTTCAAGCCGAAAGCCTTGGGAATAGACGGTCCTGTAACGTCTGCGTCCATAACCGCAGTTGCGTATCCTGCCCTTTGCATCGTAACAGCCAAAAGGGAGGTGACAAGGGATTTGCCCACGCCGCCCTTACCGCTTACCACGGCTATTACGTTCTTAACGGAAGAAAACTCGTTAAGTTTCTCAACCATATCTCTGCTGCCGCAATCGCCTTTTGAACAATTACTGCAATCGTGCGTACATTCGTCGCTCATTGTTGACTCCTTATATAATGTTGTTTATCTCTTAGTATTAACCGCAAATGCTTGGGTATTCCGCCGCGGCTATGCGATATTCCTCATCACCGAAAAGCACTAAGGTCAGCTCTGCTTCAGGATGCTGACGGCAGTAAGCCGCCATTTCCGATAAAGCAATGCGCACCGCGTCGCGCTTGGGATAGCCGTAAACGCCGCCCGATATAAGAGGGAACGCCACCGTGGTAAAACCCTGTGCCGCCGCGATTTTCAACGCGCTTCTGTAACAGCTTTTCAGTTGTTTTTCCTCGTCGTAGGCTCCGCCGTGCCACACAGGCCCCACAGTGTGGATAACGTACCGCGAGGGTAAGTTATAGCCGCGTGTGATACACGCTTCGCCCGTTTTGCAAATACCTATCGCACGGCACTCCGCGTCAAGCTGCTTGCCTGCAACACGGTGTATCGCGCCGTCCACGCCGCCACCGCCGCGCAGATTACGGTTAGCCGCATTGACTATTGCGTCGCAGGTCAGCGCGGTTATGTCGCCTTTCATTATTTTAAGATTCATAATATTCCTTCATCGGACAGCGCAAGGCTGTCCGTTTTGCCCTGTCGCCTGTCACGGAAAAAGTTGTTTTGGGCGCCGATACGCCGACAGCCGAAAACAACTCTCTTATTCTTTCCGAAACATAGCGGCGGTTGCCGCAAGGCGGTCGGTGAACAGTTACCCTGCCTGTGCCGTCGTTGTGGAATGCCAAGGCTTACGCGCTCAATGCCGCCTAGAATTATTTTAGAGCAGGAGAGTTTTGTCCTCGCCCATACCCATCAATCCGTCTAATACGTACTTGTTCCCGTCCTCGTCACGGACGTAGCCCTCAAGCTCGCCGAAGGTTACGAAATAGTCTATATTGACCACCACCGCGTGGGTGAGCATCTGAAATCTGCCGTAAACCTTGAACTTGACGTTGACCATATCGTGCTCGTCCTTTATCGTCCAAACCACGTCCTTATCGGGAGCAAAGTCCTTAGTCTCGATATTGCGCTCGAATTTAACGGGAGGCAGTAAATCGGTCTTGCCCTCTGTCCAAATCAGGTTCTCGTTGTAGTCCTCTTGGTTGATGGACTGGTTGCGAGTGAGATTAAAGGCAAACCACTTTTTCTCGCCGTTATTGACGTTGCGGCCTAAGGTCGTAACCCAATCGTAATGGGCGCGGCGAGGATAGTAACCTCTGTGGTCGTCGATTACAGCCGCGGTATCCTCGTTGCTGAAGAAAGGCTCTCCGTCGAATACCAGTTTACCGCTAGCTTTGAAGAAATCCTTTTGGGAATAAAGAGGTCTGTTATCGCTGTAAGGGAAGGGAATAGATACAACGCAGGGCTTGGAAACGCGCTCCAGGTCGAAGCTGTACTCTATGTTGTGAGCCTTGCCGTCCTCGGGGCATACGCCCTCGTGATGACCTTCCAGATGAGCCTTGCCGTCCTGGAAGTTGTTGACGTACTTAACGTGAGAAACAGGAGTCTCGCCCTCTGCCACACTGCCGTTAATGAGGTTGGGAGCAATCTTCGTGTCCTTGCTCTTGAGGTTGGTTGACCAACTGTAAACCTTATGAGTGCGCTTATCGTAAAAGACGTTCATCGTCAAGCCGAAAATACCCATATCGCAGACAACCGCCAGCAAAACGCCGTTGGTGAGATGCACCTCGGTAGCTTCCCACAGCGTTAATTTCAGCTTGTTGAGGAAGTTGGGGGCCTTAGTAGGTCTGTCCAGCTTAACTAGGTCCATTGCCTCGAATTCCTTATCAAAAGTGCCGAAAACACATCTGCGGTTCTCATCGACCATACTCTTAGGAGTAGGCACACTGCGTCTTTTTTCGGATATAAACTTACTGTATTCTCCCATAATTACCTCCACCGTTTGATATTAATATATTTATTATATCACACGTGCGCTCAAAGTCAATACCAAAAAAACCGTCAATGTTATCAATCGGCTGACGCAAAACGCCGAAAATGTGCTATGCTTTAGCTATGAAATACGACAATACGGTAAAAGGAATTTTTTTAGAAAGACCTAACAGATTCATCGCCTACTGTGAGATTAGGGGCAGGACGGAGCTTTGCCACGTCAAAAATACGGGGAGATGCAAAGAGCTTTTAGTCAAGGGAGCAATGGTAATTCTTCAAGAATTTTCGGATACTGCGAGAAAAACTAAGTTTGACATTATCGCCGTATATAAAAACGGCAAGCTGATTAATATGGACAGTGCCGCACCCAACAAGGCGGCTTGGGAGTTTATACCGGAGTTGCTGGGCGGCGTGGATTATCTAAAGCCCGAATATGTTTTCGGTTCGTCACGAATCGATTTTTATGCGGAGAAATCAGGAGAAAAGTATCTTATAGAGGTCAAAGGCTGTACTCTCGAACAGGACGGCGTATGCCTTTTCCCCGACGCGCCCACAGAGCGCGGCTTAAAACACGTCATTGAGCTGACTTCTGCGAAAAAGCTCGGATATCACTCGATTATTTTGATTGTAATTCAAATTGATAACGTAAAGTATTTTACTCCAAACTACGCAACGCATTTCCAGTTCGGCACCGCGTTAAAAACCGCCGCGGAACAAGGTGTAGAGGTTATCGCCGTTAAGTGTCGGGTTACGGAGAACTCTATGGTTATAGACGGTTTCGTTCCTGTCGAACTTGAAAATCGCTTGTAATATCCGATATAATCGGCATTAACTTCTCTACACGTTCATCGATACAACGGTTTTGCTCTTTTTCAATGTTATTTGACTGCGTATGGCAACACTTCGACTGCCCGCTCATACCGATAAGCCGATTATAAGCCGCCCACCGCACGGTCATATCCTTCACGGCGTGCAGTATTATGTTTTCTGCTTAGAGTTTGTAAAAAATAACGATTATATGCTATAATTGTTTTTATCGGAATTACCGACTGTTTCGGAGGAGCTATGAGAGAAATCAACCCTTTATCCACAAACCGCGCCGAAAGTTATCAAGCCTTTATCAACGCGCCGATGCCGATGGTTACACTTTTTAAGACTCTGGACGTAACGAAAGCGGTTAAGCTCAGCAAAAAAGGCTACAAGCTCAATATGCTGTTATGCTATTGCATCGGCTTGGCGGCGCAGTCTATCCCCGAATTTAAGTTGCTCCCAATGGAGCAAAAAATGTACGCTTACGATGCGATCGGAGTCAACGTAATCGTTGCCAACGATAAGGGCGGCATTAACTCCTGCGACCTACCCTTTTCCGCCGACCTTGATACCTTTAACAAGGCATACCTAGAGCTTACCGACAAGGTAGCGAAAACCTGTGAAAATTACGAATTATCCGAGCTTATGATAATCGGAACCTCCTGCTTAAGCAAGTACGAAGTTGACGGCATAGTCAATATGTACAGCGGCATTTTCAACAACCCGTTTTTGGCTTGGGGGAAATACGAAAAGCGCGGTTTCAAGGCGTACTTAAAGGTGTCGTTTCAGTTCCACCACGTCCAAATGGACGGCGAGCAAGCCTGCCGTTTTTTGGACGAGGTGCAAAACAATATCCGCTTGCTTAAATGCAAAAATCTCTAATACGCTTAGCTAAAATCTTTTTTAATAAATTAATTGCAGATGTCAGCGTAAATTCTCTATAAGTATTATCGAAACAACTTTTATTTTATAAGTCTTTTTGGTTTTAGTCGGATACTTTAACCTCTATAACCGCAGTTTCTTCCTTGACCGCTTTCAAATCGCTTATGGTTGCGCCAACTTGTTCTTCGACTTGGGTTTTATTTTCCGATACCATAACACAGCTTTCCTCGCTTACGTTTTCAGCCGCGTCAGCGCCGTTCTCTTGTCCGTACTGCGCCTTCGCTGCTGCCAACTGTTTACGGTAAATTAAACGGAATAGGAATCTAACCGCAGGCTGAATGAAGAAAAGCTCGGCGAAAAAGGCAAACGGGAAATTGTGTGTCATCGTCTGCATCCACTGTGCAAAAAACTCCGAACTAAATCCGCCGACAGGGATTACCTGATATAGGATTGTGGCAATTAAGGACATTGCAGGGCACATAATAACCACGGTACAGCAAATCAGCATCACTACTATAACGTAAGGTTTTGTATCTCTTAAATCTCCAAGCACTGAAAACGCAATTTTTTCTGACAAGGGACCGCCGACAAACAACTCCAAAAGGATTGCAAAAACGAATTCCACCACCACAAGAGGAATGGGAAGCACCCAGGTATGTGTTGAATAAGCCGCGGCAAAAACGGCGTTAGACATACCGCCAAACTCTATTGCAAGGTTATAAAACACAAAGCAATTAACGCTGATAATTACGGATAATAGGGCAAATACGAATTTTTGACTTCTGTTTGTAGGCATAACGCTCCTCTCCTTTTTAGGACAATAAAAAAACACGTGCAGCTTAGGTCCGTAATCAGATTTACACGCCAAGCGTCACATGTGTCTTCCTAAAAATCATTATTTAATTATAAGCGAATTATATACCTTATCCAAAAAAAATGCAATTATTCTAACCGATTAAATTATTGGTAAAACTATAAAAAATCTTAAATTTTTTTTTAAAAAATAACGTAGTGGATTAATTCTATCGACAGTCAGTTAATACTGCACTTCTGTCAGCAGTTAACGTATGCGCGAAAGTTCGCCGTGCTAGAACAACTTACCAGCATATTATATTTGAGTAATCTCTGTGTAAAAAAACGAAAAAACAAACTAAAAATACCTATTAGAGTAGATAATTAAGTAAAAAAACCGAACGTAGAAAGAGTAGCAATGTAAACTGTTAAAGACCGATTAAGTAACCTGTTAGACTAAATAATTAAGCATCAAACCAGAACGTCAGAGAGAGTAACAGCCTAAAAGGCTAAATAGTGTATCAAACTAGGAATGTCAAAAAAACAAACTGGAACATCAAAAAAGCTAACCCTGAACGTCAAGAGAGTAACAAAAAAGGAAGTCAATAGACTTCCTTTTTTGGTGTCCGGCAGCGCCATATCCTCCCAGGTCGTGTCCAACCA
>CAYJBY010000020.1:0-5496 GCA_964368645.1 uncultured Christensenellaceae bacterium
TTCAGCTTCCCAATAACCCGACAAAAGCGGGTTTTACGTTTGACGGCTGGTACTTGGATACCGCGCTTACCAACGCCTTATCCGTTACCGAGCTTAACAAGCTGACCAATGGCTCCACCGTTCAGGTTTACGCTAAGTGGACGCCTGAAGGCACCGCTCCCACGTTCTCCCTTACCCTTAATTATACGGACGCGGACGGCGCAAACTACGGCACGGCGACCTTTGACGGCACCACGCTTGCCGCGAAGAGCGCAACCAAGACAGGTTTCACTCTACAGGGTTGGTACTTGGATACCGCGCTTACCAACGCCTTATCCGTTACCGAGCTTAACAAATTGACTAACGGCTCCACCGTTCAGGTTTACGCCAAGTGGACTGCTGAAGGCTCCAATCCCAGATTCTCTATAACCGTTAACTACACCGACGCGGACGGCGCAAGCTACGGCACGGTGATTTTTGACGGTACTTCTCTTACGATTAAGAGCGCATCTAAGGCAGGATTTGTTTTTGATGGTTGGTACTTGGATACCGCGCTAACTAACCCCTTATCCGTTACCGAGCTTAACAAGCTGACTAACGGCTCCATCGTTAAGGTTTACGCCAAGTGGACGCCTGAAGGCACCGCTCCCACGTTCTCCCTTACCCTTAACTACACCGACGCGGACGGCGCAAACTACGGCACGGCAACCTTTGACGGCACCAGTCTTAAAGCGAAGATCGCAACGAAGACAGGATTTATTCTACAGGGTTGGTACTTAGATACCGCGCTTACCAACGCCTTATCCGTTGCCGAGCTTAACAAGCTGACTAGCGGCTCCACCGTTAAGGTTTACGCCAAGTGGACGCCTGAAGGCACCGCTCCCACGTTCTCCCTTACCCTTAACTACACCGACGCGGACGGCGCAAACTACGGCACGGCAACCTTTGACGGCACCACACTTGCGGCGAAGAGCGCAGTTAAAACAGGTTATATTTTACAGGGCTGGTACTTAGATACCGCGCTTACCAACGCCTTATCCGTTACCGAGCTTAACAAGCTTACTAACGGCTCCATCGTTAAGGTTTACGCCAAGTGGACGGCAATCGATGCGAACCTTACTTTCGCGCAATTCAAAGAATTGTACGACACGTTCAGCGCACAATACCCCGACACTGCACGCTATTACAGCGAGTATGAGAACGGCTGTACGTATCTTATGATTAATAACGGCAAGGTGCTTAGTCTTGATTGCTGTTGGGGCGACAAATACGAGATTTACGCCGTGGAGGGCACCTATACCCTTAACGGAAACTACGCGACCGTGCTCTTTACGAGCGAGACGGAAATTCTCTACTTCCCCGACACTAATGCCATAACAAGCGAATCTGTAAATCTTAGTATCCGCGATTACTTAGTAATCGAAGACGGCTACATTTACAACAACTACTGTGCTTTGCATAAGACTGCCGCCACGCAATCCGCGGAGACGGTTATCAATTATACGACAGATCCTATAAGCGTAGCCGTGGGCACCACCGCGGACGCGCTGGAAGAGGAGCTTTATCTGTATCCTATCTATGGCGATTACAGCATCGGCGGGTTTATTGACTCTTCTACGGTTACTTTGCCTGACGTTATTGACACTGCTACCGCAGGTATTAAGACAATCAGCGTGACAATCAACGGCAAAGCCTATACCGTTTATTACACCGTTTATGAGTCAGGTAATCCCGCAATTAGAGAGATTTATCAGGATTTACCCATAAGAGTTGCCTTAAACGGCACATTCGATATGGACGAAATATACATACAGGCGCGTTATTTCGATGGCACCAGCCTTACGTTGCAGGTTACCGAGGAGATGTTTGCTAAATACAGCACCTCTGCCGTGGGCAATTTTGAAACCGTCTTTACCTATAAGGGAATGAACCTTATCGTGGAGTACAGCGTCTATGATCCTGACGATCTCGCGATTGAGGACTTTAGCGTTTCTAACCTATCCAGCCGCTATGAGCTGGGCGATACCATCGACGTCACAGGACTTCACTTTATAGCGAACTACACTGACGGTTCCAGCGGAGCAATGACCGTTGACGCGGCCAAAATGGCAATTGTCGGTTTTGACTCCTCCGTCGTCGGAGAATGCACTATACACTTTGTTTACGATGGGATTTCCAGCCGCGATTATACCGTTTACGTTTATGATCCGCTGGCGGTAATCAATTGGGACGTTTATTCGTTAGGAACCACCCTTATAACCGGCTCGACGTTGGATTTGGAAGACGTGGAAATATCCGTTTTCTACGGCGACGACTCAAAGGAAACCAAACGCGTAACCTTAACCTGTGACAGCTATGATTTCTCGGTTGCCGGAACCTACGACGTTGTTTTAACCTATGAGGGCGTTCCGAAAAACTTTATCTTTGAAATAGTCGATATTGACGATGTTTCCGTTGAATCCTTACATTACGAGGGCGTACAGCTTTCGGTAGAGTTAAACGGTGAGCTTAACGCCGACGAGCTTTACGTCGTTGTCAGCGGCTATACCGATAACAACTACTGGATCGATTTTGAAATGCAGACTACAGAGGATATGCTGTCTTACGACTCCTCGGTTCTCGGCGAGGGTATCCTTAGTATCAGCTTCGGGGGCGCGGAGTGCTCTACCGGTATCACTGTTTACAATCCCGATAATACGGAAATCGAGTCGCTTTCCATTATGCCGAAAACGGGTGATGCTATAAGAGTTCCTCTTAATGCTACGGAGCCTGACGTATCCAAACTGGATATCCTAGTGTACTACGCTAACTATGACTCGGAAGGCAACAGCCTCGGAATTTTCTATACACCGCTTACCGATTATGAGAATTTGGAGTTTGCTTTCTCCTCCGCAGTTGCAGGGAAAACGGAGCTTTCCGTTTCTTATAAAGGTCACAACGAAAAGGTGGAAATTGTGGTTTACGATCCCGATAACCTTACCGTTGAATGCATAAGAATTGACAAATGCCCCGACACAATAGCCTTTAACGGCGTTGCTGATCCCGATGCGTTTACCGTCTTGGCAGTTTACAGCGACGGTAGCAGTTCCCCCATTACGCTTACGGCAAGTATGATTACCCTTGACACCTCGGTTTCAGGCAATATACAAGGCTCCATTACGTACGAGGGCTGTGAAACACCCTTCTATATTAACGTCAGAGAAGAGGGCGACAAGGAGATAAAGAACATTGAGCTTATCGGTACTCTCACCGAGATCGCGCTCGGTGCCAACGTGGAAACGCTTAACACGCAGTTACAGCTTAAGATTACCTATGACGACAACACCGAGCTTACTCTGCCTATTTCCGATAAGTCTATAATTATTGACACCGATTTCTCCTCATCGGCTACCGGCTCCTATCAGTTCCGCGTGCTCTACAACAATGAGACTATTTCCTACAACTATGACGTGGTGCTTTCTATTGACACCAACATAAACGTAGGAGCGTACTCCGCGCACGTTTACAATATTTCAACCGACCTGCGCGCCGATTTGACGGTCAGCGGCAAGCTTATTAAGCTCAGCGGAGAAGCGTACTTCTACAACGGACAGGCGCGTTTCCAAATGTACGGCGAAAACGACGCCGCGCTTTCCTTTACTTACTCTAAGGCAAGCGACGGCACCGCCACGGTGAGTGAACTGTCCTATACGGCACCTGCCGTTTCCAAGGATTATGCCGGCATTGACGAGTTCGCCGCCGACAATACCACCTTTGCCGCTGATTACCCCAACGCTAAGGTTTACTCCACGTTAATCGAAAGCGAGTATATGACAATGGCATATTCGCTTTATCTGCTGGACAACACGCATTTCGGTATCACCATACTGCGTACCAGTGTTTGGGACGAGGGCATCTACTCGCTTAGCGTGATAACGGGTACCTACGTTTCGGACGACGGTTTCGCTGTCGTTGACTGTACCGAAACCAAGCTATACAGCTACGACGTCACTAAAGCGACTATGACCATTACGGACGTTGACGATGAAAACTCCATCAATATAATTTTAACTGACAGATACATTGACATCGGCAACAAAACAGTGCTGTTTAACGGTCAGCCGGGCAGCGGTACTACGGTTATCGGTTACGTTTCCGACTCTGTTACGGTGATAAAGGGCGCGGCTTCAGTAGAATTCGTTGCTTATCCCGTTATGGACGACGGCACAGTGGGTGAAACCGAAAACGGCGTTAAGCTAAACGTCGCAATTACCTCTACAGTAACGGGCTCTGTGGTTTTGTCCGCGGAGATAGACGGCAAGACCTATAAATTCATAGCGACCGTTGTTGATCCCTATAACGACTTAGACCACATTTCGGCGTACGTCAACGGCAGCAATACGCTGTCCGTAGGCGATACCGTCAACGTCAGCGACATATCTTTAACCGCCTACTATAAGGACGGACATTCCGAGAGAGTGACCGTTACGGCGGATATGCTTTCCGATTACAGCACCGCCAACGCAGGCAGTATGAAGGTTATCATAACCTACTACGGCAAAACTACCGAATTGTTCTTCGAGGTGGAGAATAAGGGAACCGAAGCCCTGCTTTTGGTGGATAAAAACTTTACGCTTAGCGGCTATAACTTCAACGTGAAGGTTTATGACGATTCTACGGCGGAGATAACGGTAGATGACAGCGGAAGCTACTCGGCAAGCGCAAAGGCAAGCTGGGAAGCTATAAGCTTTGATCCCGAAAAGGGAATCGCAATCGTTAGGCTGTCCGCAAAGGGACTTACCATCAATGCAACCTTAACCACTGGTATCTCCTATAACGTGGAAATCAACGATTCCGAGTTTGATCCCGCAGTTTTCGCAGGCACGCAGGATACGAAACAGTTTTTATACGAGTTCTCGGCAGAAGACGGGGATTACGATGTGGGTATGAAGTTTTATTCCGATTACACCGCGGAAATAACCGTATGCAATACGGTCAGCGGCACAAAGTATGAGAATCTCAAAGCAAGCTGGAATATGATAAAGCTTGACGAGAACGGATTGGTTGCCATAAGCATCAGCTGTACGGGGCTTTCGATAGAGGCTAACGCGACAATAGACGTGGACGGCGGTGTAAGCAACGAAATAATTTCCAAAATTTTAATTGACGAAACGCTTCTTGGCGGCGAGGAAAAGGATCCCGTTTCCTTGTTCGAACTCAATCTGTCCGACGCGAGCTATGAACTTAACATTCTCGCTTTCGACGACAATACCGCTGTAGTCAGTTTTGTGCAAAGTGGCGACGGCGTTTGTTCCGAAGAGCTAGCCGCCAGCTGGTACAAAGATGAAAGCTATTATTACTTCAGCGGTAACGGCTTCGGCTTCTGCGTTGCTTTCAACAACGTAGAGGGTGAGCTTTTAGTCGATCTTCAGGACTTGGAAGTTGACGCAGAAATCGTGTTCAAGGGCGAGGATCCCGAAAATCCCGACGATCCCGAAAATCCCGACGAGCCTACCGAAGTTAGTTCTATCCAAATAT
>CAYJBY010000020.1:5596-41545 GCA_964368645.1 uncultured Christensenellaceae bacterium
CGTAACGATTGACTTTGCAGGTGACGGCTTCTACGTAATGCTCACCGAGGAAAAGCTAGACGACGGCTCTGTGAGTTATGTTTTAAGCGACTACGGCTTTGACGCTTCCTTCGGCGTAACCGAGGATCCCGAAAACCCCGACGATCCCGAAAATCCCGACGAGCCTAAGGATCCCGAAGAGCCTACACTGGTTGACAGCTATTCCTCGTTTGACAACAATATAAGCGTTACGTTCAGCGGTATGTCCGACGGCACCATTAACGGCACTGTCGATATATACACGTATTACGTTAACGGTACAAACATTGCTGGCACTTACTCCGTTACAGGCAGTTATTCCGTTACCGAGGACGTTAAAACAAGAATTTCTATCGTAGGCAGCGGTTATCGTGTAGTGCTTTATGCGACGTTGCTCGAAGACGGCTCCATAGTGTACGATCTTAACGATTACGCCTTTGACGAAACCTTTGCAGGGGAAGAAGGCAAGGACGATCCCGAAAATCCCGACGATCCCGAAAACCCCGACGATCCCGAAAATCCCGACGAGCCTACCGAAGTTAGTTCTATCCAAATATTTGATGACAGCATAAGCATTTGGTTCAGTCTTATGTCCGACGGCACTTTTAGCGGCTCCGTTGACATTCTCAGCTATTCGGTTGAGGGCAAGTCCCTTGAGGGCAATTATGAGGTTTCCGGCAGTTACGCCATTAACGAGGGAGAAAGCGTAACGATTGACTTTGCAGGTGACGGCTTCTACG
Organism: uncultured Christensenellaceae bacterium; assembly: GCA_964368645.1. Classification (GTDB taxonomy): domain Bacteria; phylum Bacillota; class Clostridia; order Christensenellales; family CAG-1252; genus JAEDHM01. Next base: position 6,355 of record CAYJBY010000020.1, read on the forward strand.
TAATGCTCACCGAGGAAAAGTTAGACGACGGCTCTGTGAGTTATGTTTTAAGCAACTATGGCTTTGACGCTTCCTTCGGCGTAACCGAGGATCCCGAAAATCCCGACGATCCTACCGATCCCGAGGACGATAATTCTGTTTTCACGATGGATACCATTTACGCCGATTATGCTATTACGGTAAAAGCCTATAACGACGGCACAGCGGAAGCAACGATTTATGTCAACGACGCCGTTTATTCCTCAATGTGCAGTTATAGTGTGATTACAAATGCTGAAGACGGTTTGTCCGTTGTTGTGGGATGTAACGGTTTGGCAATGACCGTAGCCACCGACGCGGAATACACCAATTTCACAGTGATAAGCTTTGAATTCGACACTACGATGTTCGGCGCGGCAGAAATAGAATAATCAACCTATCGGGTTTTACGTCTAACGGAGAACATCAAAAACCCGAATAACACGGTGAAAATCGTTAAGCGCAGCAAGGTCGGCTAACGTAGCTGCCAAGTACAGCTGATAAACACGGCAAACGTGGCAAGACTGACAGTCAAATACGGCAAACGTGACAAGACTTACCGACACAGTGATAATGTACGGTGACAGTTGAAAAGACAAAGCTGACAGACAAAGCTGACAGACAAAGCTGACAGACACCACCGTAATTCTAAAATTAAAATCCGCAGTTCACTATCGGACTGCGGATTTTTTATCAGCGGATTCTTATCAATCGAGATGAGATAACGGCTTAAAGTGATTTTGGATAATTCTTGCAGAATGCAAGAGTGCGCCCTGCTTATCGTTTTGGGTTGGTCATATCAAAAAGGGATAGCTGTTCGTAGGGTGATGGCAGTTCCGAGAGATAGGAAAACACCGCTTCCGTGCCGTAAAGGATACCGTTTTCGGCGCAAAAGTCCGTTACCAAACGGCTCAATTCCTTGTTCCTTCGGCTGATAATTCCGTAGCTGTCGCCGTATTCCTTGACGTACCGCGCCTTTAACCCCGGGAAATGGCAATCCAGTTTTTGATAATAATACTCGCGGTTGCCCTCTCTTAGAGTCAATCCCACTCCGAAAAAGATTATTCCCTTGACCTTAGCGTCACGGCAGTAGCCCAGTAAGCCGTTAAGGTTGGCGGCGGTGTCATTGATGTAGGGAAGAAAAGGGGAGAGCCAAACCACAGTGGGAATACCGTTGTCGCGGAGAATTTTCAGCACCTCAAACCGCCTGCTTGTGACGCATACGTTAGGTTCCAGAACGCCGCACAAGCCGTCGTCGTAGGTGGTTAAGGTCATCTGCACCACCGCTTTTCCTTTGGAATTAATGCTTTTCAGCAGGTCGAGATCTCTAAGCACCAAATCGGATTTTGTTATAACTGTGGCTCCGAACCCGTATCTGTCGATAAGCTCAAGGCATTTCCGCGTTAAGCACAGCTCCTTTTCCGCAGGCATATAGGGATCGCTCATAGAACCTGTGCCTATCATACACTTACTGCGCTTGCTCCTTAACGCTTTTTCCAACAGTTCGGGGGCGTTTTCCTTAACCTCTACGTCCTCAAAAGCGTGAGTCATATTGTAGCAGGTACTGCGCGAATCACAATAAATACAGCCGTGAGTACAGCCGCGATAAATATTCATTCCGTTGTTAGCGGACAGCAGTCCCTTAGCTTTTACAAAATGCACAACGCTCTCCTTTTTGATTTCTATCGGATTATAATAGCACAATTCTTTTCGGTAAGCAAGGCGTTAAAGAGCCTTTACGCGCGGTTTTTCGGGTTGTACTCGGCGCGTTTTTACCGAAAGGGTAGGTTGACACCTTAGAAACTTAGGTGCTATAATTAATAATACTTTCGCGCGTTTGGAGTGTGTTATGGATAATTACGATACAACAACCGATAACGGTATCATTACCGACAATATGGCGACTGCCGCCGATAACAACGCATCTGCCCCCGTCGGCTACACCTATGCTTATCGCTATAACCGCTCGTTTGAAAGCCGTTTGATTCAGGCGAACTCGGAGCTTGCGGCATTTTACAGCGGACTTAAAAACCTGCTTTTATCCTTTTATAAGGTCAAGGCTCGCACCAGTTGGAGCTGTGAGAGCTTCCGCATCGGTCGTGAGTTGGTTGCCAAAATCACTCTTCGCGGCAAATACGTCAGACTTTTTCTCGCACTTGAGCCCACCGCGTTGCCCTTTAACACCTATCACCAAAGAGATAAAGGCGGCGTAAAACGCTACGCCGAAGTTCCGACTATGGTCAAAATCAAAACCCAAGTCGGTTTGCATCGTGCCTATCGTCTGATAGCGATGATGATGGATGCGCAAAAAATACCGCGCATTGACCACGATTACGTTCATTATCTGGAAGACTATATCTACGCCAACGACAACGCTTTGGTTCAGCGCGGCTTAATCAAGCTCGTCAAAACCGCAACCCTAGTGGAAAAGCCGCAGGGAGAGTTTAGGCGCATTGTGGTGCGTTACAGACGTTCCTTTGCCGCAAGACTTTGCCAGAGCGAAGATAAACAGAAAAAGTACTACGAGCTTTTAGCCAATAAGCTACTTTCCTTTTACAAGGTCAAGGACCGCGTAAGTTGGGATTACGACAGTTTCCATTTCGGACGGATTCAACTAGCCAAGCTAACGGTTAGAGGTAAAAGCGTAAGGCTTTTCCTTGCGATTAATCCCAATTCAATACCCAAAAACACCTATCACCAGAAGGACAAGACCGACGTTAAGAAGTACAATCTTGTGCCTTGTATGGTCAAAATCAGCGGCGAATTGAGCCTTAACCGCGCAATGCGTTTGATTGAGCATACGATGCAGTTGTACAAGATTCCCGAGGTTAAGGACGGAGAGTATCTGCCGCTTGCGGATAATTATCCCTACGCCACCACCGAGGAATTGATAGCTAACGGACTGATTAAGGAACTGCGGACGGAGGAAATCACCACCGAGCCGACAGAGCCTATGGTAATCCTTGAGGAAGACGTTGAGGAAGCAGAGGAAGAAGCTACCGAGGAAGAGGAACAAGAGGAAGAAGAGCAAGAGGTAGAGGTCGAATCTGTCGAAGAACAGCCTGTTGAAGAGGAAATCCCCGAAGCCGAAGAACAACCCGAAGAGCAAGCAGAACCTACCGAGGAAATCGTAGAACAAGCTGTCGAGGTTGAAGAAGAGCCTATTCAAGAGGTAACGGAACCTATCGAAGAAGAACAGCCTGTTGAAGAGGAACCGTCTGCTGAAAAAGCGCAACCCGAAGTAGAAGAAGAGCCTATTCAAGAGGTAGTAGAACCTACTGAGAAAGAAGAGCAATCTATTGATGAGGAACAGGCTGAACAACCAAAAGAGCTTGTTGAGGAAGTTCAACCAATCGAGGAAATTCCCGAAGTAGAACAACCTGTTGAGGAAGTAAGCGAAACCCAGTCCACGCAATCCGACCTAGAAGGTATGGATCTTGCGGTAGAGCAGGAAGTTATCCCCGAGCAAGCGAAAGAACCTACGGAAGAATCTACCGAACAGCCTATTGAAGAAGAGCAGGCTGAAGAACCGCAACCTATCGAGGAAGAAGGGAATGTTGCGGCAAAAGAATCTACCGAAGGAAGTAGTACTCCATATTCCGATTTAGACCTTTTTGATATTGATATTGAAGAGTCGTCCGTTCAGCCTGTTGAAGTACAGGAACAAGCGGAAGTACCCACAGAGGAAGAACAGTCCGTTGTAGAAGAACAGCCTACCGAACAACCTGCCGAGGAGATAAGCGAAACACAGTCCACGCAATCCGACCTTGAAGGAATGGACCTTGAGGTAGAGCAGGAAGTTATCCCCGAAAAAGCGGAAGAACCGTCTGCCGAAGAACAGCCTGTTGAAGAGGAACCGTCCGTTGAAGAAGAGTCTATTCAAGAGGTAGCAGAACCTAGCGAGGAAATTGCAGAACAAGAAGAACAACCTGCCGAACAGCCCGTTGAGGAGATAAGCGAAACACAGTCCACGCAATCCGACCTTGAGGGTATGGACCTTGATGTAGAGCAGGAAGTTATTCCCGAAAAAGCGGAAGAACCGTCTGCCGAAGAACAACCCGAGGAGCAAGCGGAAGCGGAACCCACAGAGGAAAAACCGCACAAAAAACAAAAGCAGGACGAATTAGACGGTTTCGATACGGAAATCGATACAACGCCTATAGCTATCGAACACGAGCCTGTGGCAAAACCTGACGACAGTCAAGACCTTATCGGCTTTGACCTTTCGGTAGAGGCTATGTCCGTTACCTTAACGCGCCGCAAACCCGAATCGGACGGAAAAGTCCACGTTAAGGGTTATTGGATACGCAACCGCCAAGGCGTTTTGATAAGAGTTGACGACGAGGGTGAGCAAATCCCTTTCAGTATTGACGATATTAAGGAAGCCGTTGACGTACCCACCGAGGTCAAGCGTAAAAATCAGTCGCAGACCGCCCAGCCCACCGTAGAAGAGGAAGTGGAAAAGGCGCAGGCAGAGCTGGACAAAATGTTTGCCTTGGGCGAGGACGAAATCGCCAAGGAAGAGGAACTGGCAGAAAACTACTTTGACGAGAGCCAAGGCGCGGCAACCGAAAACGACATTTCCGCCTATAACGCTTTCGAGCTGAAACTTTTTGACACTTCCAACCTAAACAAGTACCTTTACACCGAGGTGAAGAACGAGCTGTTATCCTACCGCAAGGTTCGCGGCAAGCTCACCGCGTCAGGCGACGTTTTCCGTCAGGGCGGTTCACTTCTGGCAAAAATCACACTTAGCGGCAATCAGCTCAAGCTGCACTTGGCTTTGCCGCCGCAGGAGTACAACGAAAGAAAATACAACCATTACGATATGGGTAACGTGAAAGCCTACAAGGACGTACCCACAACCCTTGATTTGGACGATTCCTCGGTGCTGCAAAATGCTAAGCAGTTAATTGCGGAAACTCTTGCGGCGCACTTCTTGCTTTACAAAAACAAGAAAGCGGAATACGTTAATTACGCGCTTTTGTACACGCTTAAAAAGGACGGAGAGGAATAGCAGTGAATTGTCTTATAATCCGCAACGGTTTTTACGGCAGTGCGTCCTCGCTTCACCAATATCAGCGACTGGAAAGCGAATTGCAGCAAAGAGGGGTTAAAACGGAGGTTATTACCACCGCCGAAATTATTGCTTTTTTGGGCGAAGACGGCGAGGTGCGCCTGACAGCGGCTCCCGACTTTGTGCTGTACTTGGATAAGGACCCCTACGTGGCGGCGATGCTGGAGAAAAAGGGTTTAAGACTTTTTAACTGCGGCGAGGCTATAAGACTTTGCGATGATAAAATGCTGACCTATCTCGCCCTAAGCGGCAGTGGAATAGCGATGCCGCTGACGGTTGCGTCACCCCTACTGTACGCAGGCGAGGACGAGGACGGATTTTTAAGAGATACCGAACGCTTAATCGGCTATCCCGTCGTGGTTAAGCAATGCTACGGCTCCTTGGGCGCACAAGTGGAATTGGCGGACAGTCCGAAAGAATTGCGGGCAATACGCGCGAAACTGCTGAAAATCCCTCACCTTTATCAACGCTTTGTAAAAAGCAGTTGCGGAGTTGACGTAAGAGTGATTTTGGTTGGCGGCAAAGCGATTTGCACCTTCAAGCGCGTCAATGATAAGGATTTTCGTTCTAACGTGGAAAGAGGCGGAAAGGGTGAGCTTTTTGCCGCTCCGCAAGCCTATCTGCAAGCGGCGGAAAAAGCCGCTGAAATCCTAAAACTTTCCTATGGTGCGGCGGATTTTCTAATCGGAGAGAACGGAGAACCGATTCTTGCGGAGGTAAACAGCAACGCCTTTTTTGTGGAAGCGGAAAGGGTTTGCGGCATAAACGTGGCCGCCTGCTATGCCGATTATATGATTAAAACGATGATGCAAGACGCCGAAAACAGATAATTATCGTACCGAACCGCCGCGAATTGTGCCCATAACGGCGATACGTAAGTAATAGCAAAAACTGCGGATATTAGGGAATTTTCAGTAATTGACGGGGGATATTATGGATTTCATTCAAGCCGTAAAAGCCAGACGAAGTATCAGACGCTTTTTGCCGAGAGAAATAAGCGACGGAGTGCTGTGGGAAATACTTGACGCGGCGCGGCTTGCGCCCTCCGCGAAAAACCGTCAGCCTTGGTTTTTTACCGTGCTTAAAGGAATGGAAAAACAGTTTATCGCCGATTTGCTCAACGAAAAAGGCGGTTTCTCCGCGCAAGGCTCCGCAACTGCCGTTGAGGAAGCAAGCGTTGTTATCGCAGTATCCACACGTAATTTGGAAAATATCGGATATAACGACGTTTTATCCATAGGGGCGGCAGTTGAGCATATTTGTCTTGCGGCAACCGCTAAGGGATTAGGAAGCTTGTGGATTTGCGACGTTGAGGACTGCGCCGAGGAGATTCGGGAGCGGCTTAAGCTGGACGGCAAGCTAATTTGCGCGGTGGCTTTAGGCGTAGCGGCGGAGTATCCCGATTCTCGCCCCAGACGGGAATTAAGCGAGCTTTGCAAGGGTATCCAACCGACGACTGACGCAGATGTTGCGGAACGTCTGCCGGAAGCGGACGTTAATAACGGCAAGTACGTTTTTATGAGCTATTCTCACCGTGACAAAAGACAAGTTATTGCGGATATAACTGAATTAAAGCATCACAATATTCCGCTCTTTTACGACCGCAGTCTTAAAGCGAACGAGGCTTGGGACAAGGCGGTATTGTCTAATATGCGTAATTCAAACTGTATTGGCGCAATTTTTTATCTTAGCCCCGATTCGGTTAATTCTCCCGCCGTTCTTGCGGAGTTTACCCAAGCTGTTGAACTGGAAAAATCCCGCGACTTCGGGATAATTGCGGTACATTTGGGCGGTTGTCCGTTATCCGATATGCACCCTTTGACCGAGAACGCTTTTCTTCGATATTACGGTACGGAAAACAAGCGGATTTTTATCGGCAGAAGCTATATTCCCGAGGATTTTACTCATCTTGAAGGACTTTTGGACGCGCTTAAGCGAAAACAGCTTATGCCTGTTGCCAACACCTACGACCGTTTTGAGTACGTAATCGGTAACAAACAATGCACAATTACGAAATATATCGGATTTGCCGAAAGTATTAAGGTTCCCTCTCAAATAGTGGGGTTGCCCGTAACCGAGGTTGGCGGTTTTGGCGGCAATACCGTAGTCAAGCGGATTAGCCTTCCGAATACGGTTAAAACCATCTCCTTGGGTGCTTTTAACGGCTGTTCGTCCTTGGAAGAGGTAATAATTCCCGATTCCGTAACGGAAATCAAAACCGCCGCTTTCCGCGATTGCGTTTCGCTGACCTCGCTTACGCTCCCTCCGAAAATCACCTATTTGGCAGAAGCCCTTATGCGCGGTTGCCGCTCGCTTACTCAATTCGAGGTTCCCTACGGAGTGACGGAAATGGGCGAAGCGGTGTTTAACGGCTGTTCCTCACTTTGGCGCATTGTGATACCGCCTACGGTCAAGTCAATGACCGAGGGGGGCTTTTTCGAGTGTATTTCCCTATCCGAGCTTACCATACCGACTGATATTATCGGCTTGGACAAGGATTCCTTCGCCACCTGCCCGTTAATCAAAAACCTTCGCATAGGTTCCTATATTTATGATGGCGGAAAGGGTATTCCCGTCTGATTTTTGCGTGTTTCTTACGTAAAATTCTGTTTTTCAAACATTTAACGGAGCCTTTCGGCTCCTTTTTTATCGTTTTTTATCCTGTATTATTATTTCTTCCGATAATTCCGTGATATTCCGCTTTTGCGCCGAGCGTTTGGGTGCAAATTTTTTACGCTTGACGGCAAAAAAAATTCTATTCGCGCCTTGCAACAGGTTTTTTTCTCCGACTGTTGGCAATAATCGGCGTATGACCGTAAAAGAAGTTATCGAACAACTTAAGCAAGGCTTTGGCTACAGCTTTGATTTCACCGTTTCCGAAGGGCTGATTGCAGGACGGCAGGGAGCGTATTTTTATTTTGACGGAATGTTGGATAAGGAGCTGTTGGAAATCGGCATTATCCGCCCCCTACGGGAAGCACAAGCGGAGAAAATCACAGCCGACGTTTTCAATAACGCAAAAAATTCCTTTGCCGAGATAATCGAGCTGACGGATATCAACGCGGCAAAAGCCTCGCTGGTTACGGGGGATACCGTTTTTTTCTGCGAGGATAAGTTTTTTTCCGTCAATCTGCGGAAGTATCAGGCACGCAATATAACCGAGCCGCCCACTGCCAGCGTTCTTAAGGGACCTCGCGAGGGGTTTACCGAGGACGTAATGACTAATATCTCCCTTATCCGCAAGCGGCTGAAAACCCCCGACCTTATAATTTCCCGTCAGGTGGTGGGGCGTTATACGGGCACCAACGTGTGTATATGTTATCTTTCCTCTGTCGCAAGCTCAAAAATCGTAGATACCGTTACCGAGCGTATCAAGAATATCAATATTGACGGAATCATCGACAGCTCCTATATCGCACAGCTGATAGAGGACGACGGTACACGTCTTTTTTCGCAGTTCAGCTCTCAGGAAAAACCCGATATTGTAGTGGCGAAGATGCTGGAGGGCAGAGTCGCCATAATCGTTGAGGGCTCGCCTATGGTGCTGACGGTTCCCTGCCTGTTAACGGAGGCTTTTCAGGACAGTCAGGACTATTATAAGCGTAGTATCCGCGTCACTGTTACTCGCGCTCTGCGTATCTTGGGGTTGATTATCGCGGTGCTTTTGCCTGCTTTTTTTGTGGGAGTGCAGGAGTACCAGTACCAAATGCTTCCGCTGAAATTCACAATTACCGTCCTTAACGCCATCAACGGCACCCCTCTAACGCCCACCTTGGAGATGTTTTTCGTGCTGTTGATTTTCGATATGCTTAACGAGGCAAGTATCCGAATGCCTAAATACGTGGGTATGGCGTTGTCCATCGTCGGCGCAATCGTACTGGGAGAAACCGCCGTAAACGCAGGACTTCTGTCCTCGCCTGCCGTTTTGGTGACAGCTCTTTCTTCGATAGGCTTGTACACCGCGCCTGACAATATGGGTACGTTCAGCATAATGCGCCTTGCCTTCCTGCTGGGCGCCGCCACTCTTGGAATTTTCGGATTAATGGTGTTAGCGATACTTTTCGTTGCACATACGGTATGCCTGAAAAGTTTCGATACCAACTTTGTCGCACCGTTCGCTCCGATAATCTCCAACGACTGGAAGGACGGCATTTTCAAAAGTCCTCTTAAGGAAATGATTTCCCGTCCCTACTCTATCCCCACCAAGAACAGGAGAAGACAAAAATGAACGAGTTGGGAACGATTAACACTAATAATAACCGCATTTCCTATACGCAAATCGCCGCGTTGATTTTTATAATCACCACCACGTTCAAGGTCTGTCTTTATCCCTCGCTTAGCTCCTTTTTCGGGGGATACGCCGCGTTTTACATTACGTTGATAATGTTGACCATCGATTGCGTTACCCTAATCGCCGCGTTCTCTATCAGCAAAAAGGGCGGCGTGCAAAATCTGCATATCCCTCAAGCCCTGAAAAAAATCATTTCCGCGGTAACCTATGCGATTTGCGTGGTCAAGGCGGCGGCGTACTCCTTTGAATACTGCTATTTCGTCAGCGGCACTATGTTTGAAAATATCAATACCATAGTGATTCTTTCCTTCATTATCGTTGGAGTGATTATGTTGGCGTCAAAAGGATATATAGGCATCAGCCGCACCGCCTTAATCGTGGGCTGGCTGTTGGTCTTTGCGCTAATATACAATTTGGCTTTCGGCAGACTCAATGGCAACGCTGTCAATCTTTTACCGATGATTAACGGCAGAGGAGATTTGACTATGCTTTTCAGAAGCGCGTTTTGGTTCGGCGACGGTTTTCTCCTCATCTTTGCGGACGCGTCGGGGGAGAAGGAGGGCAAGCCTACCAAAAAAATCCGCCTGCTCGTAGTCGTGATTATTCTGTCGGTACTGTCGGTACTGGCGTTTATGGCGTCGTACTTCTACGTCTTCGGCAATCTCTCGCGAGTGGTGGACAACGCTTTTTATCGTTTGCTTTCCCAAAGCGAAAGGGCAAGCATAATCGGAGTGGTGGACTGGCCTATTATGCTGATTTGGATATCCTTTGCATTGTTGTATATTTCCTTGTTCTTCGCCTGCTCAGAACGAAATCTATCCCTCTTATTCCGAGTCAAAAAACAGGAAAAAAGAAAAAAATTCGGCTTAACGATTATCACTGCGGTTATAGTAACAGCGTTGTTCCTGACGGTGTTCGAGAACCGCTATAACTACGTAAAATTCACAACGTCCTACGCCGTTTCCGCAGTTATCGGCGTTCTGGAGTACGGCGTGGTCGCCGCGGCTTTTATTGCGTCGGCGATAGGAGGTAAAAAAAGTGAGTAAAAAGGCGAAAACCGTTATCTATCTCCTTTTGGCTATTCTCCTCATTATGTTTTCGCAGCTGGTGCCGCCGATACCCCTGTATGAAAGGGGGATAGTGGTGGGTATGGCTGTGGACGTAACCGACGAGGGGCAATTCGAGGTCGCGGTGCAGATAGTCGTTCCCGGTAACACCTCTCTACAGGATAAAAAATCCGGATATGCTATTATTTCGGGCAAGGGCGACAGCGTAACGGACGCACTGGAAGTGGTGGCAAAGGAAGCCGCGGTTATTCCCTCCTACGCTCACTGCGACCTACTGCTCGTAGGCGAGGACGCTTTAATCGACAGCTTTACACAGACCGCAAATATTTTGTTCAGCAAGGGAATTTTGTCGGGAGACACCGAGGTCATCGCGGTAAAGGGCAAGGCGAATAGCACTCTTTCCTCTCCCGTGCCGATTCAGGATATAGCCGCTTTTTATATCAATCAGGCGGTTAGTCTGCAATCAAAAAAGGGCGGACGGAAGATAGTCACCCTAAAGGACTTTATCGAAGGCTTAATGACGGAGGAGGCAGTGGTCTTTTTACCCTACGCCGTCAAGCTGAAAACCGCTGATTCCACCACAGGCAATAACTCTGCGTCCAGCGAAAAATACGTTTTTGACATCGGGAGAATTTTGGTTTCAAAGAAGGACGGCAACTGCATTTTTGAATCGGAAATCACCGAGGGCGTAGGGCTGGTGGAGTCAAATAATGGCGCGGTAATCGTGGCGGAATGCGATGAGGGCACGTTTTCGGTGCAGATAGTGCGAAGCTACAAGACGCGAACCTACAGCAAGGAGCCTTACGGTGTAAAATCCAATTACTACTACGGGGTTAAATTGATAGACCAGAATTTCAAAAACACCGCCACCGAGCTGGATTACGATAAGCTCGCGCTGGAAGTGACCGATACCATACTCAAAAAAATCCGCACCAGTTACCAAGCCGCAAAAGCCGAAAAGGTGGATATTTTTAATCTCGGAACCCGCCTTTACAAGCGTTACGGCGTGGCTGTGCCTTTAGACGAAATCGAATGGGAGGTCAATATTACCGTACGGTTCAAGTAATCGGCGGTTATGGATTGATACGAAGCTCGGACGATAAGGCATTTTGCAAACGGTACAAGCCGCAAAATCGGAATAACGCTAACCTCTCTGTAAGGATAAGCCGCAAAAACGAAAATCCCCGAAAAAGTTGTTGGGGTAATTGACTTTTAGGTTTTTCTATGCAATAATACGATACAGACGAGGTGTAGCGCAGCTGGTAGCGCGCTTGGTTCGGGACCAAGAGGCCATGGGTTCGAATCCCGTCACTTCGACCAAAACCGAGGATAAGGGCGCATCTTGCGCCCTTTCTTCATATTCGCCCTTCGGTCACGTACGTCTGTGTACGCTCCCTTGCGCTCATATTCGAAAGGGCGCAATCTGCAACCCTTCTACTCGGTTTTGGTGTTCATTCTTTGTATTAATTAGACTTCAACAGCCTAGATGAGTTGGCTTTTTTATCCCGAACCAAGCGCGCGTTGCGCTTTCTAACTCCTGCTTGTCTTTTATATGTCTGTCATTCGTATTAATTAGACTTTCGCATTGTACTCTCCGACTTCTACTCGGTTTTGATGTCCATTCTTTGTATTGATTAGCCTTCAACAACCTAAATGAGTTGAGTTTTTTATGCTTTTATAGGAAGGTCGAAATCCTTTGTTCAAACGGCTGTTTTTGAGCCTTTATTAAAAAATGGGAGTTGAACTAACGATATAAATCTACCGTCTATTTTATTACCGCTTGTTGTTTGTTGTTTTTTTATGCTACACTATTTACAGATGATAAACAAACCGTAAGGGATAATTCTACTGATTCACGATTTTTTACATAAGGAAATTATAAAACGTATTAAAGTATAGCGGTCAGTCGGTATCGCAAAAATGTGATAATTTCGGGAATAAGGATCTAATGTAATTCTTTCGATAGTTATATGATTAAGGAGCTACCGATTGGCAAGTGCTGATAGAATCTAACAAAACGTGGGGGATAGGTTGAAGTGGGGGATAGGTTAAAAATGACTGAAACAGAAGTATATAAATTATTAAACGACGCGCTGAATTGTTATTACGGAACGAATAACAGCGGCTTTCAAGCCGCCCTGAAAGCTTGCGAGGCAGAGGCAAAAAAACTTGGCAATAACAATTTAGCAGGGGAATGCCTACTTCTTAAAAGGCTGATTAGCCTTCGCGACGTGAATGAAACGCTTAAACTTTTATATGAAGCAGATAGGCTTATGACAGCTAAATCAAAGCTATTTTTTGAAGATGTCGATTTTTTCGGAAATTATTTTAATGGATTTGCCATTATAAATATGACCGCAGGAAGTGCCGATGAGAATTACAAAACGCTAACAGAAGCCGTACATATTTTTCATAAGCTGACGGGCGGCGGACTGGGCGCGGACGTTTGCTATAAGGCGCATCTTTGTTATTATCGCGGACAAATCGAAGAAGCGGAAATGCTTTCAAGGGAAGCTTTTGAGCTAACCTCATCTACGAAACAAGTAATCACAGCCCTTGCGGCGGCGGAATTGCTGATAAGCATTGGCAAGCATAAAAGTGATCTAAAGCTATACGGCGAGGGGAAAGAGTATATTTGCGGAGTTGCAAGCGGTAAAATTTACGGCGATAAATACGCAAAAAAACAAGCGGAAATAATGTCGTATAACATAGATCTTTCCCTTGGATTACTGCATACCGTTCCGAATTGGCTTATTGAGGGCGATTTTGGAATTATTCCGCGTCCTGAAGGCTGGGAAAATTATGATGAACGACTAACGTATAACGCAGTTCCGACGGCATTTATAGCACTAATGCAATATCTGTGCTACTCCTCGCAACCGATAAAAATGTTAAACGTAGCCGAAGCCGCTGAAAAATGTTATAAGCTGTGCGACGTAATTTCTCTCTGCTATCTGCACTTATTCCGTGCTGGCGCGTATATGCTTTTGAACGATGGCGAATCTATAAGGAGTGAGCTTGACAGCGCGGTAAAGTTACTTGTACCGGATAAACTTTGGTTGATTGCGGCGGAATATTTACCGCCGTTTAAGGAACTGCTTATTGAAGCGATTAGCCGTGTTGACTGCTCGGCGATTGAGTTTATAACCAAAAAGGGCGTTGATTACTGGAATAAGCTTGAATTATTCAGACAGCATCATAATAACGGACTTTTGAACAACCTGACCAGCCGTGAGCTTAGAATAATCAACCTTGCCGACAGCGGAAATTCAAACGCGGAAATAGCCAAAATTCTAGGAGTTTCTATTAATACCGTGAAAACTCACCTGAAACATTCCTTTGAAAAGCTTGATATTGTAAGGAGAACGCAGATTCGTCGGGCATTAGATGAAAAAACCGTAAAATCGACTTCGAGCTGGAATAGATTTGTTACCGACTTCACCCGAAAGAGTGATAAGAGCTAATATTCGCTGTGCTACAATCATTATAACAGCACTATTATTTGTGTTTTTTGGGGGAGAGAAATAATAATATAAGATATGAAAAAGAATTTTAGAAATATTATTTTAATTTGCCTAATGGCAATTTCTGCAATTATAGGCTTAACGGCTTGTAAAAGCGGAGAAACAACTTATTATGAAGTGACCTTTAATACCGACGGCGGCAGCTTAATAGAAAGCGTCGAGGTTGAAAAGGGAACGACTCTTAACGAGCTGCCTATTGCAAAAAAGGACGGCTACGAGTTTTTGGGCTGGTATTCAAATGCGGAAAAAACCGAGAAGTTTGTTTTGACCACTCCGATTAATTCCGACGTTACCTTATATGCAAGCTTTAAGATTATTGAGTACGTGACGATTACCTTCAATACTGACGGCGAGGCTCTTGAACCAAAAACCTTAGTTAAGGGTAGTAAGCTTGCAAGTAACGAAGTACCTATTGCCGTTAAGGACGGTTGTTTTTTTGACGGTTGGTACCTTGACGAGGAAAAAACTACCGGCTACGATTATAACTCGTACGTATTTTCAAGCGACGTTACGCTTTACGCAAGCTTTATGATTATAACCGATTCGATAGAGCAGGCGAGCTACTTTGAACAAACGGAAACCTCGCTTTTTTCACAACCGAAAACGGTTTCGCTGAAAATTGTCGGGGAGGGCGCATTAACGGCGCAAAACCTATCTACATATTTAACGGTTACAGCGGAAGCAAACGCCGTTATTCCCGAATTTAATATTACAAATAATGACGGCTATTATAGTCTTTCACCGAAAACAGCCTATACGGAAGGGGGAAGTTATCATTTAACATTGACCTCCCCATTCTCCTTTGAGGTTGTTATTGAAAAAAGCGCATTCAACGAGGCTACGACTATCAAAATTGCAAGGCTCAATTTGAATGTATTTTGTGAAAACTTCACTACGGTTGAATATACAAGTGACGCAATCGAGATTAAGGTTGCGGATTATTACTATATAAGTGAGGATTTATTATATCTAAAAAGCAGTTATGCACTCGCGCCGCAAAACGAAATAAAGCGCGGTGATATAATCAAGGTTTACGACGCGGACAATAGCTTTGAATTTTATAAAACAGGCAATTTTTCAGGATATAAAAACGGTGCAATCGACGCAGTTGTGGTTGAACTGCTTGCACCTAGTCTGCAAGAGGTATATAACACGCTTAATACCTTTGAACAGGGCGAAATAACAGAAGATAATATTACGGAAGAAATTTCGGATGCGGAAATAATCAACGCTTTAAGCGAAAGCGAGGGGGTTCATTATATAACCGCACTTGCGACGGCGGCTGTTGCGGACTATGCGGCTGAAAACAACATTAAGGTCACCTCGCTGTACTCAAATAAGCTTAAGATTGAGAGCCTATCAGCCGATAGGGTTGAGTCGAAGATAAAGGAAAAGTCATATAGAATTACAAAAAGAATAGATATTAACAACAATTCCTATGCAACGGTTGATCTTGAATTTACGCAGTTAATTGCAATTGGCTACGGAACGAGCGGTTATATTGATTGGTTTGACGATTACGATTTAGATATATACGGTCGGTTTTCTTCAGCTACCGAATTCAGAGTGGACGTAACATTAACCCGCGACGGAAAAACCAGCAATATTCGCGAGGAGATTTCAAGGATAATCAATAATCCGGACCCGGACGGTCTTGTTGCCGATTATCAGCGAAATCGCAAAATGGATACGGATGAGGTGCGGTTATTATCGGTTAAGTTATACGAAGCGAGGGTGCCGCTTAAAGCAATAGAGTTTACCTTCCCGGTAACGCTAAACTTTTATATGGACGTAAACGCGGCTTTTGCCGCTGATTACGATGCGTTTGTCGCATACCAAGCAGGTATTCGCGGCACGGATGAGACTGGCTTAAAATCGTATAAGGAACAGCTTTTTAACGAGCACAATCACAAATTTTACTACAACGGACAGCTAAGCTTTAAGGGCGGCGTGGAAATAGCTATGGAAGTCAGTTTCACGGGGCTTAACAAGCTGGGCTGTGTGGGGCTTGGCGTTGAGCTTGGTTGTTATTTTGATTTTTACGGCATCGGCTCTTATGAAATGAAAGCCTACACGTACCTTGATAGTCACAATAATAACGTCCAAGGCAAGTACACCAGCGCACAGGGTGCGTATTTTTACGAATTCGGCATCTACGTTGATTTGCATTTATACGCCGAGTCGGAGCTGTTTAACCTAAGAGCCGAGCAGAAGCTTGTGCGAGCAAAAATACCCGTGTTCAGCAAGGGTACCGAGTCCGTTGCGGTTTCCTTCGTAACGCCGCAAAACGATATAACGCTTTACGGCGACGATAGCTTCTCCATTGTCAGCGGTGATTTTCTTTACGTAAACGTGCTTAACTTAAAGACGGGCAAAATCACTCAAAAGAAAGCCGATTTGGCTGATATAGTGGTTTCTCCGAATGATAACCTCATAAATTATAAAGCTTATGATAAAAGTACGGGAACTGTAACCATAAAAAACCTTGACGAAGGACGAGTTGAGCTTAACATATATGTTTATTATTTCGGCGAGAGAATGGGCTTTAGCGGTTCCGTTAATATCAATCACAAATATAGTTATTGGAAACAGCGTCCGTTAATTTCAACAATCGACGTAACTTATTTTGATAAATACGTAAGTGACGAGGACGCCGCCAAGGTCCTCACGGTTTCTTATAAAATCGGTGATGACGTAATACTTACCGAGGACGTAAAATACGGCGCATATCCCGAAATTGCAAGCCGTATGGTTGTGCTTGGCAGTGACGATGCGACCAAAAGGGGCTTGGGCGAGTATGCCCAGCTATATCCGCACATAAAGAGTTTCTTCTTCCCTTGCGACAGCGCGGTGACTGCTGACGTAACCTACGAGATTACCTTTTTGTATAAGGAGTACACAAAGGTTCGTTTTTCGTACCTATTAAAATGTCCGTCGGAGATTAATTCATCT
This sequence comes from uncultured Christensenellaceae bacterium, assembly GCA_964368645.1. GTDB lineage: Bacteria > Bacillota > Clostridia > Christensenellales > CAG-1252 > JAEDHM01. The sequence continues at coordinate 23,284 of CAYJBY010000020.1, forward strand.
ACGCTATGGATGACTGATGACTTTACCGTCGGCGTGGGCACGGTGCTTGAGCCTGAATATTATTATATTGAAACGGATCAGCTTTTCAGCTTTAACGCGGAAAATCCGAATTTTAACGAGTATGTTATTTTTGACGGTTGGAGTGCGGACGGCGAGGTTGTGCCAAAGGTCGGAAAGGGTGAGTTTTTCGAGTGCAAGGCGAAGTATATTTACAAAACCTTTGACATTACGGTTGAGGTTCCCGCCTTGTACGATTATTTAGACGAAACAAAAATGCTTATAGGACCGCAGGTTTACACTGTGAAAACGACCTACGGCAAATTCCCCGAATTTGATATTCAAACGTATCCTAACTACTATTTGCAATATACCTATGACGGTATGACGGGTGAAAATTATTTATACGATACGCCGCAGAAGGTTTCGGGCGAAAGCACCTTTAAGCCCGTTTGGAAGGCTGAAAATTCGGGCGTGGTAACTTTTAGAGATTACAACGGCACCGTTATTCTTTCGCGCAGAGATATAGCAAGCGGCGCAGACGCGACCGACCTGCTTAACGACCCTGCGGTTAAAGCCTATGAGGAAAAAGAAAACAATCAGGTGTTTGAAAAACCGTTTTTGAAAAGCAGATTTGTCAGCTGGCAATCGATTAATTTGCTTGATAGCGTTTACGGCAGCGTGGAGATTTATCCTTTTGTCGAATACTATTACGTTTATACGCTTATATGCTTTGACGGCAGCGGCGGACAAATACCGTGGTCGATGCAATACACCGCAAGCGTCGGTTTTGAGGTGCTTAAGGGCGAGGAAAACACAATCGGCGAGGATTTTATTGCCAGCTTTGCTCCCGAATACCGCATCGTAAACGACAGAGTTGAAAACTTTAACGGTTGGGAAATTGTGAAAACCGTGTCACCGAGCGGTCAGGACGTTTGGACTTACGTTGCACAGTATATCGAAAGCCCGTATATGCTTAAAGTTTATTCAAACGGCGAGCTATACACTTTTGAAAATTCGACGGTAACTTGTACCCCCGTGTCTGCAAGTTTTTCAAACGGACAGACGGAAATAATCTATAACGGTACTTATGCGGAGATTGACGAGCTGACAAGTACCTTGAATAGCCTTGAAAGCGAAATTGAAAAGCCTACGCTTGAGGACGGGACGGAATATACCTTCTACCGCTGGGTAATTTCATCCTACCTAAACGAATGGCGTGCAAGGCCGCAGTTCAAATTAGCCGACGGCATCGCTACCGCCGAATATGATATCGGTAACGGAAGCTATGACGGGCAAACGGGAGTTTTGGTCTATAGCATTAGCTTAGGAGGCGGATACAGTTACGATTTTACGGTTGAAGATTTGTTTGAACCTGATGAATCCGTTCAGCTTGTTTGGTTTAACGCCGAAACTAATAAAATAGTGAATACAATGTGCTGTTACTACGATGATACGTACTACTACACGCAAGGACATTGGGTATATGAAAACGGAAACGCAGTTCCTGACGGAACGGAGTTTTCGGTAGAAATAGGTGAAAAGCTGTCGCTGAAATACGTTTATACGGCAACAAAACGTCAGCATTTAGTAACCTTTACAATAAACAGAGCCGAGCGTGAAAGCTTTGATGACAATGACAGCTGGTATTATAATATTAATGTTGAGGCAGGCACGGCTATTGACTCGACTTTAATTCCCGTTGCCGACAAGACGGCGGAAGAATTAAGCCTTTACGAATACACGTTTAGCAATTGGAAGAGCATAACCGAAGGCTTTGAGGATATTACCGCGCCTATTCTCTATGACGTTGAATTTGTTTCGGAATTTTCAAAAAGCCTACGCGAAATTACTCTTACCTACGACGCAGGCGAATACGGTATTTTTGTTTCGACAAATTCCCGTTATCGCTATGAAACCTTGGCGGCGGGCAGCGTTATTTACGATTACGGTGAAGAGCCCGTTTTTACCTCGCCGAGCAAATATTTTAACTATGCTTTTGACGGTTGGAATTACGATATGACCGCTCTCGGCTTTGAATTTGACTACGATACCGCAGTCGGGGCTTACTACAAAAAAATACGCACGGCGGTAAAAACCGACGAGTCTGTCGGAATTACAATAACAAACGCAGACGGCAAGGCTGAGGATATCGGGAACACAAGGCTTTCGGGCTACGAATACAACCCAGACGAAAAAAGGCTGACTGTAACGGGAGAAGATATGACGATTAGCGGCGTAGCGTCAACTGATATACAAATCGATATTATGGCAAAAGCCGTAACGCTGAAAAATCTTACCGTTCAAGGCTACTTAGGCACCTTCCATTCCGACAATACCGTAACGGTTTATATTGAAGGCACGGTTACAATAAACAGCGATATTAACGTAATCGGAGCTTATCAGGACGCAATTATTTTCGAGGGCAAGGGCGAAAACGCAAAGCTTGTCATTAACAGCGAGATTGCGGAGGGCGAATACATATCAAGCGATAGTCCCGTTGAATTAATCGGCGGTCACTTAATTACTTTCAAAAAGCTTAGCGTGGAAATAAATATTGAGGCGGCGGCAGAATTTACCGTTTATGCCATTGCGATAAATAATGAAAACAGTATTCTTACATTAATAGACAGTGATATTAGCTGTACTCTGTCGGGCGGCGCAAGCGGAGCAGTGATTGCCTACTACAATACGGAAAGTTTAGTAAAGGACGCTTTAAGTTCGATTCAGGCAAACGGCTGTGACGCCGCGCTTATAAGGGAATTATTTTAATTAAATTTTACTTCTAAGTAAATTACGATTAAGTGTAACGAGAGGTAAAAAAGTGCGTAAGTAAAAATGACTTACGCACTTTTTGATTTATAAAATTTCGTAGTTTATTCGTACTACAAAGCCAAAACCGAGGATAAGAGCGAAATCCTACGCCCTTTCTTCATATTCGCCCTTCGGTCACGTACGTCTGTGTACGCTCCCGTGCGTTTATGTTCAAAAGGGGATATTCTGCAACCCTTCTGCTCGGCCGTTCTTATCGTATTCGCATTTTGTGAAATTTCCGAATTCTTTATAAAAGCGGAATACCAATTTTTTTCGTCGGGGCACTTTTTAAGTATTATGCGATAGTAGTAGTATCGTTCTTTTGCTTTTTCTGCATCTTAGTCCAGCTGATAAAACCATAAATATCGTTGACCAGAAACATTGCAAAGCATATTACAACCGAAAGATAAGTAATATCGCTTAAGGTTGCCATCACCCAGAGTATAATTAGGACAATGTCGTTTGCGGCATAGGCGACAGCATAAAACGCACTTCTCCGAAAGGTCAAATATACAGCAAGAAAGCTTGTGGTGACGGAAATTGTGCTGGGAATGAGATTTGCTGTGTTCAAAGCACGTAATATATAATAGAATCCAACCGTCACGAGGACTGTAAGAACAAGCATAAACAATATTTCTTTGCTGTGAAGCTTGTTTACCTGAACCTCCTTTTTGTTGCCCTTGAAAGGGTGCCGTAGCCAGGATATTACGGCAAGGATTGCCATAGGCGCCGTCATACCAAGATATGTAATCATTTCACCGTAGTATGCAAATGAAAAGGAAATAAAGCCATACATAATGCTGAATACTACCGTAAGCACTTGTCCGATCGGGTTCCCTTTGGCATTAAGTATCAAAGACGTTGCACCGATAAGTGACGCCGCAAGCGTAAGATAATTTGTTCTGTCAAAAATGCAAAACGATATGACAATCAGCAGTACCGACGCAATCCACAAAACCGCTTCGCTTTTTGAAAAATAATTTAGCTTAGTTTTACTTCTTTCGAGTTCCATTTATACCTCAATCAAAAAAGCACCCACGTACACATCTTCTATGACCTAACGATGTGTATATGGATGCTAACGCATCTTATCTACCCGGTGGCAGTATATCTATGATAACACAAAAAACAATTAATCCACAAGCGATTTCATACAGGCTCGGTTATCGGTAGTTTTTCGCCATCAACAGCCCCACCGAAAAGGGCATTATGACATCAAATAACGGCAGTAAGGCATAATTGACGAAATTTCCTATTTTGGTTCGAAACGGTTTTTATGCCAATTATATTTACTGTGACGCTTAAAATTACGACAATTAAAGCTATAAAAAGACAAAAAATCGAGCCACCTACAGCAAAAAACTGCGCCACCTACAATTAATAAACTGCGCCAACTACAGTAAAAACCCGAGCCACCTACAGTAAAAACTTTTCTTATCGACTACAGAAAAAGAACAATCATTTTTCCGTCTATACTAACGAACCGCGTCAAATATTTACCGTAGGCAAATACTTTTATATTTGTTCCCTTCGTCAGCTTTTTCGTGGGTTCTAGGGTTTTGCTTTTTCGGCTTTTTGAACTCATATCTTTACGTTGATTTTCGAAAAAAGTGTAACAAAAAAGTGTAACAAAATGAGGTAAAGTAGAGTAAGACATAGTAAAAAAGAATAAAAAAAGCCCTGTTTTAGTACAAAAACAAGGCTTTTTGGGCTGTGGTGGAGACAAGGGGATTCGAACCCCTGGCCTATACGTTGCGAACGTATCGCTCTACCAACTGAGCCATGCCCCCACGGTTATTAAAATGCGCTACGTAAGGCAGTGAATCCATTATGTGCCGTTTGTTCGTCGTTAAAGGCGAAGCAACAATGCAAACTTCCTCAATAGCAAAGACATTGTAGCACATTGATAGGCGTTTGGCAAGAAATTTTTCAAATAATTTATTATCGGCTAATTCGCTTAGGGCTGCTTTTATACCTCAGCCATATTTGGAACAACGATTCGTTAAAAATGGAAACAGGGAAGCGTGATTATGCCGATGAACGCGGCTAATCTCAAATTTATGCGGAAACGAGGGAAAAGGCTTGTGCGGTGAAACTATGGCTTGCGATAAAATAGAAAGTTATATCGAAACAAACCTTCCCGTTGAAGCGGAATCATTAAATCTATGATTGATGCGAAACTGTTGTAAGCGGTGAATCTATAGTTTTTGGTAAACCTTTATGTCGTATCGAAACGAAGTTTTCCGCTAAAACGTAATCGGTGAACTTATGATTGACGTAAACCTGTAGTTTGCATCAAAATCGGTTTCTGTTCAAAAAGCAAAAACTGAAACTATGATTGCGATAAGCCTGTAGTTCGAAGTGAGTCTATAGTTTGCGATAAACTGATGATTGCGGTGAAACTATAGTTAGCGATAAACTTATAGTTTTTGGTGATGCCTATAGCTTGCGGCGAAAAACGGTTTTGCCTTTTTGACAGCAAACAGAAGTAACCGAAAGCGGTTCTGCGCCGATTGCGTTTGCCGCGTCTTTTGCCACGTTAGCGAGTGACGCACGCATATAGTGTACGAAAACGAGCCTATACGCCTTGATTTTGCCCTTAGCTTCCGCGCAGAACGCGCGAATCGGAGCGGCCAGACCGAACACCCAAACGGGAGAACAAATCGTTATCTCGTCGAATTGCGTTAAATCTATGCCGATCGGGTTCAGCGGCATTGCCATACGGTTCATACCGAACCTGCCGCACCACCAAAAACCTGCGGTACCATTCGTCCGTTCGGGCGTGGTAAGCTCCAAAATCTCCGCACCGCTTTCGTCGGCGGTTTCAAACGCCGTTTTCGCGGTGTAGCCAAGACGGGAAAAATACACCACGAGCTTGGTTTTGTCAGTACCGACATTTTTGTAATTATCGCGGTCAAAGCTGAAGTTTTCCTGTTTATAAAACACCAATGCCGCGTAACCCGTAACCGCTTGTGCAAAGCCGAAAATAAAATAAATCGTTGGCATAAAGTTAGCAGGGAAAATAACGAACTGAATAACTATCCACGCCATCAGCGTAATGCCGAAAACACCGCCCAAAACCACGCCGATTTTCTTTTTTGCCAACAAAAAACCGGCGGCGGTCAGATTGGTTATACCGTTGACGATTAAAAGGGCGATACCCGAGAAAGTGAAGTTGCGGAAAAGCACGTCGGCAAAGGGGAGTACTTGAAAGAAAGGAAGCATAGCGTCCATTCCCATCGCCTTGCCTGTGGGATCGGACAGCATTCCGATTGCGCCTGCCACCGCGCCCAGCCCGATAAACATACACCAAAAAAACAGGATTCCTTTTGCAACACGGTAACGACTGTGTTCTTTCTTCATAAAAATACCTCGGATAAATCTAATAATATTGCATTATGCGGTAGATTTCAACGCGTTGATTGTTTTGTCCTTTCGCACAAGAAAACTCAAGCTGTCAAATACCGCCTTCGACGCTCTTGTTACAGCTCTACGACCTTAAATGCGGCGGCTCTTATCAGGCGGTTATAGACCGCCAGCGAAACTCCGTCCTTCTTCGGGCATCGGGCGTATGCCTTAACCGCCCCTCGTCTGTCCAACTCCCTCAGCGCGGTGAATAAGCCGTGCGCCTGTGACGAGGGATCGTTTTCACTGCCGTAAGTTATGGAAGGAACGTCAATCCATTCCGCTTCGCCCTCAAAACACAGCGCGAACACCCCCTCGCCCTTATGGTCGTTGACGAAACTGCAATAACGGTCAAAAGAGCCGCTTAGTATGGTAATATCCGCGTTAGGCGCGTAGTGCTTATACTTCATACCGGGGGATCTTACCTTTTCGCCGTCCTTAATTCCTTCGGTGATTGCAGGAGAAACGTCAACTTGCTTACCTAAAACAGCTTCCATATCCTCCTTGGTTACGTAGCCCGGTCTTAAAAGCAGCGGCGTAGCCTCCAAAAGCGAAACTACTGTGGATTCCACTCCTGCAAAACACTCTCCGCCGTCCAAAATCAAGGGCAGCCTGCCATTCATATCGGCAAGCACGTCCGAAGCGTTAGTCGGGGAGGGCTTTCCGCTTAAATTAGCGGAGGGAGCCGCCAGCGCAAAGCCGCAAAGCTCGATCAGTCTATGGGCGGTAGGGTGTGACGGCATACGCACTCCCACGCTGTCCAGTCCTGCGCAGGTTACGTCCGAAACTTTCGGATTCTTGGGCATAATTATGGTTAGAGGTCCCGGCCAAAAAACCTCTGCCAGCTTGTAAGCGTCGCAAGGAATGGAGCTAACCACGTCGTTAAGCATAGCCATATCCGAGATATGGCAAATTAAAGGATTGTCCTGCGGTCTGCCCTTTGCCTCAAAAATCGCCTTGACAGCTTGTCCGTCATAGGCGTTGGCGGCGATTCCGTAAACCGTTTCCGTGGGCATAGCCACGATTCCGCCCTGTTTTAATATGTCGGCGGCGAGTTGAACCGCTTCTTCGTTCGCTTTCAAAAATTCAGTTTTCATAATTCAGCACAATTATAACACTTTTTTGCCTATTCTTCCGTAATATCCGCAGATTTTTGCGCGTAACGGTGAAAATCAATAAACATAAATCGTAAATATATCGGATATTGCTTGATTTCTTAATCTTGGCTCTAGCGGAAAACTATCTATTTTCTCATAGTTCGCCTTTGCAGACCGCTAAAGGATATTTCTTAACTCGTCCAGTGTGTAGATTATATAGTCCGCGTCCTCGGGCTTTGCCGTCTTTTTTCTGTCGAAAAGGCAGGTAATCAAGCCGCAGGATTTGCCGCCCTCGATATCCGAGGAAATCCTGTCGCCGATAATCATTACGCTTTGGGGCGACGGGTTGCCTAACGCCGCCAGACAGTGAGTGAAAAATCTTTTGTCAGGCTTGTTAAAGCCCACGTCGTCGGATACGAACACCTGCTTGAATAACGGCAGCATACCATCTGCGGCAAGCCTTTGTTTTTGGTGGGTGAGGATACCGTTGGACGCGGCGCACAGCACGTACTTGTCGGCAAGATACCGCAGAATAGCTCCTGCTCCGTCCACCTCGAAGTGCTCGGTTGCCAAGGCGGCGTGGTACATTTTGTCAAAAGCGACTCCGTTCCGTTGAATACCGTATTTCTCAAAAAGCCCGTTCCATCTTATATCGCAAAGCTCATCCAGCGTAAGCTCTCCGCGTTCAAGTGCGCTCCAAAGCTCCAATCCGCTGGAAACGTAGTAGTCGTAAACCTCGCTGCTAAAGGGCAATTGCTCCGCCTCAAAAACCTTTTTCACCGCGGCATAGGAGCATTTCCGAAAATCCAAAAGGGTATCGTCTATATCGATTAAAAGATATTTGATATTGTCAGGTCTTTGGCTCATAGCGTACCTCCGTCCGTAAGCCGCAGGTAACGCTCTATCAAATCTGCGCCCTCCTGCCAGCCGTAGCACACCGCGGCGTAAAACCCTGCGGCGTTAAGCCGTTCCAACCACCAAACTTGCTCTGCGGTGGGCTTATTGGGTTTGACCTTCATTTCTATGTACAAGCCGTGATAAACGCCGCTTGCGGCAGGCAGGCAAAGGTCGGGCACGCCTGACTTTACCCCTTCGGCTTTCAACCTTCCGGCCGTTGCCGCGCTCCTCGCGCCGCCGTTGGGAACGTGGTACAGAAGAGCCAAAGGCGGATACCTGTTAAGCATAAGCTCTGCCCACTGAAAAAGAGTCTGCTGTTCCTCGCTTTCACTGCCTGTGGTTCGTATTGCCATAGAAAAACGCCTCCGCTGTAATAAAAAAACCCGTCCCTTGCTGTGCAAACGGCGGGTTCTTACGTTTTAGTTCTTTTTGCCCTCGGGAGTAATCACGCCGCTGTCCTCCGTTGCCGCCTTGACCTCTGTCTTAGCAGTATCGGCGGACTTGCTGTCCTTGAGCTTAAGCTCGGCAAGTATATCGTCCGCGCTCACGCCGTCGAACAACTTATCAACCTCGTCCTTATAGATGGTTTCGCGCTCGAAAAGCAGCTTGACCATACCCTCCATAATACTGCGGTTGGTATTGATAACGTCCAAAGCACGTGCGTAATTGTTGTCGATGATTTCCTTGACAGCCACGTCGATTTTGCTGTTCATTTCCTCACTGGTGCTGGTATGCGTACCCCAACTCTTGCCTACGAAAACCTCTTGATCTCCGCCAAGATAGATACAGCCTAAGTCGCTCATACCCCACTCGGTAACCATACGGCGAGCTACGTCGCTGGCACGCTGAATGTCGTTGCTTGCGCCTGTGGTAACGTCCTTAATGACGATTTCCTCCGCGGCTCTTCCGCCTAACATCATCGCGATGGTGTCGTTAAGCTCGGACTTGGTATAATGGCTGTCCTCGGTCTTCGGACGGGTGAGGGTATAGCCTGCCGCCATACCGCGAGGCACGATGCTGACCTCCTGAACGTCGTCGCAGTTCTCCAGTACCTTGGCGATAATCGCGTGTCCGCTTTCGTGATATGCGGTAATGCGCTTGTCTGCGGCGGTAACTACGCGGCTCTTCTTTTGAGGTCCCATCAAAACCTTGTTGATACCTTCCAGAATGTCGGTCATTATAATGATTTTGCGTCCTGCGCGCGCGGCTAAAATCGCCGCCTCGTTAAGCAGGTTGGCAAGATCCGCACCTGTAAAGCCTGTAGTGATACGAGCGATGGTTTTGAAATCAATGTCGCCAGCTAAAGGTTTGTTACGGGAGTGAACCTTGAGTATCGCCTCTCTGCCCTTAACGTCGGGGATATTAACGTAAATTTGACGGTCAAAACGACCGGGACGCATAAGCGCGGGATCGAGAATGTCCGCTCTGTTGGTAGCCGCCATAACGATGATGCCGTCGCCTGTATCAAAGCCGTCCATTTGAACGAGGAGCTGATTAAGAGTCTGTTCTCTCTCGTCGTTGCCGCCGCCTAAGCCTGCGCCTCTTTGTCTGCCTACCGCGTCGATCTCGTCGATAAACACGATACAGGGCATATTCTTTTTCGCCTGAGCGAACAAATCTCTCACACGGCTTGCGCCCACGCCCACGAACATCTCAACGAAGTCGGAGCCTGATATAGAAAAGAAAGGCACGTTGGCTTCGCCTGCGATAGCCTTGGCGAAAAGGGTTTTACCTGTGCCGGGAGAACCGACAAGCAGTACGCCGCGAGGGATTTTAGCACCCACGTCCAAAAACTTTTTGGGACTTTTGAGGAACTCTACGATCTCTTTCAGTTCTTCCTTCTCTTCCTCGGCACCGGCAACGTCGTTGAACCTGATTTTGATATTCTTGGTCATTTGCGCCTTGGTGTTGCCGAAACTCATAGCCTTGTTGTTGGCTCCCGCGCTTTGGCGATAGAGAATATACAGGAAAATGCCTGCAACCGCAACGGTGATGAGTATGGGAAGAATCGAGGACCAAATACTGCCGCTTGAGGGATCGTCGTACTTAACGGTGGGCAGTTCGGGATAGGTTTTGCCCTCCTCGGGGTTGAGCTTGCCGCAGATTGCCAGCATCTCGTCGCTAACTAGAGTACGGGAACTGATATAGCAGTAAGCGTCCGCCTTTTTCGGGAATTTGGCAGGATCGATTTTGCTGTCCTTAAAGAGTATATACATCTGGTAGTTGCCGTTAAAATAAACCGCCTTAACCTCTCCGTTTTCCAGTTTCGTCAAAAACTCGTCGTAAGAAGTCTCCACGGTAGTGTCAAACGCCCCCAGCATCATGGCAATTACCAATGCGACAGCCGCAATCAGCAGTACCACGCTTATTATCTTAAAAATACTTCCGCGTTTCAATATGGCCTCCGTCCTTTTAGGTATTTTGTATGATTATGACGTTAATTATAACACAACACGCGTCAAAAAACAAGAATATTATATTCACCCTTTGTTAATATAAGATTAAAAAAGACATAGGGTTACAATTCCGTATTGACTTTTCCTACGCCGTGGCTTAAAATAAAACCTATGAACGATTTGACGCAAGGCTTTATCGGCTTTATTATCGCGATGAATATTATCGGATTTATCCTTATAGCCGTTGATAAAAAAAGGGTTGGCGTGAGGGATAAGGCGCGTATTAACGAGGTCGCTATGCTTCTGGTTGCCGGCTTTTTCGGCGCGATAGGCACTCTTTTTGCAATGCTGATTTTTCGTCACAAATGGTACAAATGGTATTTTAAGGTTTTCGTTCCGATATTAGCGGTGGTCAACGTACTGCTTGCAATCGTCATCATTTATTTTTTGTACGAGGCAGGCATCGGCGGCACCACCTCGGTGGATTTCGGCTTCTGGTTCACCAACTGAGTAACTTTTCCTATATCCGATATTTTTTTGCAATTTAACGGGGCGGAAAACGCGTTTTGCGTATTCGCTACCTATCATATTGTGCGTAACGGGCGGCTATTGGAAATTTACAAAAAATTGTATGTCCAACCGTCTTTCGGTTCCGTGCTTTCTCCGATTATCCATTTCAAATTACATTCGGTTTTTTACGTAAAGATATTTTTCTACCAATTTCATTAACGTATTGTCGTCAATGGAGTGCGTTTGAAAAACGAGCAAAAGATTTTCTTTTTCATAACTCTGTTTTTTATCTCAAAAAGCAGTGCAATGGGTGATTAATTGCCCAATTAAACGATTTGCATTATGATATAATCATAAACGGTAAGTTGTATTTTAACGGAGAATCAGCGTACGGGTTGAACTGTAAAAGGATAAAAACAGTACGCCGATTGTAACAGTTTAATGCGCAGAATAAGTCGGTATTGAAAAGTTACGTAAAGTAAGGTATAATATCAAAGGAAAAAGGGATTGACACCATTTCGATAAGGAAAACTGCAAGGGAAACAGTTATTAATCGGTTGATTGAGATGCTGTGGCTACTACTGAGCCTAACAAAGCCAAACTAAGGGTATAGAATAAAAAAATGGCTACTTCCGAAAGTAGCCGACCCGAGGGTGCTTAAGGCAATGCCTTATTTGAACGAATGTTATTTTGATACTATTATTATACAGCGGTTTTTACCGTCTGTCAATACAAAAATACAAATCGGAGGAAAATATATGGGAAAAATAATCGGATTGGATCTTGGCGTTGAGAATATCGGCTGGGCGCTGACTGACGAAAACTACGTCGTAGAGCAAGTAAAGGGGCGTAACGCGCTGGGAGTATTGCGCTTTGACGAGGCGGTAACCGCAGCGGAGCGCAGACAGTTCCGCACCGCGAGGAGACGGCTTGAGCGCAGGAAATACCGTATTACCTTATTACAGGAGATTTTTAACGATGAGGTACCTAAGGCGGATAAAAATTTTTTTGCCCGACTCAATGAGAATGATTTGATGTTATCCGACCGTACCGTAACCGGAAGGTACTCGCTCTTTAACGACGATGATTACAACGACGTGAAGTACTATCGTCAGTATCCCACGATATACCACCTACGAAAGAAACTGATGGAATCCGCGCCTGACGATATAAGGCTTTTGTATCTTGCAGTACACCATATTATCAAGTACCGCGGCCATTTTTTACGCGGTGGCGAATTAGCAGCCGATGGCAGTGCAACGAACGATTCTTCCGTAAGTGAAACCGATAAAAGCGCAACTAACATATTTCCAGCTTTTAAATCGCTTAACGAATGTTTGAGAGTGCGCAACGAGCAGTTGCAATCCGTTGATGCGGATGCAGATATAATAGAGCCTTTTGATTTAAGCCGACTTGACCTAGTTGAAGAGGTTATCTGCGGAACAGGCGCAATTACGGCGGAACTTTTAGCCGCGAAAAAGGACGTCACCGAAGACAAATTCAAGAAAAGCGTATTCTTAACGAAGTCAGACAAGAAGGAAAAGGTAAAAGAGCTATTGGGAGCAAAGGCGAGCGTACAGAAAAAAATCGTCGATGCGATTTTCGGCGGCAAATTCAACGCTTCGGCGGTTTTCGGTACGGAACTGTTTGCGAAGGACAGTATTGAAGGTTTTTCTTTTGAAGACGACCTAGAGACGTGCGAGGATATGCAAATACTTAAGGAAAGCCCATCCGAATACCAAATCGTACTGCAATTAAAGGAGATATACGACTGGTACGTCTTAGAGGACTTGCTCAAGGGCGAAAAATCCATCTCCGACGCAATGATAAAACTGTACGACAAGCATCGTCGCGACCTAAAGCAACTCAAGGCTTTTATCCGCCAATACGCGAGAACGGAATATGAAAACGTATTCGGTTACAAAAAAATCGTCGGGGAGAAAAAGCCCCTAATCGGCTTATATACCGCGTACGTTGGCGGCGGCAGACTAGAAGAATGTAAGGTCGGTAATAACGGAGGGTTAGGCGAGACTATGCCCCGCGCCGATTTTTATAAGGGACTGAAAAAAATTATCGAAGCAATAACGGACGAGGGCGCAACCGCTGTCAAGGAAGCGATATTATCCGATATAGACAACGACAATTATTTACCGAAGATAGTATCGAAGAACAATTCCGCTATTCCATACCAGCTTAATATGCTTGAATTGAAAAAGATACTGGACGTTGCCGTCAAGTCTCCGAAATACAGCTTTCTTTTACATACAGAAAACGGGTGGACGAATATCAAAAAAATCGAATCGCTGCTTTGGTTTAGGATACCTTATTACGTAGGACCTGTAAAAAGCTACGCTAGCGGAGAAACCCCTTCGAAAAACGCTTGGGCGGTAAGGAATAAAGAGGGACGGGTAACACCTTGGTCGTTTGCCGAAATTATTAACGAGGAGGCAAGCAACAAGCGTTTTATCGAAAGAATGACCACCTCTTGTACCTATCTCAAAAACGCCAAATCCCTGCCGAAAGCCTCCATACTGTTCAGCAAGTTTCTATGTCTCAACGAGCTTAACAATCTGAAAATCGACGGAGAAAGTATCAGCGTAGAAGTCAAGCAGGGTATCTTTAACAACGTGTACCTATCCGGCAAGCCCACGGTCAAGAGGATAGTCAGCTATCTTGTCAATTACTGGCATTACGATAAGCGTGTGGTCTTGACAGGTTTTGACGAGGAGCTTAAGGCGTCGATGCAGACTTATTTGCTATACAAAAACGTCCTAGGTGATTTTGCGGATAAGGAGCCTAAGCTGCTTGAAGAGATAATCAAACTCTCCACAATCCATAACAATGCGCGTATGCTTGAAAAAAGCATCAAAGACTTGGTCGGGGACAAGCTGACCGAGGTGCAAATAAAAGCGATTAAGGGCTATACTTTCAGCGGTTGGGGGAGTTTATCTGCCGAATTCCTTGACGGCTATCAATACGGCGGAATCAAGCTGTGCTTTGACGGCGAGCTGGTGGGGCTTCTCGATATAATGTACGACTATAAACTTAATCTTCAGCAGATAATTGCCAGTCCGTTATGTAATTTTAAGGAGGCGTTAGAGCAGTATAATCAAGAAAACGGCATAATTGAGAATACGGAAATCACCTATGATGACATCGCGGAAATGTATTGCTCACCGTCTGTAAAAAAACAGGTTTGGCAGGCTTTTATGTTGGTTAAAGATATAGTTAAGCAAGCCAAAACCATTCCGGACAAGGTTTTCATAGAGTCCTGTAGAGAGCATACCGACAAGAAGAAGGGCAAAACCACCGTAAAGCGCAGAGATAAGATCTTAAACGCCTATAAAGCCGCTCAAAAATTGTCTCCGGAATTGAAAGCCGAAATGGAAAGGTGCGCAAAAAAACTGGCAAATTATACGGATATGCAACTCCAGTCAGAAAAGCTGTTCCTTTATTTTATGCAACTTGGCAAGTGTATGTACACGCAAAAGAACATTGATTTGGAACTTTTAGGTGCGGATAATGCCTATGACGTAGATCATATTATCCCTAGAGCGATAACCAAGGACGACAGCTTTGACAATAAGGTTTTAGTGTGCCAAGAAGCCAATAAGGAAAAGACGAATATCTATCCGATACCCTATGAGTTACGGCAAAACGCTCTCTGGAAAGCCCTTAAAGAGGCTTCTTTAATTTCCGATGACAAATACGCGCGTCTTATAAGGAAAAGCGAGATAACTCCCGAAGAACAGGAAAAATTTATTAACCGCCAGCTTGTGGAAACCAATCAGACAGTATTGTTGGTTAGGGATATTCTCACGCGCTACTTTAAGGGCGTAACGGACAAAAAAGTGGAAATAGTACTGTCAAAGGGCGGCAACGTCTCGGACTTCAGAAAGAATTACGGACTGACGAAATCCAGAGAGGTCAACGATTTTCATCACGCTTGCGATGCTTACCTCAATATCGTGGTGGGCGACCTTCTCAATAAAGAGTTTAATCACAACTGGAATTACGCTAACAGAGAAAAGACTCTTGAAAAATCCAAGAATTTTGAAATAGCCTTAAGCCGTAAAGTCACCGAAAATGGAAACAGAATATTGAACACCGTTAAAACGCAACTGTCGCTAAAGGATTTTCAAATGGTATCGTTGCCGCATACCGGTAAGGGACAACTGTATAAAGGCACTTTGTTCGGCGTTGGAAAACACGGTTCCTTAGTGCCAACCTGCGAGAGTAAAATAGTTGATGGAGTAGAGACTCATCCGAAATGCGATACGGCGAGGTACGGTGGTTATACCTCTTTAGGCACGGCGTATTTTGTCCTAGTGGACAGTAAGGACAAAAAGGGCAACACGGTCCGCTCTATAGAGGCGGTCACGATACTCGACGACGCTCGTATCAAAAACGGCAAAACCACTATGACCGAGGTGCTGCGTAACAGCGGTTTGAAAGACCCGATAATCCCCCGAATTGCGGGCTTGAAGGACGGCGTAATCAAGATAGGTAGCCTGTTGGACTTCGGCGGTTATAGATTAATACTGACAAGTCCAACAGGAGTACAGTTGAAGTTAAACAACGCGAATCAGCTTTTCGTTAGCGACGAGATTAACAGATACGTTAAGGAGATAAGCGTTATTATCGACAAGGTTAATAAGATCGCAAAAACAGTCGTTGCCAAGGACAAAGACGCGGTTCTTAACCAAACAACGGACGAACTTATTGCTCAAAACATAAGGAGAAAGAACGCTGTTAGTGATAAGGAAAAAGCCAGTATAATAATCCTAACTGCCGATGAGAATTTGCGGCTTTACGAGTTCTTTATCGACAAGCTATCCCATAGCCCCTACAAAAACATTCCCACCTATGGCAGTTTATTAATGGTACTTAAAGGAGGAGTAGATGACTTTGACAGTAAAAGGATATATCCTCAGCTGGTACTCTTAAACAATATCATCAGAGCCTTTCAATGCAATCCACAGGGCGTTGACGTAAGCACACTGAAATACAAAACATCAGTTAACGGTAAACTCAAGGAAGAAAACGGCGCACCTAATCAATGCTCGATAAAAATAAGCAAATTTATTGACAAACAGAAAATTACATTAATACTCCTATCCCGCTCAGGGCTCAAGGAACAAAAAATCATTCTTAATCTATGAGTTTCAGGACAGTTGTAATAAAAAACAGATGCAAGCTGGACTTCGCCCTTAACTATATGGTGTATCGAGGAGAGATAACTAAAAAAGTTCATCTCTCCGAGATATCTCTCTTAATTATCGAAAGCACCTGCGTATCTATTACCACGTCCTTAATCGCCGAGTTGGTAAAAAACAATATACAGGTGGTGTTCTGTGACGAAAAGCATTTGCCTGGCAGTCAGCTGTTAGGATACTACAACAACTATCATAGTTCAAAAAACATAGCTTATCAGGTGAGTTGGACAGACGAAGTAAAGCGAGACGTGTGGACGGATATTATATATCACAAGATAAATAACCAAATAAAACTGCTGAAAAAGCACGGTAAAGACGCCGCGTTGCTTGAAGAGTACGTTAGTCAGTTGCAGCCCGGCGACAGCACCAATAGAGAAGGTCACGCCGCGAAGGTGTATTTTAATACCTTGTTCGATGAACTGTCGCGGCGAACACCCTCGTTTTATAATGCGGCGCTTAATTACGGTTATGCAATTATACTTTCCGCCTTTTGCCGTGAAATCGTCGCAAGCGGTTATATAACGCAAATAGGTATTTGGCATTGCAACGAGTTTAATCACTACAATTTAGCCAGCGATATGATGGAAACCTTTAGAGTAATAGTGGATGATCTTGCGCTGTCGCTAGAGACGGACGACAAGTATTTTAAGGGGAAAATGGCTAATATACTTAACACTAAGATAACAATAGGCAGAAAGCAAGTTTTTTTAGATAACGCCGTGCATATTTATGCTTCCGGTGTATTTAATCGGCTGAATAACGGCGAAGACGAAATTGTTAATTTCACGGATTATGAATTACCGATATATGAGAATTATGATAATGTTTGATTTACCTACCCTTACGCAAAACGACCTTAGAGCCTACAGAAAGTTTAGACGGTTTTTGATGCGTACGGGTTTTATTATGATGCAAGAATCCATATATACCAAGCTCGTTCTTAATAACGAGAGCGCAAAACTTGTGGGCAAGCAGGTGAAAAAGAATCTGCCGAAAGACGGACTTGTCCAGATGCTCAGCGTTACGGAAAAACAGTTTAGCAGAATGGAACTGCTAACAGGTGACGCGCAATCCGTTTACGTTGACGATGACAAACGATTATTGGAATTATGATTAGTTATTTCAGCTCTTTCTTAGACAATCCGGTCAATCTAGACCCTGCAAAAATCAACACCTTGATAATAGAAAATCCGAACTGCCTTTATCGGACGGTAATTGATCTAATTGCTTTCTTGGGTAAAGAAGAGAGCGACTTTCGATTGCTTAACGATGCCGCTTTATACAAAGAAACGGAAAAAGTATTTTTCGCCTACAATATATTTGATATTGACTTCAACAGCAAAAAGTTTCTGTCCATCGTTTATAAACAGATAACGAAACTTCTTATTAATAATGAGCTAAAGGTCAATGAGTTGTATGCAAAAGGCTTTAATTTACTTTCCGAAGTATGTGAACAACTGGATTACCCTATTGTATTGAAAGATGAGGTCGATTACGCAACCTTGATAAAGCTTTTTAGCCCTGTTATTGAGGCGGATTATGATTCGCTAGTGGAAAAACTGATTTCGTTGACGGCAACCCTAGTCAATATTACTGACTTGAAAGTAATAGTTACTCTTAATTTGCAAGACTTTTTGGCAGAAAAAGAGCTGATTTCTTTCTTTGAGCATTGTAGGTACAAAGAGGTGATATGGCTATCCATACAGTCTGACCGTAAATATCGATTTTCTGAGGAAAAATGTGTTTTGATAGATAATGATCTCTGTCAACTACTTGAATAAGGGCAACGCAAATGTTATAATTAACAAAATAGTCATTACTTTTTTCCCGGGAATCAAATTTTGAAATTGTATTTTTACGAATTTGAAGTTTGAGGTTTGAGAGTAATGTTATTTTGAATAGTGCTAAAACCCGTAGAAATCAAATGCGG
>CAYJBY010000020.1:41645-53080 GCA_964368645.1 uncultured Christensenellaceae bacterium
TAATGCTCAATGTTTGAGAGTAATGTTATTTTGAATAGTGCTAAAACTTTGATTTTTCCGGCACTGTCATTGTGCGGTTTGAGAGTACTGTAATTTTGAATAGGGCGGAAAGATACTGCGTGAGAGATTGCGCGGTATTTTTTGTTTGTAACTTAAATGGTAAATCATTGATTAATCGCTTTGTGAAGTATTAGAGGGTGCTTAAGGCTATTAAAAATCGGATAGTGGGGGATTGAGAAAGCGAGGGGTTAGCTTGTAATGGTTTTGGATACCGTTATGCTGAAAATAATAGGGATAACGGGAATTGGGGATTTGAAGCTATAGCGGATAAATGGTGGGCAAAAAAATTTTAGAAAATAATTGTAACCTTTTGGGGCGGAAGGCGTTTTTTGTGTGTAAGCAAAAACAAGGAGGCTTTGAAAGATGAAAAAATTATTGATAGGAATTATTACGGTAATCTCGGTTGCGGCAATAACGATTACGGTGCTTGCCGGCTGTAACGGCACCAACACTACGCCTACTCTTGCCTCGGTGCAGGCAAACGCCAAGCAGTTGGCATTGACAGACGCAGGAATCGCCTCGGCGGCTAACGTGACGGTGACTACCGAAACCGAGCAGAACGACAAGGGCGAATACGTGGTCGATATGGATTTTGAATACGACGGCACCCGATACGATTACACCGTGAAAATCGAGGACAGCACCATTCTGGAGAAAAAATCCACGCCGAGTGACGAGCTTAACGGCAATATCACCCTTGAGGCGGCGAAGAAAGCGGCTTTTGACCACGCGGAGCTGACCGAAAATCAGGTATCGATATGCAAGGCAAAGCTGGACTATGACGACGGAAAATACGAATACGACATCGAGTTTGTGTACGGCGGATACGAGTTTGAGTACGAAATCGACGCCAAAACCGGCGCAGTTCTTCAGCACGAAAGAGAAGCCTTGGACACGGTTAATCCTACCTTGGTAGAGCAGGAGGGGCTGATAACTCCCGACGCGGCAAAGGCGGCGGCGTTATTGAGAGCTTCCTTAACAGGGGCAAGCGTCATTTTCGAGGACATCTCTCTTGAATACGAAAGAAACGTCAGAGTGTACGAAATCAACTTCATGTACGATGGCTACGAGTACGAGGTCGAGGTGAATGCGAAAACGGGCGAGGCAGTCCGTTATGACAAAGAGCGTGCCGACTGATAACGAAAACCCGTTTAACGGTTAAACAAAGGCAGTTTTCCTTCAAAAAACCCACCGTACTGCGCTATTGCAGAGGTGGGTTTTACCTTGCCGAAAACAATTATATGAGTGCTTTTAGTCTATTGCCGTTCGTTCCGTTGTTCTGCCGTTGAGTCGGTAAGTCTGCGGCTTGCACGTTTGCGTTAGCTTGCGCCTTAGGGTTAGCCTAACGGATATTCAGAAGGCGATAGGCGTTGTCGGAGAAAATAGCCTCGTTCTGGTTATCGAGCAAATCGAGCGCGAAAAAGCGTGCCAACTCGTCCACAGGCCGCCACATAGGGTAGTCGGTTCCGAAAAGGAATTTTTCGTAGCCCAAGGCGTTAATTATCCCTCTTGCTTCCTGCTTATCTAGGGCGAAAAGGCTGGAGCAGGTGTCGTAATACACGTTATCCAGTCCGCGGTAAATATCCACGACCTTATCCCAGTGGCGGTATCCGCCGAAATGCGCCGCGATTACCGTAAGGTTAGGGTAGGCTTTTGCCGTTTTCGCAATGCGTTCGGGTGCGGAAAAGTCGTAACGGTTATCGCCGGCGTGGAAAAGGATAGGCAGCTTGCCTTCCGCCGCGCGGTACAGCTTTTGCGCCTCGGGTGCGTCCACGTAAAACTTTTGAAAGTCGGGGTGGAGTTTTATCCCCTTAAGCCCCTCGTCCAGCATACGCTGAACCTCTTTCTCGGTGTCCTCCTCGGAAAGCCCCGGGTGCAGTGTGCCGAACCCGATTAATCTGTCGCCGTGGGTTTTGACCGTATTGGAAATGTAATCGTTGATTTTCGTTACCTGATGAGTGGTAGTCGCCGTGGAGTGAACCAGACATTTTTCCGCGCAAAGCTCTCCGCACTCCGCCCAAGCGCTGAGCAAACCGTCGACAGTGCCGTCCTCGTTCATCGTAAGGGAATAAAAATCACCGATGGCGGCGACGGCTTTTGCCGCGATGGCAGGGGGATAGATGTGTGCGTGAGCGTCGAAAACGCGGTAAGTCATAGTTAAACCTCCGAAATAACTGTAAAATAATATAACCCAAATCCCTCCGAAAAGGCAACGGATTGAGCGCAGAAAACCTAAAATAACGCCCCGAAAGCCCACGGATTAAGGACGGAAAATTGCAACCTATTCACCGAAACGGCAACAAAATAAGGACAGAAACCGCAACCGCTCTCGGTTACTCTCGCGGTTAAGCTACTTGGCTCCGTGGTTCTTTTTCCACTGCTTGACCTCTTCCAAACGAGTCTTAAACTTGATTTCCGCACCCTCCTCGGTGGGGCGGTAATACTCTCTTCCCAGCAGGGAATCGGGCAGACATTGCATAGCGGTCAGCTTATCCTTGGAGTCGTGGGCGTACTGATAGCCCTTACCGTAGCCAAGATCCTTCATCAGCGCGGTGGGCGCGTTGCGAATAACCAAAGGCACAGGCTCTGCCTGCATATTCTGCGCGTCCTTTTTCGCACTTTCGTAGGCAACGTACAGCGAGTTGGATTTCGGCGCCATCGCCATATAAACCACCGCCTGCGTTAAGTGGACGGAGCATTCGGGCATACCGATAAGGTGACACGCCTGATAAGCCGCCACCGCCACTTCCAATGCTCTGGGATCGGCAAGTCCCACGTCCTCGGACGCAAATCTCGTCACGCGCCTAGCCACGTACAGCGGATCCTCGCCTGCCTCCAGCATTCTTGCCAGCCAGTAAACGGCGGCGTCGGGATCGGAGTTGCGCATAGACTTGTGAAGCGCGGAAATGATATTGTAATGTTCCTCTCCCGTCTTATCGTACAGCAGGGATTTTTTCGAGGTGCATTGCTCTACGATTTCCTTGGTGACTGTAATCTTATCCTCCTCGCAAACCCCGTTCAGCACCGCCATTTCCAACGTGGAAAGCGCACTTCGGGCGTCACCGTTGGCGAATGCGGCGATAAGCTCCAGAAGCTCGTCGCTTATACTGACGTGCTGAAGCCCGAACCCTTTTTCGCTGTTGACGGCGTTGCGTAAAAGCACCGTCAGGTCGGCTACCGTCAACGCCTGCAAAACGAAAACCTTGCATCTTGAAAGCAGTGCGCCGTTGACCTCAAAGGAGGGGTTTTCGGTGGTTGCGCCGATTAAGATTATACTGCCTTTTTCCACAAAGGGCAGAAAAGCGTCCTGCTGTGCCTTATTAAAGCGGTGGATTTCGTCCACGAAAAGTATGGTTTTTTCGCCGAAGGAGCGGTTGCGTTCGGCTTGCTCCATAACCTGTTTTATCTCCTTGATGCCGCTTGTGACGGCGGAAAAGTCGATAAAATTCGCCTTGGTGGTGTTGGCGATAATCCGCGCAAGAGTGGTTTTGCCCACGCCGGGAGGCCCCCAAAAAATCATCGAGCCTACCGTATCGCTTTCTATCATTTTCCGCAGAATTTTACCCTTGCCCAAGAGGTGTGTTTGTCCTGCAAAGCCCTCTAAGCTCAAGGGGCGGACGCGCACCGCCAAAGGTTGTGCGTAATCGTCGGTAAAAAAAGTCGGCTGTTCCATAATGCACCTGTTTCCCTCGGGCGTTGGTTTTCGGCGTGGTATGCCGCGGCGAGGGAGCGAAAGCCGTCAGTTGCCGCAACCGTCGGCTAGCGGTGGGAGCGGTACTTGGCGTTCCTCTTAATTATAGCCCCAAAAGAGGGTTTTCGCAAGGGCATTAACGGGGACTTGCACCGCGTTTTTTGTATTCCCCTTGACAAAACCTCTGCGGTAAATTACAATTAATGGATAAACGTGTAGGGAGCGTGTCTATGAAGGCGATAGTCGCTGTGGATAAGCATTGGGGCATAGGAAAAAACAACGGTTTGCTTTTTCACCTGAAAGAGGATATGAGATTTTTCCGTCAAATGACTACGGACAACGTGGTGGTTATGGGCAGTAACACACTGCTTTCTTTCCCCGGGGGCAACCCTCTTAAGAACCGCACTAATATCGTGCTGTGGTTGGGGGGCGAGCCTAGAGAGGACTGCACCGTGGTTGGGAGTCTGGAGGAGCTGTTTACGGAGCTGAAAAAATACGATACCGACAGACTTTTCGTCATCGGCGGCGCAATGTTCTACCGTACGATGCTGCCTTACTGCGACACCGTTTACGTCACCAAGGTCGAGGCGGACGGCGGCGCGACTGTTTTTTACGAAAATCTGGATTTGCGAGAGGACTTTACCTGCGTTAAGGTGGGAGAGCCTGTGGAAGACAACGGCTACACGATTAGATTCACCGAGTACAAAAATACCGCCGTTAAGGCGTTTTAGGAGGATATTATGGCAAGGAATCACGAGATTACGGCTAGACAGAAGCTCTTGGACGAGAAGGGCAATATCAGAGAACCGGGCTTTGCGAAAGCGTTGCTTTGGGACTACAACCGCGCCGACATCAAGGCAGGCAAAATGCGCATCAAGGAGTGGGATTACTACTACATCGGCAACAACGATTGCGGTCTTTGCCTTACGATATCCGACAGCGGCTACGTAAGCTGTCTTTCCGTATCCATACTGACCTTCGGCGATAAGCCCGAGCAGTACAACGACAGCGAAATCGGATTCTTCCCCCTCGGCAAGCTCAATCTCCCCAACACCTCGGTTAAGGGCGATTTGACCGCTTCGGTAGGCACCTGCAAAATGACCTTTTCCAACGACGGCAAAACTCGCCGCCTGTTCGGCACTTACCGCAATTTCGTCAACGACGGCGACGTGGAGTTTGACGTAACCTTGACGGATTTTCCTAAAGAAAGTATGGTTATCGCAACTCCCTTTGACAAGAATAAGCACTTCTATTACAATCAGAAAATCAACTGTATGAAGGCAAAGGGCTACGCCAAGTGGAAGGGCGTTGAATACAAGTTCGACGAGAGCAATAACAGCCTTGCAACCCTTGACTGGGGCAGAGGCGTTTGGACTTACGACAACACTTGGTATTGGGGTTCAGGTCAGACAGTATTGGCGGACGGCTCCACCTTCGGCTTTAACATAGGCTACGGTTTCGGCATCACTGACGCGGCAAGCGAGAATATGCTGTTCTACAACGGCACGGCTCACAAGCTGGACGACGTGGTTTTCCACATTCCGCAGGACGAGGCAGGTAACTATCTATACACCGATCCTTGGACTTTCACCAGCAGTGACGGACGTTTTGAAATGACCTTTAAGCCTGTTATAGACAGAGTGGCACCCCTTGACCTCAAGGTGATTTGTATGCTCCCTCATCAGGTGTTCGGCAAAATGAGCGGTAAGGCGGTATTGGACGACGGTAAGGTAATCGAGATTAACGACGTTATGGTCTTCGCCGAGAGAGTCCACAACAAGTGGTAAAACTTAAAAATATCGGATAAACGTGGAAATTTAAGCGCAACGTCCGAGAGACGAGATAAGAAAAAGACCGATTAGCGATAATGCAATCGGTCTTTTTTTACGTTCAATTCTAATCTTTCTTTCCGCTAAACGGATAATTATTCAAACGAACTATCTTTATATTGCAAAAGCCGTATTTACTTCAACAATAATCAAGCTATATCCGATAAAATCCGATTTTTAACGCGTACAAAAACCGATAAATTTCAATTTTCCACGCGTATCGGAAAGCGGTTGTTTTATTCTGCGTTAGAGGTCGGCGTTAAGAGCGGCATTTAATCGGAACAAAGCAAGGCTTTCAAAACGAAAATTACTCGGATAATGCGGCGTTTTGCTTAATCATAAGCTCTGCTATACCCTTTTTGCCGTAAGCCAAAAGACTGTTAAATTCAAGCTCGGTGAACGCTCTTCCCTCGCCCGTACCCTGTATTTCGATAAACGCGCCTGTTTCGTCCATAACGATATTCATATCCACAGCCGCGCCGGAATCCTCCTTATAGCATAGGTCGAGTAAAGGCTCCGTATCGTCCATTCCCACGGATACTGCGGCGATTTGGTGGATTATAGGGTTCTCGGTCAGCAAGCCCTCTTTCAACCATTTTCTCACGCCCAAAACCAAGGCCACGTAGCTTCCCGTAATGGAAGCGGTGCGCGTGCCGCCGTCTGCCTGCAATACGTCGCAATCTATCCATATAGTCTTTTCGCCAAGTTTTGTAAAGTCCAACGCCTGTCTTAAGCTTCTGCCCACCAACCGTTTGATTTCGGTGCTTCTTCCGTCGGGCTTAGAGGTTTCCCGCTTCTTGCGCTCTAAGGTAGAGGAGGGGAGCATAGCGTATTCCGCCGTGAGCCAGCCCTTGCCCGTATCCTTCAGGAAGGGCATAGTTGCGTTATCCAGCATAGCTGTGCAAAGCACTCTGGTTTTTCCCCAGTTGATAAGTACCGAGCCGCCTGCGGTAGCTGTAAAATCGGTGACGATTTCCACCGGTCTGAGTTGGTCGTTTTCTCTGCCGTCAAATCTCATAATATCTCCTTATATCCGATAAAATTCGGATTACCGATTAATAATGTCGGTTGTCTGTAATCTTTAATATGTTGTTCTCGGTTTGCAAACGTGTTGCCCGTTTTTTGCTAATTATTTACCGTCTTCCCGTTAATTTTCCTCGGTTTTTGCGGTGTTTTATCCGCTATCCTCCGTCATTCGGTCAATCGTTTGCTGTCAGTTGGAATCGTCCGCGTTTCAATCAGTTTCAATCTTTTGGTTAATTTCCGCACCCTTTTTCTCGCTTAGTCCGCAAGCAGTGCCTTAAGCTTTTCCAAAACCGCCGCGTCCGCGCCTGCCCACTCCTCGGGGTTAAGCTGTGAGCCTTTAAGCCAGTTACAGCTCTCGTGTTCCAAAAGTCGGTAATCGCCATTTAGCTTGCACAAAAAGGTATGGAGCGTTATGGAAAAATCCGCGTATTCGTGTTCAAGGGTGAGAAAGTGCCGTTCTATGGTGATATTAACCGCCATTTCCTCCCTCATTTCGCGGATAAGAGCCTGTTCGGGCGTTTCCCCTTGCTCTATCTTGCCGCCCGGGAATTCGTACTTATGGGCGGTGTAGGAGTAACGGCTCGCGCCCCTTTTGGGAGCGAAAACTTTGCCGTTTTCGATAATAATTGCCGCAGTGACGTTATAATAGGGTTTCATAAGCCAATTATACAACCGCCTTTCTTGCAAGGCAAGCTAAAACGGCGATTAAAGTTTCCTTTTTAAGTGAATATAAAACCCGATTTGCTATTGAAAAGCATAAGTTGTAATGGTATAATTGTTTTATACGGAGGGAACGATGGGGATTTTCGTTTGTCAAACCTGCGGCGGTGAGATTATCATCGAAAACGGCGTCAGACGGTGCAGATACTGCGGACGCGTCTATTCTCAGATTAACACCGATGAGGAGGTTAATCTGCTTATTGCCGCCGACCAAAAATTAAGACTTGCCAATTTTGACGACGCTACCGACTGCTATTTGGATATAATTACCCGCTTTCCTCGCAACGCCGACGCGCACTGGGGGCTTGTTTTGGCGCGTTACGGCATCAAGTACGAAAGAGATTACGACGGCAGACTGCTTCCCACCTGCTACGCCACAAGCTACGAATCCTTTTTGACGGATCGCGATTACCTTAAGGCACTTGCCCTAGCTGATAAGGACGGCGGTGCGTATATGAGGGAGCAGGCGGCTTTGATAGAGCGCAACCGCATTGAGTGGGTTAATAAGGCGAGCAAGGAGCCGCCCTACGATATTTTTATTTGCTACAAGGACAGCGACGAGTCGAAAGGTATCGAGCGTACCGAGGACAGCCGCGACGCTTACGAGATTTACAACCATCTGACGGAACAGGGCTATCGGGTGTTTTACAGCCGCGAAAGCCTTTTGGACAAGGTGGGCGAGCAGAAGTTTGAGCCGTATATTTTCAACGCGCTGGTTACCGCCAAAGTAATGCTTATTTATTGCACGGATCCTGAGTATCCGCTTTCCACTTGGATGTACAACGAGTGGAGCCGCTACCGCAAGTACGTGAGGGAACGCAAAAAACAGCCCGATTCCCAAATCGTCGTTTTCAAGAACTTCAACGCCTCACAACTGCCTGCACCCCTTAACTCTATGCAGTGCCTAAGCTGTGCGGATACCTATGTTTTTTATACCACGCTGTTTAAGCGGATAGGGGAGATAATGGCGGCGTCCGGCAGTACCGTGTCGGCGATTAAGCGTATAGACCTGTCCTCTCGCGTGCCCTCGGCAGGACGTGCGAAAGCGGTGCGCAACGCCCTTAGCGTTACCCTGCGCGAGTTGCACGGCGACGCGGTGGAGGGCTTTTCCGCGGACGAGAGTGCCAACGTAAAAAAGGGCTACGTTTATCTGCGTAATTCCCTGTTTGACGATGCAATCGACGTTTTTTCACGGCTTACCGCCGATAACCCCTCTAATTCAAAGGCTATTATCGGCTTGAGCCTTGCCTATAACCGCGTTAAGGACGTTTCGGACGCCTCTCAACTGGCGGCTATCCCCGACTTTGACAAAACCCTGATTCAAGCTATCGGCACAGCTTCCCGTGAGTACGCTCTATCCCTTTTGGACGTGGGGCGCGACGTGACGCTTTCCGCTTTGGAAAACGGCGATTTTGCCGTTGCCGCCCTCTACTACGACCTGTGTAAAAGCTACGTCTACGAGGGGAACGCCGAGCTGGAACAGCAGGCGGTTGCCGTTACCACTCGGCTAATCGGGAAACAAAACGGTGACGAGCTGTCCGCTCTAATCGACAAAATCCTTAAGTATTCCTACGATGAGGGAGAGGACGTTTATATCGGTATCGCCGCCGCCTATGCGGAGAGATTTCACGCTGTCGGCGATTACGCCAACGCGGTAATCTACTACGATAAGCTTTTGGCTCTAAAGGACGACAAGGAGATTATGTGGCGTAAGCTTCTAGCCACACTTGGCACGTCGGAGCATTTGAACGGCGTAATAGACGGACTTAAGGATACCGCCGACCTGGAAGAACTGCTGGCGATATGCACCGCCGAGGAAGTACTTTCTTACCTTAACGAGCTATTGAGCGCGGTAATCGAGGAACTGGACGAGAGCGGTGACGAGAGCGACCTTTGCGAGGTTTTCGATACGCTGATACGCTACGTGCCCGAGGAGTCGGACGAGTTCTTGATAATCAAGCTTTTGGCTATGGGTAAGGCTTGTCTTTCGGGAGAGTTTTTCGAGGCGGCAAGCAAGTATTACAAGCTGGTTTTAAGCGAAAACAACCATATATACGCCGCGTACTGGGGCTGTTTGCAGGCGAAGCTGGAATGTAAGGACGACGGCGAAATCATAGAAAGCGACAGCGTCGTATCCGATTTTCCCGAGTTCCACAACGCAGTGGACTGCGCCGCCACCTGTGACGAGGCTACGATGATATATTATATCGAAACCGCCGCTCGGCAAAAGGAGGCTATCGCTCAACGGAAGCGCGACGCCGCTTTGGCCAGAGAACAGGCAAGGCAAAGACTTGCTCAGGAACTGGAAGCGGAGGAAGAGGAAAAGGAACGGTTGAAAGAGGAGTACAAGGCGGCTTTCCGCAGTTCCCTCAAAAGGATTATCATATCCTGCGTCGCAGTAGCCGCACTTTGCGTATCCCTTGCATTACACCTGCCCGTGCTGATAAGATTGTTTATCAACGGCTTCGGCTCGGGATTGGATAAGTCTATGCAGACCGCGGTGCTGGCGGCTTGGATTATATCCACCGTTTTTTCCGCTTACGTGGCGGTGCGAGGACGGCGGTTCATCAACAATCCCTTGGCGGCGACTCTTGTGCTGGCGTTATCCGCAAGCGCGGTGATTTCCTCGGTAATGTTCTGTTACGGTATGTTCCGAGCCAATATGTTTTTCGGGTGGCTGTCCGCGGTACTCCCCGGAGCCTGTATCTTCGGTTTCGGCTTACTGCTTTGCATTAATTTCCGCTCAAATAAGGGCGTTATCACCTTTTTGGGCTACGTTTACGCAGGACTTATTTCTCTCGCTATACATTTGGTTACGGTTCTGGAAAATTCGTATATCGCAATCGTGTTTAACGCCATACTCATTCTGCTCGGCATTTGCTATTGCGCCATTACCCGAAGATGGAATATCGTACTGTGCGTCATTACCGCTTTTTGCAGTATCTTCGTCCTGCTGTGGGGCTACGGCACCGTGGATATGCGGCTGTTCTTCTTTACCGTTATTGCCGTTGATTTGGCGGCTAATATAATGGATTTTCAGTATTACGGCAAGAAAAAGCCCGATATTAACTCGGTGATTATACCCTTTATCACCTTTTGCTCCGCGTTTATGCTTCTGTTCTTCGCCGACAGACTTTCCCACTTGACGGTGGCGGTGTATTCCACGGTAATGGCGATAGGACTTTTCGTTGCGACGATAGACGACCTTTCTCCGCTTGGCTTGCTGTACTGCTACGGTATGCTTTGCGTAATACCCGTATTTAATCTGCTGACCGCCGTGGGAACTGCCGCCGTAAGCTACTCGGTTTTGACTGCGCTGACGGTAGTTTATCTAATGGGCGCGTTTTCAATGAAATTTGAAAAGGCAAAATACTTTTTGCCCTATTTCGGACTGATTGCCGCGGTCTTGTCGGCGGCTTCTGTGGTTTGCTGTTATTATACCGCCTCGTTGGGGGTTGTTCTTCCGCTGATAATTGCCGCGGTAATCGTAGCCCTTATAGCCGTCAATCGCTATGAGACGGGTTCCGCTTCGGTACTGTTCATTATCGCCAACGCCGCACTCGCTATCGTGTACATTTGTCTGTACTGTATCGGTTATTCCGCATTCAACGCCGATTACGGCATAGTCGCCGCGGTCTTCTTGCCTATGTTCGGGCTTTACGCCGCTGTTTTCGCTCTCGAAATCCCTTGCGAGGGCGACCGTAACGCCAACCTTTCGCTGATAATCCTGTACGCTTACAATTTAGCGGCGATTGCTTTTGCTTTTGCGGAACGGCTTGCGTTGGGCGTAACCTTCGGAAACGCCATTTACATTACCTGCGGCGTCCTAACCCTTGTCGGCAACCTCGTTGCGGTCGCTCGGTATAAGGAAGAAAGCAAAACCTTCCACGGAATTATGGCGATTATGGCGGCCGCGCTTCAGTGCGCCGCGATGCTGATATACGCCTTTTTGCTGACGTGACGAGGGGGCTGTAAGCCCGTAGGGGAATACGGGAAAAATTGATTGATAATCAAGCCTTAAGTCCTGCGCCGCTCGGCGTGGGATTTTTTATTGTTATGAAAGAGTTTTTTTCGGGTTTCGCCGTCTTTATCCTTTTGAAAACACAAAA
>CAYJBY010000020.1:53180-54460 GCA_964368645.1 uncultured Christensenellaceae bacterium
GTGCGCTTTATTAAGATTGCGAATAAGTGTTGAAAAATCCGCTATTTTATAGTAAAATAAAATAGAGGGACTGTATCCAACCGCCTAATTTTCACGGAAGGACTATTCGTGAAAGGAGAGTATATGAGCAAAACGCAACGCTTGACGTTAATATTGCCGTTAGGACTGCTTATCGCAGTGCTTTTGGCGTGTTTTGCGTTGTTTTTGCCCCTTAACGCGTCAACCGCTTACGCCGAGGATTTCGAGGACGTAACCGTCGGCGAGGTTCTCACCGTCGGCAACGCGGAGGGCGGCTATCTGATAGAGGACGGCAACGGCTTTTCCTATCTTGCCTCCGACTTGAACTCCGCGCTTAACGCTTTAATTCGGAAACAGCCTGCCGCGACCTTTGCTTTTCGGGCGGTAACTACCGACGTTGCGCTAACCCTCAACGGTGGCGGAGGCGTCACCTTGACGGGTGAGCTTACCTCTTCTTACCGCTGTGCCGCTTATCTTTCGGAACAGGCTGTAAATCTGCAAAACGGCAGTTACGTTTTTGACGAGCTGACTCTCGTCGCTTCCTCGGAAGCGGTTGAGGTGAGCGCGGATTGTCGGCTTCTTGTCCGCGGCGGTTCGATTACGGCGGTAGGCGGCAGAACCTCGGCGATTGGCGGAGCTATAGTCAACGGGGGCGATTTGGTGTTGGACGGAGCCACCGTCAGTTATTCCGCAAGCTCCCTGCAAACGGGTTTCGGCGTGTACTGCGCCAGAACGGAAGGCACGGTTCCCACCCTCACGGTTAAGAACGGCTCCTCGGTGGAGGGTTACGGCGGTATCTTCGCAGAGGGCTCCTCGGTTATCGTTACCGATTCCTCAATCCGCGGAAGCTATGCAGGCAAGGGGGCGGTTTATCCTCTTGATATCCTGTCTTCCGAGGCAGTTTTGAATAACGCCGCGGTTTTCGGCGAAAAGGATATTACCGTTTACAGCGAGCAAGCTAACCTCACCGTCAACAGTATAACTACCGAGGGCGCGATAAGATTGTATTCCTCTGCGGCTACGGAAAACAGCAAACTCAATATCGGCAACCGCAGCGTAAGTTCTGCCTTCGGCGGTTACGTAACGGACGTTATTCTTAACGAAAAGGGCTATTCTTCCGCTTCGGCTTTAAGCGGTGTTGCCGTACAGGTCACGTCCTTAAGAGAGGGCACGACTCTTCTCGGCTGGTCGCTTAACGGCAGTGAGTACACAGGGGAAATGACTCTTGACAAGGTGGCGGACGGCGGTACTCTTCTGCCCCT
>CAYJBY010000021.1:0-52869 GCA_964368645.1 uncultured Christensenellaceae bacterium
CGTTGTTGTTCGCGTTGTTGTTCGCGTTGTTGTTCGCGTTGTTGTTCGCGTTGTTATTCGCGTTGTTGTTCGGGCTGTTATTCGCGTTGTTATTCTGGTTGTTATTCGGGCTGTTGTTCGGGTTGTTGTTCGGGCTGTTGTTCTGGGTTATAATTCGCGTTGTAATTCGGGCTGTTATTCAATCAAATCCGCACCGCGGCAATAGGAGCATTAAGGACGCCTTTTTCGCGTCTTGAAGCGGCTTTTCGCTATCCTTATTATATAATTAAGGAATATTCTCTACCGCCGACTTGTACCGCTTTAATTCAAGCTGTTTATTTACGAGTTGTTTTTTTGCCTTTCTAAACCTTTTTTGCTATGGTTTTATATATTCGACATTTTACGACAAAATTCGCAGGTTTTTTGGTTGATTTTCCCATTATATAGCTTGTTTTTTATAAAAATTTTCGGTATAATTAAGAAAAGTACTGATTAATATAAGCCTTCATTGATTACAATACAGGAGATATATATGAACAAAGCTAACTATGACGACATCAAATCAATGAATATTGCTTGCGGTGATATTTTAACTGACCTTAAAATATTTATGGCAGAGCATTACGTCGGCACCGTTGAGAATAACGGAGAAAGTCTGACTGTGACCTTTGATAACGGACAGAAGTTCAAGGTTACGGCTACGGAGCTCAAATAAGGAAGATTTTGCAAATCTTCCTTTTTTTGTTTATCCGTTCGGAGGCGAGAGCTAACGCCGTCCGCGTTTTTTGATGATAATAGGGGAATAGCCTAAGCAATCGGAGATTTTGCGTTCTTTTACCGTATTTTCTGCGCTCTTTAGGTTTATAAAAGTATTGCGTTTTACGGCGTTATATTGTATAATATAAGTATGTCTGAAATCAAAAACTTTTGGAAGGATATACTCAACCGTATTCAGCTGGATATATCTGCCGCCGCTTACGAAATCTATTTTAAGGAGCTTGTTCCCATCGCCTTAGACGGGGATATTTTGGTCGTAGTTTCGCCCAAGGCGTCTAAGAAAAAGGCTATTGACAACGAGTACAACGGCTTTTTGAAGGCGGCTCTTGCGGAGACCGGCACCCTAATCAAGGATATCCGCGTTATACTTCCCGACGAGCAGTCCAAGTACGACACCTCGGATACGGAAGAGGACGCAGAACCCAGAATGTCCTCTATCGTATTTAACAAGTCCTACACCTTTGACAATTTCGTAGTGGGCGAGAGCAACCGTATCGCATCTCAAGCGGCTTTGGCTGTGGCGGAGAACCCGGGGCAGATTTACAACCCCTTGTTTATATACGGTCACCCCGGACTCGGCAAAACCCATATTCTCCACGCAATAGGCAACGAGCTGTTGCTCAACAACCCCAATCTTAAGGTGCTTTACACCACGGCGGAGAACTTTACCAACGACTACACCTTATCCATAGGCGGAGCGAAGAATAAGGAAGTTGTCAAGGCTTTCAAACAGAAGTACAGAGAGCTGGACGTGCTTATGATAGACGACGTGCAGTTTTTTGAAAAGACGGAGAAGACGCAGGAAGAGCTGTTCCATATCTTCAACGACCTATACGACGTAGGCAAGCAGATTATACTGTCTTCCGACCGTCCTATCCGCAACCTCAAGCTGTTAGACGACAGACTTTCCAGTCGTTTTGCCGCAGGTATAACCGTGGATATAGCAGTACCCGACCTTGAAACGCGTATCGCGATAGTCGAGAAGAAGGCAATAGGCTTTAACTATATACTGCCTAAGGACGTCGGCGTTTATCTTGCCAATAAGGAGCAGAATAACGTCAGAATACTGGAGGGTATGCTTAAGACGGTAGGGCTTTACGCCAACCTGAAGCAACAGCCCATCACTCTGCCCTTGGCACGCGAGGCGTTGAGGGAAACGCAGGAGAACACAGAGGAACACCTTTCTATGAAGAAGGTGGTTGACCGCTGTTCAAAGTATTTCGGAGTAATAGCGGAAGACGTACTGGGCAAACGCCGCACCAAAAAGCTGGTTGAGCCCAGACAGTTCGCAATGTACCTGATAACCGTACTTATACCCGTAATACCTCTTTCCACGATAGGGGATTACTTCAATAAGGACCATACCACGGTTATCAACGCAAGAGATAAGATTGCCGCTCTTAAAAACGATAACGATCCTCACACAATACTGGTTTTAGAGGACCTTATGCGGCACATACTGGAGCAATAAGTGGATAACTTAGCTTACCAACATTGTAACAACACTCAATCCACCTGTTACCCACAACCTATGCACATTACAATTTGCCGATAATATAGGAGAAAAATAGAGTTTTCCACTTATTAAGGCTGCTTATTATAATCAATATTATTATCAAGAAGGAGTAAAAAAATGAAATTAATCTGTGACGGTCTTGCGCTTACCGAAGCTATCAATAAAGTAATCAAGGCTATGCCGGTGAAAAAAAGCTCCGCCGTACTGGAATGTATTAAGCTGGAGGCATACGACAATACTATAACCTTAACCTGCACCGATACAGAGCTTACAATCGTCAAGAAAATAGTTGCCGACGTGAAAATCGAGGGTGAGATACTTATCCCCGGCAGATTTTTCTCGGACTTTACCCGTAAGCTGGACAGCGACAATATATCTCTTGAAAGCGTCAACGATAACAAAAAACTTATTATCAAATACGGCGACAACGAGGGCTATATCAACTGCTTTGAGGTTAGCGAGTATCCCTTAATCAACGCTTTCGACGGTAACAACTATATCGTTATGTCCAAAAAGGACTTTAAGGAAGCGGTAGATAAGACTATATTCTCCACCTCTATAGAGGAGTCCAGACAGATACTTAAGGGCTGTTTGTTCGAAATCAACGAGGACACCTTAAGCGTAGTGGCGTTAGACGGTTATCGTATGGCGGTTTGCCGCAAGGCATATAAAGAAAGCAACGCCGCAGGCAAGAGCATAGTAGTGCCTGCAAGAAGCTTATCCGAGATAGAAAAGCTGATTACCACAGACGACGAGGACGTAAAGATTACGTTTACGGCGGACAAGCTGATGGTGGACGTGGACAGCACGGTTATAATCAGCCGCTTAATAAACGGGGATTTTGTCAAGTACAACAACATTATTCCGCAGGATTTCGTAACGGTGGTAACTATCGACCGCAAGAAGTTTTTGGGAAGTATCGACAGAGCTACGGTTGTTTCCAAGCAGTCCAAAAACAATATGGTTAAGATGGACATTAAGTCCGAGATAATAACCGTTGACAGTAACTCCGAGCAGGGCAATATGAGAGAGCAGTTTGCCGTCAAGAACGAGGGCAAGGAGAACGTAATTTGCTTTAACGGCAAGTATCTGATAGACTTTTTAAGCGTGATAGACGACGAGTTTATCCAAATGAAAATTAAGGCGAGCAACAGTCCTTGCGTTTTCACGCAGGTTGACAAAGAGGAGTCGCTCTTCCTTATATTACCTATGAGAATTACAACCTGATAACAGGACAAGCCATAAGGAGATATTTATGAAAGACAGTGACAACGTAATAAAACAAATACTGGACGAGGAATACGACGGAGATATAGTCCTAGTTGACGAGAACGATAAGGAGTTTACCTTCAATCAGTTGGCGGTGATTCCCTTCAACGACGAGCTGTACTGCGTGCTTAAGCCCGTAACAGAGATGGAAGGCGTAGGCGAAGACGACGTAATGGTTTTCCATATACTGCTTGACGATACCGCCGAGACAGAGGACGAAGCTATGGAAAACGGCTATTTGGAGATAGAGGAAGACGACAGCATAGCTGACGAGGTATTTAAGGAATATCTGGAGATGCTGGATTCAGAGGAATGAAAGTAACGGCTCGAGGTTTTTCGAGCCGTTTTAATACTTTATTTCGGCTGTGGTAAAGCAAAACCGCATTATTGTTAAAATGGTACGTCTTTAGGATTAAAAGGCTGTTATAAGCCGATTTTAAGAGGATAATCAACGGCAGAGTATGTTTGTCAAGGAACTGACGCTTAACGATTTTCGCAATTACGAGAGAAAGTCCGTAACCTTTACGGACGGTCTTAACGTGGTTTGCGGAGCTAATGCCGTGGGAAAAACCAATCTTATAGAGGGCGTATATATCTGCGGCGTGGGGCGTTCCCCGAGAACCGCCAAGGAAAAGGATTTAATCCGTTGGGGAGCTAACGGTTTCGGGGTTAAGCTAAGCATAGCCAAGCGGTTCAAAAGCTGTGAATTAGAATACCGTTACAACGATAAGGGCGAAAAGCGCATATCGGTGGACGGCGCGGGGATTACCAGAATAGCGGAGCTGATGGGCGTGCTTAACGTGGTGTTTTTTTCACCTGACGAGCTGAAAATGATTAAGGACGCGCCGGGTGAACGCCGCCGGTTTATGGATATAAGCCTGTGTCAGCAGAACCGAGTTTATTTTTACACGCTGTCCAAGTACAACAGGATACTTCAAAACCGCAACAAGCTGATTAAGGAAAAGCCCTTAAGCTACCTTGAAAACGTCCTTCCCGTGTGGAACGAGCAGTTAGCCGAGGAAGGGGCAAGGCTGATTACGGCGAGAAAAGAGTTTTTGGAAACCGTCAGCCCCATAGCGGACGGGATTCACAGAAGTATAGCAGGCGAAAACGAGAATTTAACCATTGCCTACGAGACCAACACAGAGGGCGCAACGGAACAGGAGCTTAAGGCGGCGTTATTGGACAACCTTAATTCCAAGCTGAACCGCGAAAAGGAACTGGGCTACACCTTAACAGGGCCGCACAGAGATGATTTTTCCGTAAAAACCAAGGGGGTTGACCTGCGTAGTTTCGGCAGTCAAGGACAGCAGCGCACCGCAAGCCTTGTGATAAAGCTCGCCGAGGTTAGATATTTTGAAAAGGAAACGGGCGAAAAGCCTGTTCTTCTCCTGGACGACGTGCTGTCCGAGCTGGACGAAAGCAGACGAAGCAATCTTTTAAGCGCGACCAAGGGCATACAGACTATATTGACCTGTACCGAATATACGGAAAACGAGCCTGCCAATATAATCAGACTTTCATAGCGTTAGTTTTCCGCCGCATTTTTTATATTATCAACAACTGCCGCGTGTAGCCGCGAAAAAGCAGGATTATCGGGCAATTATCGGCGTTTTCAGCCCTTAGCGTATTTTATTTTTTGATAAAACCTTTACATTATAAAAAAATTATTATATAATATATTCGTGCGCGTGTGCATACGCGCACGTATGCGTGTGCGCTCGCACGTGTATCTATGTATTAACGTATGCGTGAGGGCGGCGCAAAACAAGCGTCGGCAATATTTACAAGGGCTGTAGGGGATACCTTACGAGCCGTATTAGGGTTAAGGCTTGCGGTCGGTCGGAGACGGCTTATCCGTAAGACGAGGAAAATAAGTTCTCGCAGGGAGCGGGAAGGACGGGTTTCCGTCGTTGCAACTAATTTGCGGAGGTAAAAATGGACAGTAAGATGACACAGAACAACTACACTCAAGACGCTATTCAGGTGCTTGAGGGTTTGGAGCCTGTCAGGGTTAGACCCGGTATGTATATAGGCTCTACGGACGAGAGAGGTTTGCACCATCTCGTTTCCGAAATCGTCGATAACAGTATTGACGAGGCTCTTGCCGGTTATTGCGATAAGATTAACGTAATAGTCAACAAGGACGGCTCCGTTACCGTCAAGGATAACGGCAGAGGTATCCCTACGGGTATTAAGGAGAAGGAAGGTATATCGGCGGTTGAGCTGGTATTAACCAAGCTCCACGCAGGCGGCAAGTTCGGCGGCACCGGATACACCATTTCCGGCGGTCTGCACGGCGTAGGCTTATCTGTAGTCAACGCCTTGTCCGAACACCTTTACGTAGAGGTTCACCAGAACGGTCACGTTTACAAACAGCACTATATGCGCGGTATTCCGCAGGAAAGATTGTACGTGGACGGCGACTGCAACGATACGGGCACAATAGTGACTTTCTATCCCGACGACCAGATTTTCGAAACGCTGGAGTTTAAGTATTCTATTCTGAAACAGCGTTTGAGAGAGCTTGCTTATCTGAACAAGGGCTTGTATATAGCCATTGAGGATTTGCGCCCCGAGGAGCCTCTTAAGGACGAATTTAAGTACGACGGCGGCATTATCCATTACGTTGAGGACCTTAACGCAGGCAAGACCACTCTGTTCAAAAACACCGTTTATATCTGCGAGGCAACGGACAACGGAGAGGTTGAGATAGCTTTACAGTACAACGACAGCTACAGCGAGGTAATCTACGCTTACGCCAACAACATTAACACCGAGGAGGGCGGCACTCACCTAGACGGTTTTAAGAACACCCTTACCCGTGTAATCAACGCCTACGGCAAGAAGGAGGGCTTGTTAAAGGAGTCCGATTCTTTAAGCGGCGACGACGTAAGAGAAGGTCTTGTGGCGGTAATTTCCGTCAAGCTGACCAACCCCCAGTTCGAGGGACAGACCAAGACCAAGCTGGGCAACAGCGAGATGCGTACTATCGTAGGCAAGGTTTTGACCGACGAGCTTAACACCTATTTCGAGGAGAACCCCAAGGACAGCCGCGAGGTTATACTCCGCTCGCTTACCGCGCAGAAGGCGCGTGAGGCGGCTCGTAAGGCAAGAGAGGACGCCAGACGTAAAAGCCCCTTAGAGAGCTGTTCCCTTCCCGGCAAGCTTTCCGATTGCAGTGAGCGCGACGCCACCAAGTGTGAAGTTTATCTGGTTGAGGGCGATTCCGCAGGCGGCAGTGCCAAGCAGGGCAGAGATCGCCGTTTTCAGGCGATACTTCCCTTAAGAGGTAAGATTCTCAACGTGGAGAAAGCAAGACTCAACAGAGTTTTGGAGAACGACGAGATTAAGGCTATGATTACCGCCTTCGGTTGCGGCATAGGCGACGACTTCAACGAGGAAAAACTGCGCTACGCCCGTATTATATGTATGACCGATGCCGATGTGGACGGCAGTCATATCCGTATTTTGCTTTTGACCTTCTTCTTCCGCTTTATGAAACCTCTTATCGAGAGAGGACACGTCTTTATCGCACAGCCCCCTCTTTACAAGGTTACTAAGGGCAAGCAGGAGCTGTACTTCTACGACGACGCGGCTTTGGACAAGTATTTCGAGACCAACAGTCACAAGGGCATCGACCTTCAGCGTTACAAGGGCTTGGGCGAGATGAACCCGGAGCAGCTTTGGGAAACCACAATGAACCCTGCCTCCCGTATCCTTTTGCAGGTTACTATGGAGGACGCTATTCAGGCAGAGTACCTGTTCACGCTGTTAATGGGAGATTCCCCCGAATTAAGACGTGAATTTATCGAGCAGAACGCCACGCTCGTAACCGATTTGGACGTATAAGGAGAGCATTATGGCAGACAAAAAGTTTGAAAAAGAGTACGAACAGATTATAGATAATACCAAGTACGTTAGGATTAAGGTCGAGGACGAGATGAAACGCTCCTTTATAGCCTACGCGATGGCGGTTAACGTCAGCCGTGCTATCCCCGACGCCCGTGACGGTATGAAACCCGTTCACCGCAGAATTTTGTTCTCTATGAACGAGCTGGGCTTGGACAACGACAAGCCTTTCCGTAAGTGCGCCCGTATCGTAGGTGACGTTTTGGGCAAATATCACCCCCACGGCGATTCCTCCGTTTACGACGCGTTGGTGCGTTTGGCGCAGGACTTCTCTATCCGCTGTCCTTTGGTCGAAGGTCACGGCAACTTCGGTTCCGTTGACGGCGATCATGCGGCGGCAATGCGTTACACCGAGGCAAGACTGTCAAAAATCGCAGGCGAAATGCTCCGCGACATAGACAAGCGTACCGTGGATATGGGACCTAACTTCGACGACACGCTGACGCAGCCCTTGGTTTTACCTGCCCGTTACCCCAACCTTTTGGTGAACGGCAGCGACGGTATCGCAGTAGGTATGGCTACCAATATCCCTCCCCACAATCTGGGCGAGACAATCGACGGCGCGGTGGCTCTTATCAATAACCCCGATATTACCAACGACGAGCTGATGGCAAGCATTCCCGCTCCCGACTTCCCCACAGGCGGATTGATTTTCGGCAGACAGGGCATAAGAGACGCATACAACACAGGCAGAGGTACCTGTTATATAAGAGCGCGTAGCGAGATTGAGGAGACTGCCGCAGGCAGAAGCCGCATCATAATTCACGAGCTTCCTTATCAGGTCAATAAGGCTTTGCTGATTCAGTATATCGCAGAGATGGTTAAGGACAAGCGCGTAGACGGTATCGCCGATATTCACGACGAATCCGACCGTAAGGGTATGCGCATAGTTATCGACGTTAAGCGTGACGCTAACGCCCTTGTGGTGCTCAATTACCTGTTCAAACACACCAAGTTGCAGGTTTCCTTCGGCATTATCAATCTGGCGTTAAGAGACGGTGTTCCCTGCGTTATGAGCCTTAAGGAGCTTTTGGAGTGCTTTGTAGCGCACCAGAGGAACGTAATCGTCCGCCGCACCCAGTTCGATTTGGAAAAGGCACAGGACAGAGAGCATATCTTAATGGGACTCGTAATCGCCTTGGACAACGTGGACGAGGTTATCGCTCTGATTCGCTCGTCGGTTGATAAGGACGAGGCGAAAACCAAGCTGATGGAGAGATTTAACCTTTCCGACAAGCAAGCCAACGCCATACTAGAGATTCGTCTGCAAAGACTGGTTCATATGGAAGTGGACAAGATTAAGCTTGAGCTTGTGGAACTGGAAAAGGCAATAGCCGAATACAAGCGCGTACTTGGCGATCCCAAGGCGGTTGACGAGATTATCGTCAACGAAATGCTGGAAATCAAGAGCAAATACAGCACCCCCAGACGCAGTGAGCTTACCTACGACAGCTCGGAAATCAATATCGAGGATTTGATCGCCAGAGAGGACGTGGTAGTCAGTATGACCAGAGAAGGCTATATCAAACGTATTTCCGCGTCGGAGTACAGCAGTCAGCACAGAGGCGGCGTGGGCGTTACGGCGCACAAGACCAAGGAAGAGGACGTAATCGACAGCATTTTCACCTGCAACAGTCACGACGAAATCTTTATGTTCTCCAATCTGGGCAGAGTTTACGCAATGAAGGCGTACGAGCTGCCCGAAGCGGCGAAGACAGGCAAGGGCAGAGCTATGGTCAACGTCCTTACCACTATGATGGAAAACGAGAAAATCAACACCATTATGCCTATCAATCAGGAACAGGGCAGAACGGGCAACTTGATTTTGGCGACCAGAAAGGGCAAGATTAAGAAGACCGCAATGACGGAGTTCTTAAGTATCCGTAAGGGCGGCAAAATCGCCATCAGTCTGGACGAGGGCGACGAGCTTGTGGGAGCAACCTTAACGGCGGACGAGGACGAGCTGATTTTGGCGTCAAGCAAGGGCAAGTGCATTCGTTTCGCGGCGGCGGCTGTCCGCTGTATGGGACGTACCGCGGCAGGCGTTAAGAGTATGAAAATCGACGAGGACGATTACGTGGTCGATATGTGCGTGGCAAGACCTGATTTGGACGTTTTGACCATCACCGAGAACGGCTACGGCAAGCGCACAGACATCAGCGAATACCGCGTTCAGGGCAGAGCAGGCAAGGGCATTAAGGCAGGCAACTTTACCGAGAAGACGGGCAGAATAGTCGCGCTTAAGCTGATTAACGCAGAGGAAACGGACGTTATGCTCATCACCGCAGGCGGTATTATTATCCGCACCCACGCCGACGAAATCAGTAAAATCGGCAGAGGCGGTCAGGGCGTCAGAATTATGAAAATTAAGGAAACAGCCGCCAATAAGGTGGTTGCAGTGGCAGTCGCGCCCCGTTACGAGGAGCCGGAAGAGCCTGAAGAGGTTCCCGTTGAGGAGACCGCAATAGTCGCCACCGAGGGCACGGTGCTTGAAAGTATCGAGGAGCTTGCCGACCACGTGGTAGGCGAGGACGCGGAGGAAATCGAGGACGAAGCCCCCAAGGCCGAAGAGGACGATATTTTCGCCGACCTAATGGGCGACGACGAGGGCAAAAAGCCAAATAACGACGACGAGTTTTAATCGCTCTAACCTATAATACTCGGCGTAGTGACATAGAAACTTGTACGTGTCATTCTGAACAAGCATTTATGCGCGGTGAAGAATCTCGCATTTATGCGGTTTCAGCTGTCATTCTGAACGAGAGCTTTGCTTGCCCGGGGTTCCCCGCAAAAACACGTAGTGTTATTGTGGGGTGGTTGCAGAATCTCGCCTCTATGCGCTTTCACTGTCATTCTGAGGTAGTGATTTATCACAACGAAGAATCTCGCCGACAGGCGTATCGTAGTTAATACACTTGATTAAAACAAATAAACAAAAGGACGGTGAATTACCGTCCTTTTTGCATCGGCACTTATCAATGTAAAATGGGTGCCAAGTTTGCCGTTCCTTTTCTATCGTTATAAGGTCATTTCCAAAAGGTAATGTACTCTAGGATTTCCTTAAATGCGGCTATATGGGTTTTCTCGTCCTCTATAATGGCTTCCAGAACGTCGATTATCGACTGATTGGACATTTTCCTTATGGACGCTTTATAACCGATTATGGCGGCTTCCTCGGCGGCGATATTGCCGATAAGCATTTCCTTAAGGTTGCGGTTATAATTGACGTTTGCGCCGCTCCAGTACCGTCCTGCCGCGCCTATTACGGGATTGCCCCCTAACGCCGTAATTATATTGCCCAAAATGTCGTGGTGCGTCATCTCCACAATGGCTATCTTTTCCAAAACGGCGGCGATACCCTCGTCATAAGGTGCTACCACGTAATGTTGATAGGTATAAGTCATAACGGCGGTGGTTTCACTGCCTTTGCCTGCGTAATCCTGTTGCAGAACAGCCGCCTCCTTTAGATTAGGCTCGGTTACAGTCCAGTCGGGATAAACCTCCGCGGCTTTGATTTTAATGCCCGAAAAATCCATTGAAAACCTCCAAAAAATACTCCTGTATTATATGCAATCGCGCCCCAAAGGGTGAAACCGCGCAAAGAA
The DNA here is from genome assembly GCA_964368645.1 of uncultured Christensenellaceae bacterium. Lineage (GTDB taxonomy): Bacteria > Bacillota > Clostridia > Christensenellales > CAG-1252 > JAEDHM01. Next base: position 11,059 of record CAYJBY010000021.1, read on the forward strand.
AGGACGACCATAGGAGCAAAAAAACCGTTGGAAAAGAATACCCACAACCCAAAGGTTAGTACTGCAATAAAATTGGCGGTGTGTGACAAGCTAATCGTGAAACAAAACCAACAAACTGCCAACCAAAAAAAGAACGGTGTAATAACCGTCCTTTTGTGCTGTTATGTGTTTTTATAATTGCTGTGACACGTAAACGCGAGATTCTTCGTTGCAATTAATTGCTCCTCAGAATGACACCATTGCTGAGGGGTTGAACTATAGAGAGAAAGCTATGCGAGGTTATTGCTAAAGTATCATTAGGTGATTGGTATTAATTGTGTAGCTAATTAAAAAGGACGGTAATGTACCGTCCTTTTGCATTGTTCAATAGCATATCTTATCGCTAATTACTTTGCCGAGCCTGTATAGAGCTGATAATATCTGCCCTTTTTCTCAAGCAGTTCCTCGTGGTTGCCGCTTTCGATAATGCGTCCTTTTTCCAGTACCATAATGACGTCCGCGTTTTTGATGGTAGAAAGGCGGTGGGCGATAATGAATACCGTCCTGCCTTCCATCAGCTTGTCGGTACCCTGCTGAACGATAAGCTCGGTACGGGTATCTATACTGCTGGTAGCCTCGTCCATTATCATAACGGGAGCGTCCGCCACCGCGGCTCTGGCGATAGCCAAAAGCTGACGCTGACCTTGGGAGAGGTTAGCACCGTCCGAGGTCAAAAGCGTATTATAGCCTTCAGGCAGTCTGGTGATAAAATCGTGGGCGTTGGCGAGCTTAGCCGCGTCCTCCACCTCTTGGTCGGTAGCTTCCAGTCTGCCGTAGCGGATATTCTCCATAACGGTACCCGTGAACAGATTGGTATCCTGCAAAACGATACCCAAGGAACGCCTTAAATCGTCCTTTTTTATCTTATTGATATTGATATCGTCGTAGCGGATTTTGCCGTCCGCAATATCGTAAAAGCGGTTAAGCAGGTTGGTAATGGTGGTTTTGCCTGCGCCCGTACTGCCGACGAAAGCGATTTTTTGTCCGTGCTTGGCGTGGAGCGTCACGTCGTGCAAAACCAGCTTATCGGGATCGTAGCCGAAGTCCACGTCCAGCATATCGATTTTGCCTGTGAGGGGAGTATAGGTGGTGGTATTATCCGCCTTGTGGTAGTGTTTCCACGCCCAAAGCCCCGTTCTGGTCTGCGTTTCGCCGAGAACGCCGTCCTTGTACTCGGCGTTGACGAGGGTAACGTAACCGTCGTCCGTTTCGGGCGTTTCGTCCATCTGCTTGAAGATACGTTCCGCGCCTGCGAAAGCCATAATAACGCTGTTGATTTGCTGAGAAATCTGTGAAATCGGGTTGGAAAAGCTCCTTGCCAATTGCAGGAAGGACGCGATTGCGCCGAGAGTCATCACGCTGAAACCGCCGAGCGTAAGGTTTTGCGTACCCTGAATTGCGAGAGCCGCGCCCAGAATAGCGATAAGCGTGTATTGAACGTAACCGAGGTTGCCCATTATCGGCATAAAGACGTTGGCGAAGGTATTAGCGGACGCGGCGTTGTTAAACAGCTCGTCGTTCACCTTGTCGAAGCCCTTTTCCGCTTCCTCTTCGTGACAGAAAACCTTGACGACCTTTTGCCCCTGCACCATCTCCTCAACGTAGCCGTTCAGCTTGCCGAGGGATTGCTGCTGTTTGATAAAATACTTGCCGCTTTTGCCGCCTACCACCTTGGTAATCAGCATCATCAGTATCAAAAATCCCACCACTAAGAGGGTAAGATAAACGCTTACAACCAGCATCGAAACGAAAACCACCAGTATGCTAATCAGCGTGCTGACGAATTCGGGGATACTTTCGCAAATCAGCTGTCTAAGGGTGTCCGTATCGTTGGTATAGACGCTCATTATGTCGCCCCTTGCGTTCCTGTCGAAGAACTTGACAGGCAGGGCTTCCATCTTGCTGAACATATCGTCGCGGATTTCCTTCATTATCTTCTGACCGATAATCGCCATTATGCGGTGGAAGAGATAGGACATCACACTGCCTGCTAAAAGTATAGCCGCCATTACCGCAAGAGCCGCCGCAAGATTACTGCCCGGATCGGCGAAATAGGTGTCAACCAAAGTTCCCGTGAAGAGGGAAATCGACACGTTGGCAAGTGCGCTTAACACTATGCAGACGAACACGAAAACCAGTTTGCCCTTGTAAGGGGAAAGATAGGAAAAGACTCTTTTAACCGTGCCCTTGGAGAAGGTGGGGCGTGCCTTTTGTCTGTTTTTATCAGTCATTATCGTTGCCCTCCTTGCCCTCTTGCTCGGGGACGCCGCCGTCCTCTGCCGCAGGGGCTTCCTCGTCGAAGTCGCCGCCTGTCTTTTGCTGTGAATCGTAAACCTCACGGTAAATCGCGTTGTTTTCCATAAGCTCTTGGTGGGTGCCGATACCGTTGACCGCGCCGCCGTCCAATACGATAATCTTATCCGCGTCCATAACCGAGGTGATACGCTGAGCGATAATTATTCGGGTGGTGCCGTCTATTGCCGTACGGAACGCCTTGCGGATTTCCGCGTCGGTCTTGGTATCCACCGCGCTGGTGCTGTCGTCCAAAATGAGGATTGCAGGCTTTTTCAGCAGGGCGCGAGCGATACACAAACGCTGTTTCTGTCCGCCTGATACGTTGGCTCCTCCCTGGTCTATGCGGTAGTCGTAACCGCCCTCGAAGGAACGGATAAAGCCGTCCGCCTGTGCCGTTTTGCACGCCGCGACCAGCTCCTCGTCGGTGGCGTTTTGGTCGCCCCAACGCAGATTGTCCTTAATGCTCCCTGCAAAAAGCAGGTTCTTCTGCAACACCATCGAAACCTTGTCGCGCAGTACGTTGAGGTCGTAGTTCTTAACGTCCACGCCGCCGACCTTAACACAGCCCGAGGTCACGTCGTAAAGTCTGGGTATCAGCTGTACAAAGGTGGTTTTGCTACTGCCCGTGCCGCCGATGATACCTATGGTTTCACCTGAATTAATCTGCAAATTAACGTCCTTAAGGCAGAGGTTGCCGCCCTCGCCCGAGTAGCTGAAGCTGACGTTTTCAAAGCTGATAGAACCGTCCTTGACCGCGGTAACGGGGTTTTGCGGATCGGTAATCGTAGGTTGCTCCTCCAACAGCTCGCAGACTCTTTCCATACTCGCCTTGCTGATAACTATCATCAGGAAAACCATAGCCACCATTATAAGGCTCATCATTATCTGCATCGTGTAGGAAACCATACTCACGAAGTCGCCCGTTTGCAAACTCCCTGCGTAAATGTATTGGGCGGAGAACCAGTCCAAAAGCAGCATACAGGCGTAGATTATCACGCTGATGCCGGGGAATGCCAACGCCATCAGCTTTTCCGCCTTGACGAAGTCCTGATAAATGTCGAAGGAAGCGGTCTTGAACTTGGTGCGCTCGTGGTCCTCTCTTACGAAGGACTTAACCACGCGGATACCGCGGATATTCTCCTCCACCACGTTGTTAAGGTTGTCGTACTTTTTGAAGACGCGCTCGAAAATCGGGTGCGCAGAGGACAGCAGGAGAAAAGCCGCCACGCCCAACAGGGGAACGGCGCACAGGAAAATCAAGGAAAGCTGCCACTTAATTCTCACCGACATAACGAAGGAGAGCGCAAGCATAACGGGAGCGCGGACGGCGATACGAATAACCATCTGATAAGAGTTTTGGATATTGGTAACGTCGGTTGTGATACGGGTGATGATGGAGGGCGTGGAGAGCTTGTCAATGTTGGCAAAGGCGAAGTTCTGGAGCTTGTAATACATATCGTGGCGCAGATTTTTGGAAAAACCCGTGCCTGCGACAGCGGCAAAACGCCCTGACAGCACGCCGCAGATAAGGGAGATGACCGCCAAAGCGACCAAGACCAAGCTCAACTGCCAAACGATAGTCATATTGCCTGTGATAACCGCGCCGTCGGGAACAACGGCTTTTTGGTTGCTCAGGATAAGGGGCAAAAGCTCGCCTAAGCTGTCGCACCAGGTGTAACCCTTGGCGGCGTTGATGCCGTAGTCGATGACGTAGCCCATAAGATAGGGAATGATAATCTCCAATATCGCCTCGAAAGTGACGAAAATCGGAGCGAGAATAGATGCTTTTTTGTATTCTCTGATACTTCGTGCCAATGTTCTAACCATATATGCTCCAAAAGATTTTATTCAACGATAGGGCGGTGCCGTCGTCCGCTTGCCGATGGGCTTTCTGCGGAAATAGTGCCGTCCGTTAGGGGGTGTTTGCCGTGCAAGCCGAGCGAGTCGGTCTTGTGGCTTAGCGGTTGCTTGCGGTCAAAAGGTTGTGTGCCGAGGACGAGCCGAGCGATTGTCGGTGTGGTTAAAACTTGCGAAATCGTCCTTTCGGGTGTGGGGCGTTACGGATAAAAACGACGGAAAGCCGCATTAATCCTCTATCCCTTGTGAGTATAACCGCATATTACTAAGGTACGAGCGCGTAAAAAATACGAGAACACTTAACTTAATAATTAACATATAGGGATTTTAACACCATTAAAATTTATTGTCAACAACAATTTGAAAAACATCGGAGAGAGCAAGAAAAACGTCGAAAAACGTATGATTGCCGGCGTTGCCGTCAAGACTAGGAAAAGGAGGTGAAAAAATGAAGAGAAAAACGAAACGCATTACAGAAAAAGCCTTGTCGGTGATAGCCGAACCCCATACCGCCACCGATCCTTACGGCAGTTATACGGGCAAGCCCGAGAACGAAAACGAAATCCCCGTGCAGGACGTGGACGACCTTTAGCCACCCCATAAAAACACATAGCGTTTTTGTGGGGTGGTTGCAGAATCTTGCATTTATGCGGAATCCTCAATCACAAATATCCGTATTAACCGCCTGTCAGCGAGATTCTTCGTTGTGATAAATCACGTCCTCAGAATGACATTTTTTACAATAACCTAGTATCGTAATGTCACTCCACCGTCTTTACACCCCGACACCCCACTCCACCCCATAACCACCCCGAAACTCTGTTCTGTCATTCTGAACGAGCGTTTACACGAAGTGAAGAATCTCGCCGATAGGCGGCAACCCCGACACCTTACCCCCCCCTCTAAAAAACCTTTTCTAACCTTTGGGGTTTAGTATTGCGCCTACAGCGGTTTTGCGGTATAATAATACTACCAAAACAACGAAGGCGGCGGTATGGACGAAGAAAAACGCTACGACGACAATATCGGCTCTACGGATAATCCCACCGATTTAACGGAAAAGGCTTTTGACGGCGATAGAGAACAAAACGCGGAAAACCCCGTATTTTCCGACGGATTTGACTCCACCGACAGCCCAAAGGCAGAGGATTCTACGGCGCAAAACGCAAAACTCTCCGATGACGCGGATACTTTTGATTTTCAAACCGTTTCGGACAGCACAGCCGCTACCTCTGACACTGCGCATACTGTCGGTTTTACCGCCGATAGCGGTTTAACTCCCCCCGACAAGACCGCCGATACGATTACCACCGACCGCGCGTATAAGGTTTTTCCGCTGATAGTTTTTTGCGTAGGCGTACTGCTGATGTTCGCGCAATGGATAGTCGGACTCAACACCGTCACCATAGCGTGTATGCTATACTGCTGTATTTGTTCCGCTTTGCTTTTAGGCGGTTTGATAATCAAGAAAAAGCTGTATTTTTGGGCGGTTATGGGCTACCTTGCCGCACTTTTCGGAATGGCGACCTTTTATATCGTACGGGGCGCGGACGCAGGCTGGGGCGCGTTTACCTCAGGACTTAGCGGTTTTTCCTCAGCGGCTTTTCCGCTTTGGCAGGGGAAAGGCAATTTCGGCACCCGTCTTGTCGGCAATATCCTGCTGACTCTTCCCAACGCGGCGTTTGCCGTAGGACTGCTTTTGGCGGCGGCGCGGAAGAACAAAAAGGGTAAAAAAGCTTTGACCGCAGTTATGGGCTTGCTGTTGACCGTGGTTTCCGTAGGGTACGTTTTTACAGGCAATTTAAGGGCGAAAACCACCGCTTTCGATATGAGCAAGGGCGAGCAGGATTACCTGAACAACCTAATTAATAACCCCTCGGGTAAGCCCAACGTGCTGGTTATCGTAATGGACGACTTAGGCTACGGCGACACGGGTTTCAACGGCGCGACAGCCTACGACACCCCCAATATCGACTGGATAGCCGAGGAAGGCGTGAATTTCGATAATTTTTATTCCGCATATTCGGTTTGTTCGCCCTCGCGTTTTGCGTTGCTTACTGGGCGTTACCCCTACAGAGGTTACGCGGACAACGTGATTTATCCCACCGTCAACACTCCCTTTGCGCCGACCAGAGTTTTCAACGCCATTGAGATGGGCGGCAACGCGGACGGTATGCTCTCGGACGAAATCACCTTAGCCGAGGTCTTCAGCGGAGCAGGGTACGACACGGGCGCGTTCGGGAAATGGCATTTGGGCGATTACGGCGACTACCTGCCTACCAATCAGGGCTTTGATTACTTCTACGGCTCCCACCACGTCAACGATATGAAACCCTTTTACCACGTCAGCGAGGAGGGCGGCGAGTACGAAATCGTCAAGGGGACCGAAAGCCTTGACCAGCGGCAAGCCACAAGCCTGATTCACGACCAAATCAACGGTTGGATTACGGAAAAAGCCAATAGCGGCAATCCCTTTTTCGCCTACTACGCCACGCCGTGGCCTCACGCTCCGATATATGCAGGCGAAAGCTACGCAGGCAGTACGGGCGCAGGTATTTACGCGGACTGCGTGACGGAGTTTGACGCATATCTCGGGATTTTGTTCGATAATATGCGGCAGTTGGCCGTGCTGGACGACACGGTTATAATTTTTACGTCCGATAACGGCCCTGCGCTTCAAGGCTCAACCAACGAGCTGCGAGGGGGCAAATATACCGCCTACGAGGGCGGTCAAAAGGTGCCGTTCTATATGCGGTGGGGCAACAATTCCGCGCTTAATTCGGGGCGGACAATCTCAGCTTCTGCCGCAATGACCGATATTTTTCCGACTTTGGTGAATTTATGCGGAATACAGGGCAGAGTGAACGGCGAGGTGGTGGAAAGTTACCTGCCGAGCTTGGTGGACAGAACGATAGACGGCATGTCGCTTATGCCGCTGATCGGGGGAACGAAAGCCTACGTTCACGATGCGGATAATCCGATTTTGTATATGAAACGAGAGAAAATCCTTGCGGTGCAGTACGCTCTAACGCCTGCCGAGGTGCTTAACTCGGTTAAGGGGTATCGGCGAGGAAACGGACTTGTGGCTGACGAAAGCGAATATGCCTTAATGCCCTTTATCGCGGCGGAAACGGCGGCAAACGGTTACCTTAACTGGAAGTATTTTGCCTGTATCGGCAACGACAATCCTGCGTTCCCCGACAAGGTTAGAAAGAACTGGCTTATCTGCCTAAACGATGACTCCTCGGAAAGCTACCAACGAGCGGAAGTTTTCCCCGATATTGCGGAAGAATTTGAATCGGCAATAGAACAAAAAACCGCCGAATTTAAGGCTAATCGAAGAGGGTATTACAAGCACTATTACGAATAACCCACCCCGATAACCACCCCACAATCTTTGACTTGTCATTCTGAATGAGCGTTTACGCGAAGTGAAGAATCTCGCATTTATGCGTAATTTCCACGAAACCTACTCCACGAAAATATACGATATTTTTGCGGGGAACCCCGACACCCACCCCACAATAACGCGCGGCGTTTTTGCGGGGAACCCCGATAACACCCCAACACTCTGTTTTGTCATTCTGAGGAACAACCTCGTTGTGACGAAGAATCTCGCGTTTACGCGGAATTTCCACGACACTCACCCCGACACTCTGTTCTGTCATTCTGAGGAGCAACCTTGTTGCGCTCGGGGTTCCCCGCAAGAACACATAGTGTTGTTGTGGGGTGGTTGCAGAATCTCGCCGAAGGCGGCAAACCCGATAACCATCACACCTAAAATATAATCGCGTAAACGCGAGATTCTTCGTTGTGATAAATCACGTCCTCAGAATGACATATTACAATTTCCACCACCATAAAAACACTCGGATAAATCCGTATTTTTACAAATAAGGAGTTTACGTTATGCCCGACATTTCCGTTATGCTGAAACCTGCGTCAGGTCTTTGCAATATGCGTTGCCGCTATTGCTTTTATCACGACGAAACGGAAAACCGTGAGAGGGGCGATTACGGAATAATGAGCCGCGAAACCGCACGCAACGTGATAAAACACGCGTTGGCTTTTGCCGACGGCGGAGCGGTTTACTTTGCTTTTCAGGGCGGCGAGCCGCTTTTGGCAGGCAAGGATTTTTATCGGTTTTTCGTGGACGAAACTAGAAAAAATAACGGAAAACACAGCATAATTACGTTTGCGATGCAGACGAACGGTACCCTTATCGACGAGGAATGGGCGTTGCTTTTTAAGCAGTATGATTTTTTGGTCGGCGTATCCTTAGACGGTGGTCAGGATACCAACCTTTACCGCACGGATAAGGAGCTTAACCCCACGTTCAGACAGGCAAGAAACGGTATAGAGCTATTACGCAAAAATGCCGTAGCCTTCAATATTTTAACGGTTATTACACGTTACGCCGCGGCGCATATCGAGGAGCTTTACCGCTACCTTAAGGGCGAGGGCTTCCGCAATTTGCAGTTTATTCCCTGCTTGCGCCCCCTGTCGGGCGAAAAGAGCGAGCTTTGTATGGACGAAAAGGAGTATGCCGATTACCTGATTCGCGCCTTTAACCTCTACGTTAAGGACTACGTGAGCGGCGACTACGTAAGCGTCAGATATTTTGATAATTTGGTTAGTCTTTATTTAGGCAAAAATCCCGAACAGTGCGGAATAAACGGACATTGCAGTCACCAGTTCGTAATAGAGGGTAACGGCGACGTTTTCCCCTGTGATTTTTACTGTCTGGACGAGTGGAAAATCGGCAGCGTCAACACGGACGACTTCGCTAAAGCGGCAAAATGCGAAAAAGCAGAGAATTTTATCAAAAAATCCTTGCAATATCCGACAAAATGCAGGTCTTGTGCGATAGGTTATATGTGCCGTGCAGGCGGCTGTATGCGTATGCGCGAGGACTGCGATTATTGCAGTTCCTATCAAGCCTTTTATCGGGCGGTTATGCCCTTGTTTCGGGTTTTTGACCGTCGCCGCTGATTTTACGCCGCTGATTTGCCCGACTTTTCGCTTTGGTTTTCTGCCGCATTTTAGGCGGTTATCCCCATAACTCCTGTCCGTTTCGGCAATGAGTTTTGCGTTTTTTGGTTCCGGCGGTTGACCGTTTAGTTCCTATTATTTACCCGATATTACCTTGTTTAATCACGCCGAGGAATGTTTGCGAGATTAAATATTCGGAAAAAATTATTGACAGAACCTGTGGATTAAGTTATAATAGCTATGCAATTACAGATAATGCTAATGTGGCTCAGCCGGTAGAGCAGTTCATTCGTAATGAACAGGCCGTCAGTTCGAATCTGACCATTAGCTCCAAACCAAGTATAAGGGCGTATCTTACGCCCTTTTTTCGCGGTCGGATTTCGGTTACGTCCGACTGTGTACGCGCCCTTGTCCTTCCCCTTAAAAGTCCGCAATCTACAACCCTTCTCCTTGGTTTGGCTAACTACCTTTTTTAGAGCTAACCGCGTTTTTAGAGCTAACCGCGTTTTTAGAGCTAGCCGTCTTTTTTAGAGCTACTTGCGTTTTTAGAGTTTATATTAGCTAATAATTTGGCGTATATCTTACGCCCTTTTTTCGTGGTCGGACTTTGGTTACGAATGTTTATGTACGCGCCCTCGCCCTTCCCCTCAAAAGTACGCAATCTACAACCCTTCTCCTTGGTTTGGACAGCGTTAGCCCACTCGATAAAAAACTAAAGTCTGTCGGCGTATCTTACGCCCTTCTCCTTGGTTTGGCTAACTACCTTTTTAGAGTCAACCGTGTGCCTATCATTGAGTGGATTGCGTTATGTCACGGAACAAAAAATCCATAAGCTTTTGGGACTTATACTTTTTATGTCCAAGCTTTTTTGTGTTTCCATCGGGGCTAAAAATACGCTGGTCGTATTTTTTACGATTTTTGTGGACAAAACCATCCCTTAATTTGATATAGTTAATAAGGGGGATAAACGCAAGAATGATGAAAGGGGTAATATTGTAAAAGAGATGCCATAAATAAATGCAAAAAACTCAAAGCTATAAAGTTTGACATTGCACAAAATTTTAAGAATACACTTGTAACGCAAACGGATATCACAGTGATAAACGCAGGGATATATTCCATATCGTTCAGTTTGCTGGTCAATAATACTGCTTCAATCGGAAATGTTGCGTTAGCGATTAACGGAGGCGTCGTACAAAGCACAGTAATTCCTATTCAAAGCGGAATAACCTCCTTGAATACGGTTATGAGCCTTGCAAGCAATTCCGTTTTAAGTCTTCGTCCTGTCGATATAACAGGCGAGCTACAGTTTACGGCAAACGTCAGAAACGCCCATTTGAACGTAACCCCCTTAAGCTGTCCGAATTGGAATCCTAATTAATTACGTACGAATATTCAATTTGAGCGAAACCTTATTGCAAAGTGTATTCAAATAAAAGGCTACTCCGAGAGGGGGGCTTTTTTGTTAACGTAAAAGGTGTAGAACGAGAAGTGACGAAAGGAAAGTAGATGGGAGTGAAGGAAAAAGGCGCATTTTTTTAATCATTCCTCATTAATTCGATTGATAAAATAGGACAGTCCATCGTTGTCCGCTAAAGCAACAGGGATAATATTATAGCCTCCTCTTTTTCCTTTTTTATATGGATAGAGATAGATTTGCCGCTAAAGCAATACGGTTAGCTGAAGCAACACGGATTGAGCAATAAGGATTTTTATTTTTTCCCCCCTCAAAAAGGATAATTATGGAGCTTGCCGCTAAAGCAATGTGGATTTTGCTGATTCATTTTTCCGTCACAAAGAGGATATGTGACAGTTGCTCGATTATTTAATGAACGTAGGCTTGCCGCTGAAGCAATGAGGTATCCAATAAGGATTGAGAAGCCATATTTCCCCTCTCCATAAAAAGAAAAAAATCGGTCAACTGCTAAAGCAACGCGGATAGCTAAAGCAATGCGGATACGCGATTTTTTTAACACGGAGAATGTAAATCATTTAGTTAAAACGCGGATACGCGGATTTGGGTGGACTGTCTTTATATGGCTAGGGGATAAGATATTCGGGGAAAATACGGATAAAACTTGAAAAATGTGGCTAAAAAGATTTGCTATTTGTTCTAGTTTGTTATAATATGATATGAGAAGGCGAACAAAACCAAGATTTTTTGGCTTTACAGGGCGTTTTGATAGGGGCAACTCACACAAACTTTTAACATTAATAGGTTAGGGTACTATGTCAGACAGCCAATTATCAATCAACAGAAACTTGGCGCGGTGTAAGAGAAAAAGCAGGCTGACGGCGTACAAAAAGGTAACGCAACCAGCCAACCGCATATCCTAACCGTGCAACGCGATTTGCTCCTGCGCCGATTCAACCAAGGAATTAACAGCCGCGCGGAGGATTCCGCGAAAGGTATCACGCCAGATTAACGCTATCATCAAGTACTGTACCGTGCAAGTTGTACGAAAGCGGTGACTAATAACAGAAAAATGCAGTAACCACCGCACCAACTTCGAAACAGCTTATATCCATACCGCACAAGCTGTACGAAAGCGGTGACTAGAAACAGAAGAAAACAGGCGCAACCGCACCAACTGCGAAACAACATATATCCATGGAACGCGGATATTGCAAAAGCTTTGGGATAACGTCTTAATTTATAAGCTTTACGTATAAATATTGACGTTACGAATCGCGTCAACAAAGCGGAAAGCACAACGAGCGATTTCGGCGCATATCCCAACCGCACCCAAAACGCGCAACGCGGTTTGCCCTGCGCTGACGCAACCGACAACTACTGCGTGGCGATTGATTAACCCGTCAACCCTGCGCGAATACCGAAAGGAGGTATTGATATGAATTACGATTTGAAAATTTTTACGGAGAATATAGGGCCTAGGGCTCTGAATCAGGTATATACGCTGATGGAGCAAAGCACTTTTTACGAGCAAAAGGTGCGTATTATGCCCGACGTCCATCGTGGAATCGGCGCGGTGGTAGGTTTTACCTCAACTATGGGCGACAAGATAATCCCCAACGTAATCGGGGTTGACATCGGTTGCGGAATGCTGACGGTTCGCCTTGGCAAAATAGACGTCGATTACGAATCGCTGGACCGTTTCATCAAGGAAAACATACCTGCCGGGCGCGCGTATTGCCGCGAGGAAAACGGACAATCCATAATCAACGCGCTTTACGTCAAGAACGAGCTGACTAATATGCCCCGACTGCTGGGTTCGATAGGTTCCTTGGGCGGCGGCAATCATTTCATCGAGGTGGACGTGGGCGAGGACGGCGAAAAGTACCTTGTTATCCACACGGGCAGCCGTAATCTTGGTATGCAGGTAGCTTCCATTTACCAAAAAATGGCGGTGGACGACTGCAAAAACGCGGCGGTTATCGCAAGAGACCGCGTGATACAGGAGCTGAAAGAGAACAACCGCACCGAAAAAATCCCTGAAGCCATAGAGGAAGTCAATCAGCTTTACGCTTACCGCAGTAAAATCCCCCCACAATTGTGCTACCTTGACGGCGCACACTGCTCGGCGTATATGCACGATATGCTTTTGTGCGCGGAGTTTGCCGTTATGAACCGTGGGCGTATCGCGGAAAAAATCAAGCGGTTTTTGGGCGTGGACAGAGCGGAAGAATTTGAAACCATACACAACTATATCGACAGCAACAATATCGTTCGCAAGGGCGCGATAGCGGCACGGGCGAATCAAAAGGTGCTCATTCCTATGAATATGCGCGACGGCTGTATCTTGGGCGTAGGCAAGGGCAATGCCGACTGGAACTTTTCGGCACCCCACGGCGCAGGCAGACTTTTCAGCAGAAGCGATGCGAAAAAGCTGTTCAGCGAGGAGGAGTTTAAGCGCGAGATGGAGGGGATTTTCACCACCACCGCCGATAAAAGCACCATCGACGAGGCGCCTATGGCATACAAGCCTGCCGATGAAATCAAATCCTTAATCGCCCCCACCGTTGACATAATCGAAGTAATAAAGCCTGTCTATAACTTCAAAGCGGCAGAGTAGCCACCTCTGCTCTGTCATTCTGAACGAGAGCTTTGCTCGAAGTGAAGAATCTCGCCGAAAGGCGGAAAGCGTAATTGTAGCGCATAGATGCGAGATTCTTCGTCACAACGAGGTTGTTCCTCAGAATGACACAACAAAAAAATATTGCACCACATAATGAAGGGACGGGTTTTCCGTCCCTGATTTTTTCGTACCTTACTTCAAACGCTTGAATTTTTGCGGTCGGGCGTTTTACAATTAATAGGACGATAATCGGGAACGGTTGCATAGCAACCGAGTCCTAACGAAAGAGAGGTTATTATATGGACAACGGATTGACTTTCAGATATGCCGAAAGGGGCGATTGCGGACTGATTTTAAGCTTTATCCGCGCCCTTGCCGATTACGAGAAAATGTCGGATCAGGTGAACGCCACCGCGGAGGGCTTGGAATATTGGCTTTTTGACCGCAACAAGGCAGAGGTGATTTTTGCCGTAGTTGAGGGTAAAGAAGTGGGCTTTGCCCTTTTCTTCCACAATTTTTCCACCTTTTTGGGGAAAAGCGGAATCTATCTTGAGGACCTTTTCGTTCTGCCCGAAAGCCGCGGCAAGGGCTACGGCAAAGCCATACTCAAAAAGCTCGCCGCTATCGCCGTGGAAAGAGGTTGCGGACGGTTGGAGTGGTGGTGTCTGGACTGGAACAAGCCCAGTATCGGGTTTTATCTGTCCTTGGGCGCCAAGCAAATGTCCGAGTGGACGACCTACCGCATTGACGGCGATACCCTTTTGAAACTGGCGGAATAATTTTTAAGGGCGGCGGCACCGCCGTTCTCGCCGCTCCATACTGACTTTTACACAAACTTTCCTGCTGTTTTTACGGATTCACTGCGGACTTTTTCGACCTAATTTCCGACTGGTTTTTGCCGAACCATTAGCTAAAGCCCGTAACGAAATCCCTAGCACCCATACGGACGGACATACGGATTCACTACAAACTTCCCCGACATACACTCCGACTGACTGGTTAATGACTTTTGTGCAGACTCACATACTTATTCACTGCGGACTTTTTCGACCTAATCTCCCACTGATTTCCCCATCGACTTCCACCGAGAAAAAGCCGCGAAAGTGCGTGAGAACGGAGCTTGAAAAATCCACCTCGGCGGAAATCCGAAATACGTTTTTATTTTTGGGCTTTTGTATTGAAATCGGACGGCGGATATGCTATATTATTGTGGACGGTAGCTACAAGCTACCGCAGAAAAGGGCAAAAATCACCATCAAAAACGACAATTAATATTATTTGAAAAGGACGGCAAGGCGCAGGTCAACGCCGTAACCCAGTGGCAATAACAGGACGCAACCGCGCGGCAACTCGCGCGAAGCAGGGGGTTTTGTGATAATCAGAGTAACAGATTCCGATACTTACAATCCGTACCTTAATATTGCGGCGGAAGCCGCGCTGTTTCGGGGCGCGACGGTGGGAATTACGGACGTAATGCTCTGGCAAAACGCCGATACCGTGGTAATCGGACGTAATCAGGACGCTTTCTCCGAGGTCAATCTGCCCCTACTGCGACAAGACGGAGGACTGCTTGCTCGGCGTTACACAGGCGGCGGAGCGGTTTTCCACGATTTGGGCAACCTGAATTACAGCTTTGTGACCGCGGCGCAGGACTACGAGCCTGCAACGCTTAACGGCATAATAACCGACGCGCTGGCGCGCCTTGGCATTAAGTCGGAGGTGGGCGGCCGCAACGATATTTTGACAGCGGAGAGAAAGGTGGGCGGCTGTGCTTACCGCAAGAGCGCAACGGCGGTTTTGCACCACGGCACGCTGTTGGTTGACGCGGATTTTGCGAAAATGAGCAAATATCTGACGGTTAGCCCTCACAAGCTGGCGGCACGGGGCGTGGCTTCCGTGCGGTCGAGGGTGGTTAATCTTAGGGAGCTTAATCACGACGTCACGGTGAATACCTTAAAAAACGCCCTTATCGACAGGCTGAAGGAGTTGGCCGAGGTGACGATACTTCCCCCACTTAATAGCGCGGAGGTTAAGGAAGAGGCGGCGCGGCTTGCGTCCGAAAACTGGTTGCTTAACCGTGTTACGGACAAGGACGTATCGAGGAAAGACGGCGCGGCAGACAGACAGGATTTTCCCGAAAATGCGGCTTTCGGCGATACCGCAAAAAGCGTGACCGCGCGGTTTGACTGGGGTACGGTCACGGTGGAAACCCGTGTGCGTAACGGCGTTATCACCCATATCGACGTTTTCACCGACAGCTTGGACGAAGAGCTTTCCGACAGGGTGCGCGACCTGCTGACAGGCGCGGCGATTGACGCTTTGCCCCCAACGGAGCGGCGCGAAATCAAGGATATATACGGTCTTATATAAGGAGCGGTTATGGATTATTTTCTTATCGTTATAGGCGGCGGACCTGCAGGCTATACAGCGGCGATAGACGCGGCGCAAAGAGGTAAAAGCGTGGCGGTTATCGAGAGGGATAAGGTAGGCGGCACCTGTCTTAACAGGGGCTGTGTTCCCACGAAATATCTCCTGCATAACGCGTTAAACTACGACAGACTGGTAAGCGGCGCAACCTCGGCAATAAAGCTTAAAGGCAAGGCGGAGCTGGACGAAACCGCTCTTTACGAGGGCAAGCAAGCCCTTACCGACAAGCTGGTTAAGGGTATCGAAACCCTGCTTGCCGCCAACCGCGCGGAGCTTATCCTAGCCGAAGCTACGATAATCGACGACCATACGGTAAGCGCAGACGGCAGACTTTTAACCGCGGAAAACATACTGATAGCCACAGGCTCGTATCCTGTCAGGCTACCCATAGAGGGAATAGAACTGACCGTCAATTCGGACGAGGTTTTGCAGGCTCCCGTCAAGGGCGAGAGCGTGGCTGTAATCGGCGGCGGCGTAATCGGAGTGGAGTTTGCCACCTTTTTGGCGGCGGCTGGCAAGAAGGTAACGGTAATCGAGGCAGAGGAACGGATACTTCCGATGTTCGATAAGGAAACCGCACTTCAAACCGCCTCGGTATTAAAGCGCAAAACCGCTCTTTTGACCGGTGCAAGGGTTCGGAAAATCGCCCGTAACGGCGACAAGCTGACGGTGGCTTATACCGACAAAAAGGGCGAAGGCGAGGTAATCGCGGACACCGTAATAGTGAGTATAGGCAGGACGGCGGCGGTTCGCGGATTCGGACTGGAAAACACGGCGGTAGGCATAGACAGACACGGCATAGTAACGGACGCCAACGGCTACACAGGAGTTGCAGGCATCTACGCGGCAGGGGACGTGGCAGGCAAAATCGCTTTGGCTCACTACGCGGCGGCAATGGCGCGTAACGCGGTGGCTGTAATGTGCGGCGAGGAGCCGTCTATCCGCTTGGATATTGTGCCGAGCTGTGTATATACCTCTCCCGAAATCGCGTCCGTCGGCTTAAAAGAAAGCGACCTTGAGGACGGCACCTACACCAAGGGCAAATACCTGTTGGGCGGCAATGCCAAAAGTCTGATAGAGGGCAGTGACCGCGGTTTTGTCAAAATCTTATTCGACGCGGAGAGCGGCAAACTGGTGGGAGCGCAGATATTCGGCGAGAGGGCAACCGACCTAATCGGGGAGCTTGCCTTGGCGATAGACAAGGGCTGTACGGCAGAGGACATCAGTCGGGTAATCCACGCGCACCCTACGGTATATGAGGGAATAGCGGAAAGCGCGGAGGACAGCATAATGAAGGCGATACACGTTATGCCGCGCAGAAAATAAACAAGCCGCGAAAGTTACAGAAATATCGGATATATCGGGATAATTGCGGACGGGAATCGTAAAATGCGCATAACCAAACAAGCCGTAACGCAACGCGGTTGACAGGCAAAGGACAAGCGCACAGAGGAAAGCTAGCAACGAAAAACAGAGCTTAAGCATATAGCGAAAACTACAGAAATATCGGATAAATCGGAATAATTGCGGACGAAAATCTAAAATGCGCATAACCAAAAAGCCGTAACGCAATGCGGTTGACAGGCAAAGGATAAGCGCACAGAGGAAAGCTCGCAACGAAAAACAGTTATTAAGTACAGAGCGGAAACCGAAGAAATATCGGATAAATCCGCATAATTACATATAAGGCGCGTCAGCGCAAACAAACATCTAACGTAAAGCCCTTAAGGGCGCAGGAGGGATTATTAATATGGCAAAATGCACGGCATTGTACGACACACACGTGAAATACGGCGGAAAAATCGTAGATTTTGCAGGCTACGAGCTTCCCGTTCAGTACGCTAACGGTATCCTTTTCGAGCACAAAAAGGTAAGAGAAGAGGTGGGACTTTTTGACGTTTCCCATATGGGCGAGCTGTATCTGTCAGGTGCGGACGCTTACGCCACAGTCAGTAGTCTGGTATCCTCCGACCTCTCCGCACTGGAGAACGGCAGGATAAAGTACGGACTTTTGACCAACGAAAAGGGCGGTATCGTGGACGACGTGCTGGTGCACAAGATAGCCGACGGCAAGTATTATATAGTTGTAAACGCGTCTAACGCGGACAAGGACGCGGAGTTTATCGCCGCGCGGATTAAGGGTGACACCCATTTCCAAAATTTATCCGATGAAATCTCGCAAATTGCGGTTCAAGGACCTAACTCAAAGGCTCTTATGACCGCCCTTATTTCCGAGGAGCTTTTACCGAAAAAGTATTACAGCTTCACAGGCAAACTCACCTTTGCAGGCGCGGAATGTATGATTTCACGTACAGGCTACACGGGCGAGTTCGGTTACGAAATCTATATGGCTAACGCGGACGCGGCTAAGGTTTACGAGGCGTTAATGACGGCAGGCGAGCCTTACGGCGTTGCACCCTGCGGCTTGGGCGCGAGAGATACCCTGCGTATGGAAGCCTGTATGCCCCTATACGGACACGAATTAAACGACGACTTTTTCGCTAACGAGCTGGGCTTAGACGGTTTTGTGGATCTCAATAAGGAATTTACGGGTAGAGATGCCATTGCCGCACATACCCCTGCTTTTAAGCGCGTTGCCTTTAAGGTGACGGACAAGGGCATTGCAAGAGAGCATTTTGACGTGTACGACGCGGACGGCGGAAAGATAGGTTGGGTAACCTCGGGCACCTTTGCACCCACGCTGGGCTTTGCCGCAGGTATGGCGAGAATCAAGGCGGATTACGACAGCGACGTATTCTTCGTTGACGCAAGAGGCAGACGTCTGGCGGCGGCGATTATGCCGATACCCCTTTACAAACGCAAATAATCCCCTTCGCTTAATGACGGCGAGGGAAATTGCAAAAACATAGTTATATAGGACAGAAACAAGCCGTTATACAACGGCACACAATACAAAAAACAGCCGCGAAAGCGGCAATAATAGGAGGTTATTATGAACATTCCCGTGGAACTGAGCTACACAAAAACTCACGAATGGCTGGCTAAGGAAGGCAATCTGGCAATAATCGGCGTTACCGATTACGCGCAGAGCGAGCTGGGTGATTTGGTTTACATCAATCTTCCTCAAGTCGGGCAGGAAGTTACCGCAGGCGAGCAGCTTTGCGACGTGGAATCCGTTAAGGCGGTTTCCGACGTTATCAGTCCTGTGACAGGCGTAGTGGTAGAGGTCAACGACGAGCTGGAAAGCTCTCCCGAAACCATCAATTCCGATCCTTACGGCGCTTGGATTTGCAAGGTTGAGTTCTCCGCCACCGAGGAGCTTTTGACCGCGGACGAATACGCCGCACAGCTCTAAGGAGGAATTATGGCGAAATACGTACCGCATACCGAAGAGGATATTGCGGAAATGCTGAAGACCGTGGGAGTTACTTCCCTTGACGGTCTTTATGCTTCCGTACCCGAGGGATTAAGGGCGGCAAAACTCAATCTCCCACAGGGCGTATCCGAAGAGGAAGCGTTGGAAAAGCTAACCGCTTTGAGCGACAAAAACAAGCGTTACGACCTGATTTTGCGCGGAGCAGGCGCGTATTCTCATTACATACCGCCGATGGTGACTTCTATCGTCAACCGCTCCGAGTTCGTTACCGCCTACACCCCCTATCAGGCGGAGCTTTCGCAGGGAATTTTGCAGTCCATTTTCGAGTACCAAACGATGATGGCAAATCTTACGGGTATGGAAGTGTCTAACGCAGGCGTTTACGACGGAGCGACGGCGGCGGCAGAGGCTATCGGTATGTACCGCACTCCGAAAACGGACAAGGCGGCGATATTATCCACCGTTCGCCCTGACGTTTTGCGCGTAATCAAAACCTACCTAGAGGGTTACGGCGTCACCCCTGTGATCATCCCTGCCGAGGGTTGCTACAAGGGCGGCTATACGCTCCCCGAGGGCGTTTGCGCCGTGTATATGGAACAACCCAATTATTACGGAATTATCGAGGATATTGCGGCGGTCAAGAGTCTTGCCGCGGCAGGCGGAGCCAAGCTGGTAGTGGGGCTTAACCCCATAGCGGCGGCTTTGCTGAAAACCCCCGGTGAGTGCGGAGCAGACGCGGCGGTAGGCGAGGGACAGCCCTTAGGACTTCCTCTTAACTTCGGCGGACCTTATCTGGGCTTTATGACCACAACCGAAAAGGACGTGCGCAAGCTCCCCGGCAGAATCGTAGGCGAAACCACGGACGCTGACGGCAATCGGGCTTTCGTCCTGACCTTACAGGCGAGAGAACAGCATATTCGCCGCGAAAAAGCGTTGAGCAATATATGCAGTAACGAGGCTTTGTGCGCTCTTACCTCTTCCGTGTATTTAACGGCAATGGGCAAAGACGGTTTGGAAGAGGTAGCCTCAACCTGTGCCGCCAACGCGCATTACCTTGCCGCCGAGCTGTGCAAGCAGGGCTTCGCGTTAAAGTATTCCGAGGAGTTTTTCCACGAGTTCGTAACGGTTAAGAAGGGCAAATCCGACGCGGTTCTCGCCGCTTTGGACGCCGCCGATATTTTAGGCGGCTTAAAGCTGTCCGACGACGAAATCCTCTGGTGCGCTACGGAAACCTCCGATAAGGAATCCCTAGACGCGGCGGTTAGTATCGCAGGGAGGGCGTAATATGAAACTGATATTTGAAAAATCCGTAAACGGTCGCCGTTGCGTTCAGCCGAAAAAAGGCTTGAGCTATCAATTCGCAGAGGGCTTTCGCCGTGAAAAAGAGCTGATTTTGCCGCAGGTATCCGAAGTGGAAGCGGTAAGACATTATACCGAGCTTTCGCGCCGCGCATTCGGCGTGGATAACGGTTTTTACCCTCTCGGTTCCTGCACTATGAAGTACAACCCGAAAATCAACGAGGTCACTGCTTCCTTATCGGGCTTTACCTCGGCGCACCCCCTAGCACCCCTTTCGGCGGTTCAGGGCACGCTGGAGCTGATGTACGATATGCAGGAAGCGTTGAAAACCATCACGGGTATGGACGGCATTACCCTAGAGCCTGCCGCAGGAGCCCACGGCGAGTACACGGGCTTAAAGCTGATTAAGGCGTATCACCGCTCTCGCGGCGACCTTGCCCGTACCAAAATCCTAGTTCCCGACCAAGCCCACGGCACCAATCCTGCCAGCGCGGTTATGGCAGGTTTTACGGTGGTTAATATCCCCAGCAGTAAGGAACACGGCGTAGATTTGCAGGCGTTAAAGGACGCCGCAGGAGCAGATACCGCCGCGCTGATGCTGACTAACCCCTCCACCCTCGGACTTTTTGAAAAGAACATCGAGGAAGTCACGCGCATAGTCCACGAGGCAGGCGGTCTTATGTACTACGACGGCGCGAACCTCAACGCCGTAATGGGCGTTGTCCGTCCGGGCGATATGGGCTTTGACGTGGTTCACCTTAATTTGCACAAAACCTTTTCCGCTCCTCACGGCGGCGGCGGTCCCGGAAGCGGACCTGTGGGCTGTAAGCAGGCGTTAAGCGGCTTTTTGCCTGCGCCGCAGGTGGTGAAAACCGCCGAGGGTTACGCCTTCGCGGAGCCTGTTGACACAATCGGCAAGGTAAAAGCGTTTTACGGCAATTTAGCGGTAATAATCAAGGCATACACTTACGTTACGGTACTGGGCGCAGAGGGCTTGAAGGAAGCCTCACAGCTAGCGGTTCTCAACGCCAACTACCTTTTGGCAAAGCTCAAGGCAAAGTACCCCTATGCTTACGACGGCTGTTGTATGCACGAGTTCGTACTCTCCCTTGACGAGCTGAAAAAGGAAACGGGAGTGTCCGCCCTTGACCTTGCTAAGTGCCTGATTGACAAGGGTATTCACCCCCCGACAATGTATTTCCCGATAATCGTTCACGAGGCGTTAATGTTCGAGCCTACCGAAACCGAAACCAAGGAAACCCTAGACGAGGCGGCGGAAACCCTGCTTGCGTTGTATGACGAGGCTTTTTCCGCAGGAGAGGCTATGAAACACTCTCCGCAGCACGGACAAATCAAACGCCCCGACGAGGTAAAAGCGGCGCGTACCCCCGTCCTCATCTGGAAAAAGCGGTAGTGCGGCAAAGAGGATAAACCTAAAGCGGATATTTGCCTTGGGGGAGTACCCCCACTCCTCTAAGCTGATATTCACTTCGCAAATCATAAAAAAAGCGAAAACCTACCGTAAAGCGGAAACGCACCGCAAAGCGAGTGCAACGCGAACGCAGTAATTGCCGATGCGAAAGAACGAAAAACAGCAAGCGGCAGTACGAAAAGTATTTAAGCTCTAAGCGGATATTCGTTTCGCAGAGCAAAAACATATCGCAAAGAAAAAAGAAATTGCAAAGCGAGCATAACGCAAAGCATAACAAAAAACGGCTGAAGTATAATCCTCAGCCGTTTTTCTTTATTTCGGGCGGAAGCTCCGTCCGTGAGTTAAATAGCAAAAGCTAAATCGCTTTACCGAAAGCGGTTATTTATTAGCCGCCGCTTTCTTTTTCTTAACGATAACTATTGCCGCATAGGCAGCCGCCGCCACAACCGCCGCACAGCCGATTACGATAAGCGCAATCGCCCAAGCAGGGAGTCCGCCGACTATGGTTATGGTCTTGCCAAGCGTCGATTCCGTAACCACGCCGTCCGTATAGGCAACCGCTTTCGCCTCGCCTAAGCTTGCGTAGTCGGCGTTGACGTCGGTCTTGGAGAACAGCGCGATAAACATACCGTCCAAGCAGGCGGTTTCCGCACTGCCGCTCTTAACGCTGTCGTAATCCTTGACGCCGATTTTGTTCTGCGCCATAATCGCCGCTAAGCTGTAGCCTAAGTAATAGGTCTTAAGTCCGTCTGTGTTCTCGCCCACAAAGGCGCAAAGCTCCATATCCTTAACGGTTTCGTTATCGATAGTAAGCTTGCCGTCCGCGCCCTTAACGGTTACGGAGAAAGCAGGAGCCGCCGTTTCGGAAGCGGTTTTCGTAAAGTTGATTTGGTCAAGGACTATCACCTTGCCATCAACGACGGTGTAGGTAACAACCGACATTTTGCCGTCGGTGAAGTTAAGTCCCGTGAAGGCAGGGGTTTCGGTCAGCTCAAGCATATTATCCTCGGTAACGTACTTGCCCAGTCCTGCGGACTTAAAATAGGAAACGTCACCTGCTCTGTCCTTGAGAGCAACCTCGTCGCTGTAAATGTAGTTATAGAATTTGTCGCCTGCACAGCCCATATTGATGTACAAAACGCCGCCGTTTGCGTTGGTTACGTTGCCTATTGCGTCGTAATCGGGGGTAGCCGCCGTGACCTCGCCGTTATCTATATCGGAAATGAATTGAGAAACGCTGTAGCAGTGGTCGTGTCCTTCAAGGCACAGGTCAACGCCGTACTGAGAGAACAGCGGAGTAAGCTGGGCTCTTAATGCGATAACGTCGGTATCGAAAGCGTGAGAGCCTGCCGTATAGGGACCCTTGTGCATAGTCACTACTATCCAGTCTATATTGCCGTTGTCCTTTTTGGTCTTGGCAGACTGCAAAACTCCGTTCAGCCAAGCGGTTTGCGCCGTGCCGAGGGTGCTGTCGGAAGTAAGGTCGTTGGAATTGATTACCACAAAGCAGACGTTCTTGTAGTAGAAGCTGTAATAACTGCCGCTGTCCTCAACAACCGCGGACTCGGGAAGAGCCAGCACGGAGGATAAGGCGTAATCGGAATCCTCGTGATTGCCTGTGGTTGCCGCCACGGGGTTGTTGTACCAAACGTCGGTTTGACCGTTAAGGAGCCATTCCCACTGAACGGTGGAAGTACCCTTGTCGGTGTTGTCGCCGCCGGTGAGGATAAAGGCAGGTTTGCCTACCGTGTTAAGCGCGGCGGTGAGGGTGTCGTAGGACAGCTGATAGTTAGCCTCGACAGAGCCTTGAATATCCGTGATACCAAGGACGGTAAAGCCGTCGGTCGCACCGGGGGTGGTGTAGCTGCCTATCTTGCTCCAGCCGTAGCTGTTGCCGAAACGGTAGTAATAGGTTTTGCCTGCTTCCACAGCGTAGGTGGTGACGAAACGGTTATACACCATATTGTAATGGGTAATGTAGGTAATGCCTAAATCTATGCCGGGGATTTCGCGCAGGACGTTCTCGCCGTCCACGTTGATGATGGTGGCGTCCGAGAAGTTGGCGGTGGTGCCGATTTGGAACTTGCCAACGATAGCAGGAGCGTCCTCTGCCTTGGTGTAATTGCCTACCGCCAGCACGTTATCGTTCTCGTCGTATTGAGCGTAATCGTAAACGGAAGCGTTAATCGCGGTGAACCAGCTGAAGGTCAGGGAGCTTTCGCCGTTGGGGGCTATGGATACCATACCGGGCAGATTGCCGTTCTCCGCGGACTTGTATTCGATACCGCTTTCGGTACCGCTCTTGGAGTAGTAGCAGTAATCTCCGAAGGCGTAGGTCGCCGCGGTGCAGTCTGCGTTCCAAGAGGTGACGTATCTGATTACGAAGTTACTTTGATTGGTTACGTTGTCGTTAGCGTCGAAGGACGCGCCGTCAGGGGATTTGTCCTCGCCGAAACTGGTGATAATTTTGCCCACGTACTGACCGAGGTTGAAAATCAACGCCTTGGTTACGTACTTGTCGATAAGCTCCTCGTTGAGGAAATCCGAAAGGGTGTCGTAATCGCTTAGCTTGGCGATATAGTCAAGAGCCGTGGAAATTAGGCTTTCAAAGGAAGTGCCTTGTACAAAGCCGTTGACCGCGGAGCCGATAATGGCGTTATTAAGCAGGTTGGGGATATACTCCACCAAGGAGAGCAGGCTATCCACGCCGCCGTTTTTCAGCATAGTAATGGCAGGCTTGATAACCGCGCCGATAACACCCGTGCCCTCAATCGCCGCCACCTGTGCGCCGATGTCCAAGCCTACGCCTGCTTCGAGAGCAGGCTCGGTGCCGTCCAGTCTTACGGGAGCGGAAGTCAAAAGGTCAAAGGCAGGGAGTAGGTAGTCCAGTAGGGTATCCACTAGCTTTTGAGTCAAAAGTCCTTCGTTGGCCGCCTGCAAAATCAGAGCGTACGCGCCCGAGAGCTTTACCTCGTTGGCACCCGAACAATGTCCTTTATATATATGGATAGCCGCGTCCGCAAGGGAAACGGGAGCGATACCGGCTTTCGCCGCCAGACCGCAGGTGCCGTCGCCGTTAAGGAAACCGTAAACCATATCTCCTGCTAATTCGATAATCGTATAAACGCCGTCCTCGTCCGCTTCAAGAGTGTAACCCTTGGCGGTTAAGCCCTCGCGTAGGGAGGAGAAATCCAGAGCAAACAGGTCGTTGACCAGTTTCGCCAAAAGTCTGTTGATGGATTCGTCGCCCAGATTGAGGTTGTTCACCACATTGAGTAGGGTGTTTTTGAGATAGGACTCGTCAAGGTAGCTGTTAAGCAAGCCGCTGACCATACCGTTAAGCTTGTTGGTAAGAATGGTTTGCAGGTCGTTGCCCGAGTTACTTCCGGGTACGTCCTCAAGCTCCGTGGAGAAACCGCCGTTAAGGTAAGCGTCGTTATAAACGCCGCCCGAAACGCTGTTGATAACCGCGCTTTTGATGGTATAGGTAAGAGATTGACTCACGTCGCAAACGGATTTGACGTTGCTGACCATTTTCTCGTAGTAGCCGCCGTTATCCGTTCCGTGGGAAACGTCCACGAAGCGCACGGGTGCGCCGTAGCTGATGGTGGAGCCTGTTTCGATATCGTAAAATACGTTGCCGTTCTGGGTGATGAACTGCTCGATATCGTTGGAGTGCATATGACCTGAAAAAGCGTATTTGATACCCTTATCGGCAAGCACCGTGGAAATGTATTCCCAGTTGTCAAGGGTGAAGCCGATTAGGATTTCGTCTTCCATATCGAAGTGGGGCAGGTAGTTCATATGACCTAAGGTAAATACCTGATTGCCGTTGGCGATTTTGTCCGTTTTGCCGCCTGCCGTAGTCAGGGGAGCCACAGAGTCTAACGCCCACAGAAGCTGACGGGTGTTAATATCGCCGCCCGTTCTCTGGTTCCAGCCGATTCTGCCTGAACTTGCGTACTGGTCGTAGGTGAGGAAGTCCTTATAGTAATCGTCGTAAAGCTTTTGAATTGCCTTTTCGTCGCCGTCGTAAACCATACGGAAGTTGTCAAAGCCCAAGAAAGCTATATCGTCGGTGGGGAAAGCCGCGTAGGACAGACAGCCTGCGCGCTGTGCGCGATCCAACTCGGTGTAGTTATCGGTGGCCTCGTAGGCGGCAATCTCGGAAGCGGTGGGAGCCTCGGCGGTGATTTTCTCGGCTAACGTGGTAATCGCCGCGCCGTTGGAGTCGGTGGTGTAGAAGTATTGGCTATCCTTGAAGAACTCGGTGTCCTGCCAGTTGATTGTGCCGAGATAGACTTTTTCCGCACTGCCGTAAAAGCTGTAAAACTCGCCGTACTTTGCGGTGTTGTCGGAATAGAATTTGTTGGTGTAGGCAGTCGCCTCAGTAGCGGTGGTGCCCTCGTAATCCCAACCCGTCATACCGAAATCCTCGTAAATCTTGAAGAAATCCTCGTAGGTGCAGTTGGGAGCGGTTTTGCGGTAGGAGCTTAGGTACTGCTCCATCAAAGCGTCAATGGAGTCGGAGTCCAAGCCCTCGCCGCTCCAACCGCTGACGGTGGTATTAAGCCAGTTGTCCAGTTCCTCATCGTCCACCATATAGGACGCGGAACGCTTGTTGTAAAGGTCGTGGTTGCCGGGGATAACGTAGATTTGGAAAGCAGCCTTATTGCCGCCTGCCGCTGAGCGCATCCAATAGGTCAGCTCGGTAAAAGCGTCCGCCACAGCCTGATGACCTGCAAGCTCACTGTTACTGGTAATGTCGCCTGTGACCACCACGTAATCGGGCAGCTCGTTTTTGATAACCTTAATTGCGCCGTCAAGGCAGCTTTCGCTTTCCTCAAGGAGCTTGGTATCGGTGCTGTAGGTACGGATATAGCCGCCGGAAAGCTTGTTGCAGTATTCCTCGACGTAAACGTGAATATCCGAAATGTGACAAACCTTTACCTTGCCCTGTTCCTCCGCAAGAGCGGTGGCGTTAGGCGCGGCGAAAAGGCAGGTCAGCCCTATGGTTAGTACGAAAACCACCAAAAGGGCGGCGACTAACAGATTGTTTTTAAGCGTTCTGGACATAAAGACCTCCAAAAATAGATAATAACGAAGAAATCAGCGAAAAAAGGGGAATACTGATTTTTTAGCGGTAACATTATATCATATATAATCCCGCCTTGCAACAGTAAAATTTTTGAAAAGTCGAATTTTTTTTCATATTTTGAGTAACCAACCCACAACAACTACGGAAATACCGCCTGTCGGCGAGATTCTTCACTTCGCACTGCGTACTCGTTCAGAATGACAAAAACCGTCAGAATGTTGTCATTCTGAGGACGTGACCTGTCACTACGAAGAATCTCGCATCTATGCGGAAAATCACCCCACAAACTAAAAAAGAAACGCCTGTCGGCGAGATTCTTCACTTCGTACTGCGTACTCGTTCAGAATGACAATCCCAACCAACCCACAATAACTATGTAATACCGCCTATCGGCGAGATTCTTCACTTCGTACTGTGTACTCGTTCAGAATGACAAAAACCGTCAGAATGTTGTCATTCTGAGGAGTGACCTGTCACTACGAAGAATCTCGCATCTATGCGGAAAATCACGGAATATAATTTCACGCAAATACCGCCTATCGGCGAGATTCTTCACTTCGAGCAAAGCTCTCGTTCAGAATGACAATTCCAACCATTGTGCAATAAAGCGATAGCTTTCAAAATAAAAAACCGCGTGTTTTGTGGAAAACCGTATTGCAAAAGCCTTTCGCGCGGTGTTATACTACAAGGGTATATCAGCAGTCGGCGCATCTGCGCCGCATTTGGGAGGAGCTATGAAAAGGTTTTTTGCAGTATCGCTTTGCGTTTTGCTCATTGCGGTTTTGGCGATTACGCCCCTGTTGCTTTTAAGCGGTTGTGACGACAAAAAAGAGGAGAAAAAAGCAATAGTTATGATGCACGGTATAGGTTGCGGCGGTTTTTACGACGCCGAAACGGACGATCCCGTGTTCTGTTTTTCGGATTTTAACAGTGCGGAAATTCTCAATTTCATCACCCTTGCCACGGATTTTGAAGGCGAAAACGGCTTGATTAACCGTATGGCGGTGAACGAGGACGGCACCAAAAAGGACGACGGCTTGCGTACGGGCACGATGGACGATCCCACCGTTTACACCGTTGGCAACCTCTTTGAAAATATGTTCGACGAATTAGAGGACGAATACAGCGACGATTACGACGTTTTGACCTTCCAGTACGACTGGCGTTTAAGCACCGATACCGCGGCGGCGGACCTTGAAAACTACGTCAAGGATTACGACAAGGTGGTTTTGATTACCCACAGTATGGGCGGACTCGTGGTATCCTCTTTCCTGCAAAAGGAAGCTAACCGCGCTAAGGTTGAGAAGTTTATACCTATATCCGCTCCCTTCTACGGCGCAATGGATACGGTGTATTTTATGTACGAGGGGCTGTTCTCCGCTATCGGCGAAATGCTTTCAGGCAACTGGTTCGACCTTGCCGCTATGGGCAATATCAAGGTGGCAGGTATGACTCTTAACGCCGCGGTTTTAATCGACGGCATTATCCCCAAGGCAAGCTACCCCAAGGCTTACGACAAGGACGGCAGACTCAACTTAGGCGTTGCGTTCGACGTTTTGATGTCCAAGCTGGACAGCCCGGAAATCGTTAGTCTTATGAAGAGCGCAGGAGTCAGCGCGGATATGATTTTCGATATTTTGAAGGGTATCGGCAAGAATATGTATTCTCTCTACGATTTGTTCCCCACGGAGCAGTTCTTCGCAGATCTCTCTTACGGACTGACCGACGCTCCTATTGAGGTAGAGGACGACAATCTTACCTATGCGGAGTTTATGACCTATCTCACCGAGGATTCTTATCTTAAGACCATAACCAATTTCGAGGCAGGCGGCGTAAAGCCCCAGCTAAGCACCCTGCAAGCCTACCAAAACGCCAAATACGTGGACGGAAAGCACGTAAGCACTCTGGTTGACACCTATTATATTTCGGGCTACGGCGTTAAGACCTTAACCTCGGTCGAGGTGGAAGACGATGACGAAAACGAGTACGAGTTTAACCGCTACGGTGACGGCTTGGTTTCCGTTTGGAGCGCGACCTTAGGCAAGTACTACGGCGGCGAAGCGGCGATAACTACCGCTATTAAGAACGACGGCGTTTTCTATGCGGATAACATAATGATAGTGGGCGCAACAGGCGAGGACGACGGTAGAGTCGGCACCTCTCACGCCTTTGTGGCAATGGATAAAAGAGTAATCGACAAGGTCAGCGACCTTATCGACAAACTTGACTAAAATCACCCCACAAAAATATGCGATATTTTTGCGGGGAACCCCGATAGCCCACCCCACAACACCGTTACACGGTCTTGTGGGGTGATTGTAGAATCTCGCATTTATGCGGAAACCCCACAAAAAAAGCGCATACAGCAAAAGCGGAAATAACAAAATCGCAAACAACAAAACCATTATTACGAAAAGAAACGGTGTAACGCGTCTGCGTTGCACCGTTTCCGCTTTAGACGCTGTCTAAAGCTGTTCCGCGGTCGAATTATTTTAACCGTCCGCGGAAACGTCCGCGTATCGTGCATTTACTGCCGATAACCTTGCGGACAGTTAGTCGATCTTAGTAAAACTGGAATTGTTGCACTTAGGGCAAGGGGGCATCTTGTCAGAGCCGCCGAGTTGAACGTCGGTGCCACAGTTGGTGCAGCTGTAACTGCCTGCGCCGGGCTTTTCACCGGTGTGGATAAATTTAGCCATTGTTGTTCCTCCTTTTACTTGATACTGTTATTTTGTCCGTCTTATTCCGCTTTTATTCGTCAAATTATCAAAAAACCAACAACAACTTACCCCGATAACCATTAAGCAAAAATTAACGTGTCATTCTGAACGAGAGCTTTGCTTGAAGTGAAGAATCTCGCATTTATGCGGAAAACCGCCCCACAATAATCCACCCCGAGGCGAAAGTCGGGCGTTGGAGAACCACCCCGATAATCCACCCCCACACTCTGCGTTGTCATTCTGAGGAGCAACCTTGTTGCAACGAAGAATCTCGCCGATAGGCGCAAACAGCAAAAGCGGAAAATATGTGATACATAAGGTGATATAGAGTATTTTTACCGCCTGTCGGCGAGATTCTTCGCCGCGTACTGCGTACTTGCTCAGAATGACAGCAACTCCTTTCTGCGATTACTCTTTTTAAGTTGTGTTTTTTGAAACAGCCTTTTTACAGCAATCCTTTTCTGCAATAATCTTTCTTTACGGCAGTCCTTTTTCAATAACCTACTTTCCCCCAGCGGTATTCTCACATCAGTCTGCACAGCAGGCAGGACACCACCGCGCCTACCGCCGTTGCCAGTAAAGCTATGGGAATTGCGCCCTTGAGTTTTTTGACCTTAGTTGTGGAAAAATACACCGCGGTGACGTAAAAAATCGTTTCGCTGCTGCCCATAATCACCGAGGCGCACCTAGCCGTATAGCTATCCGCTCCGTAGGTTTTGTAAATATCCTCCAACAGCGCAAGACTGCCGCTTCCCGACAGAGGGCGCACCACGATAAACTCCGTAAGCTCCGAGGGAACTCCGATAAAATCAAACACGGGCGCGAGGGTTTTCGACAGGGCGGCGGAGAGTCCGCTTACCCTAAAAAGCACCACCGCCAAGTATATGCCTGCGATAAAAGGAAAGATGCTGACCACCAGCTTAATAGCCTTTTCCGCGCCCTCGGCAAAGCGCGTGAAAACAGGCACTCTTTTTATGTAGGCAAAGAGGAAAAGAACGATAACCAGTATCGGCAGAATGTACGCGCTCATTGTCTTTCCGCTCCGCTTTTTGCCGCAAATAAACCCCCAGCCGTTTTCTTTCGCGCCCCTGTCGTTACGGTAACGCCGCACCCTGCGGCTGTGTGTTTCCCGACCGTTTTTTTCCGTTTCGGCAACCACTTTCCGCGGTCGAAATTTTTCTCTTTAGTCTGCGTTTTCAACCCCTTATAACAGTCGGATTTTCTCCTTTCGGTCTTCAATTTCGCACTCTTTCCGCAGTCGGAATTTCCTTTTTTAACAACCATTTTCGACAAGCCTTTTCCGCAGTCTGTATATCCATCTTTAGTCTGCATTTTCGTACCCTTATAGCCGTTGAAATTTCCCTCTTTAGCCTTTGCTTTCAACGCCTTACGGGCAGCGGATTTTTTACCGGGATAGCAGAAAACGCGCACCAACGCCACCCCCACTAGGGTGGTAATCAGCGTTGCCAAAAGGGTAGGCAGGATTATATCAGAAGCGGAGCCTGAGCCTGCCGCGCTCCTTAACGCGATAACCGTTGCAGGCAAAAGTTGTATGGACGTGACGTTGATTATCAGGAACATAAGCATATCGGGAGTGGCGGTATCCGAGCCGTCCGTCATTAATTCCATCGCCTTAATTCCGAGCGGAGTCGCCGCGCCCCCCATACCCAAAAAGTTGGCGGCGAGGTTCATACTGATAACGTCCTGCGCTTCGCGGCTTTGTTTGCGGAAAAAGAGCTTGGTGACGGGGCGGAAAAGGGCGGCTAAATAGCGGCTTAACCCTGCGCCGTCCATTACCTCCAGTATCCCCATCCAAAGAGCGTAAACCGCCGTCATTTTAATGCAAAGGCTTACCGCACCTGCGGTTCCTTCCAACATAACCGACACCGCGCTTTCGGGATTTATGAAGCAAATCGCCCCCAGACCGAGGCAACACATCAGCACAAATATCAAATTCATATATAAATCTATATTAAAATCCGTATTTTTTATGCCAATCGCTTGAAAGTATGCCTCTCCAGAGAGTAAAATAAAACAATCAGACTTCGGAGGATTTTCAGGTGAAAGTCATTATTACGGTATTCGGCAACGACAAGGTTGGCATATTAGCTATGGTTTGCAGTTTTTTGGCAAAGCACAACATCAACATAGAGGACATTTCTCAAACTGTTATGAAGGGCAGTTTCAATATGATTATGAGAGTGGACGTCAGCGAATCGGGTATGACCTTATCCGAGCTTGCAAGCGCAATCGGCAAGGAGGGCGAGGCTAACGGAGTGGATATTTCCTTAAGACACGAGGATTTGTTCAACGCTATGCACCGTATTTGATTATGCTTAACGATTTTGACATTATAGACACCATCAATATGATTAAAAGTCAGCATCTTGACGTTCGCTGTATCACAATGGGCGTTTCCTTGTTCGACTGTATCGATCCCGACGGCAAAAAATGCGCCGCCAAAATTTACGATAAGATTACGCGCTACGCCGACAATCTGGTGAGAGTGGGCGAGGATATTGCCGCAAAATACGGTATTCCCGTGGTAAACAAAAGAGTTTCCGTCACTCCTATATCCCTTGTGGGGCAGGCAAGCGGCGACTACCTGACCATTGCGAAAGCCTTGGACAAGGCGGCTCTTGCCACAGGTATCGACTTTATCGGCGGCTATACCGCACTTGTACAGAAGGGTATGAGCGCGAAGGAAAGCGATTTTATCGACACCATTCCCGAGGCTTTGGCGCAGACGCTTAAGGTCTGCTCCTCGGTCAACGTGGCAAGCACCAGAGCAGGTATCAATATGGACGCGGTTTATAAAATGGGCAAGGTCGTCAAAAAGGCGGCGGAGCTTACCGCGGACCGCTCCTGCATAGGCTGTGCCAAGCTGGTGGTTTTCGCCAACGCGGTAGAGGATAATCCCTTTATGGCAGGGGCGTTTAACGGCACGGGCGAGGGCGATAAGGTGATTAACGTAGGCGTCAGCGGCCCCGGTGTGGTGAAAGCCGCGCTGGAAAAGGTGAACGGAGATTTGACCGAGGTTGCCGAGTGCGTGAAGAAAACCGCCTTTAAGGTGACGAGAGTTGGACAGTTGGTTGCCAAGGAAGCGGCTCAAATGTTAGGCGCGTCCTTCGGAATCGTGGATTTGTCCTTAGCCCCCACTCCTGCGGTGGGCGATTCTGTGGCTTGGATACTGGAGGAGATGGGCTTGGAGAGAGTTGGCTGTCACGGCACCACCGCGGCTCTTGCGCTCCTTAACGACGCTGTGAAAAAGGGCGGCGTTATGGCAAGCTCCCACGTGGGCGGCTTGTCGGGCGCGTTTATCCCCGTCAGCGAGGACATAGGTATGATTAATTCCGCCGCGGCAAGGGGTATCACCCTTGACAAGCTGGAGGCTATGACCGCGGTTTGCAGCGTGGGTATCGATATGGTGGCTATACCCGGCGACACCTCGGCAGAGGTGATTTCCGCTATGATAGCGGACGAGATTTCAATCGGTGTGGTTAATAACAAAACCACCGCCGTGAGAGTTATCCCCGTAGAGGGCGGCAAGGCAGGCGACACCGTGGAGTTCGGCGGTCTTTTGGGCAGAGCGCCCATTATGCCCGTGAACAGCGGCGATCCCTCCGTCTTCGTGAAGAGGGGCGGCAGAGTGCCTGCTCCCATTCACAGCAACCGCAACTGATGAAAACGGTTTTCGTAACAGGCGCGTCGGGCGGTATCGGCGGCGCGGCGGCAAGGCTTTTCGGAGAGAGGGGCTATTCTGTGGCGGTGGGATACTACCGTAATTGCGACGCGGCGGCGGAGCTGTGCGCGGAACTTGCCAATTCGGGGGTTTTCGCGGTGCCCGTAAGAGCGGATTTGTCCGATTACCGCAGTGCGCAGGAGGCGATAGAGCGGATACTCAAGGTTTTCCCTCGGGTGGACGTCCTTATTAATAACGCAGGCGTGGACGCGAAAGGGCTTTTGATGGACGTGACGGAGGAGGCGTGGCGCAAGGTTATAGACTGCAACTTGTCCTCGGCTTTTTACTGCACCAAGTTCGTACTGCCGTCAATGCTGAAAGAGGGCAAGGGCAGTATAGTCAACGTGTCCTCGGTGTGGGGCGTTAAGGGCGGCAGCTGCGAAGCGGCGTATTCGGCGGCGAAGGCAGGGCTGATAGGACTGACCAAGGCTCTTGCCAAGGAGCTTAAGGGTACGGTCAGAGTCAACTGCGTAGCTCCCGACATCACGGATACCAAAATGAACGACAATCTGACGGAAGAGGAGAAGAACGCCTACGCCGCTAAGACCAAGGCGAAGCGGCTTTTGACTCCTTTCGAGGTGGCTGAAGCGGTGTTTTCTCTGGCTGAAAGCGGAAAAACAGGTAAAATCGTGAGGATTTAGTCCTCGGTGCTATCACAAAAACTTATAACACGGCGGTTTTTCGGGCTGTTTTCGCGGTACGGCGGCGGAAAACGTCCGTTTGCGGCGAAAAAGCGGTATCCCCGTTGAAAAACAGGGCGGATACGTAAAAAACAAAAACAGATTCGGGCTTTTTCTTTCGGGAAGAAACCCTTTTTTTATCTGTTTTTCCTCAAATCGGGGTTAAGCTTTCGGATTTTTTCGGCGAATTTCGTCTTCACGAACCGCCCGTTTGCGATTTTCGGGTAAATTCAGGGCGCAGGGAAAGAAGCTTGCAGACTCTCACTTTCCTTTCACAAGAAAAATTGCAGTTTGTTTGGGTTTGTTATAATTCGTTATCGTTTGAACGGAAAAACCGTGGCAGAAAAAACAAAAAAGCTATAATTTATTCGGATAATACATTAAATTTTCGTAAGAAACAATTATTAAATTTTTAACTTTGCCCTTGACACTTTCTAAAATATATATTAATATATTATACGAGAGTATATGCGCGTATTCATTTCTCACGCGCGAAAAATTTTGAAGGAGGCATTGTTATGACTAAGACCAAGAAAGCAGTTTTAATCAGCGGCGGTATAGCTGCGGTTGCTGTTATCGTTGTGGTTGCGTTAGCGATTGCCGGTGTGTTCGGCGGTAAGACCTTTACCCCCGAGACTCAAGCCATTGCCGAGAGCGCGTCAAGCGTTCAGGTGTTCCGTGGTTTGGGAACGGATGCGGAGTTCGTTATTAACTCCACCGCAGCCGTCACCGCGCAGAATTACAGCAACTACGTTATCGTATCTTACGACGGAGATGCTGTCGAACTGAAAGTTACCGATTACGGCGACAAGAAGTACGGCATTACCGCGAAGAACGGTTTCGTTGCAGGTAACGCATACGCCATCAACCTTTTCAGCGGCGCAAGCTTTGCGGCGAAGGACTACGAGGGACTTAATTCTTTCGTTTTCACTATTGCCAAACCCGAGGCTGAAGTTACGGTTATGAACGCCAACGCGATTCATTACGCGGACTACTCCATCAGCGCAGTTAAGAACGCTCAGGACGTAAGCGTGATTTACGCAGGCAATAACGCAGTAGGCGCAATAGAGTATCTTACCACCAACGAAGAGGACGGTGCGTATATCATCACTCTTAACGGCGCAGACGGCTACAAGCAGGACGGCGTTCTCGTTTTCGAGAGCAAGGATACGATAATCTTCGGTGATTCCACCAACGGTTCTTCCTTTAAGATAGAGTCCTACGATATAGCCGGCGGCAACGTAATCCTCAACGTCAAGGACGCAGAACTTGCGGACGTGTATTCCGAGCTTAACGTCAATAAGACGCTGGAACTTAGCGAGGATATCGTCACCATCGACGAGGAAGCTACCATCAACAGCATTATGAATTCCGATTTCGTTATGGAAGCGGGCGCAATGCTTTTCGGCAAAGAGTGGAAGCCTAACGACAACGTCAGCATTAAGCTTGACTTCAAGCTTAACGACGACAACATCGGCGTAGATATCATTCTTACCTTCAAGAATTTGGGCAAGAACGATATGGGCAGTATCACCCTTAAGGTTGCCAACACCATCGCGGTTGATCCTTCCGTCAATATCCAGAAGGATCCCACCCAGTTCGAGTTCGCTTGCGATATGAATTTGGTTTCCAAGGTCAGCGCCAGCTTTACACTCGGCAAGACTTGGGAAGACGCGGCTACCGCTACCCAGCTTATCAACAAGCTCGCAGGTATCGCAGGTAAGAGCATCGACGACGGCAAGACGTTTATGAAGTGGTCAATTCCTATAGGTACTCTTCCCATTTGCATCGATTACGAGATGGGCTTTGAGATTTCCTTCGGCTTTGTCGGCACCGTAGGCGTTGAAGCTACCAACACCTTCGACACCACCTTCGGCGTTGTTTACGTCAACAAGAAGATGAGCGGTTACGGCAACTACGAGAACGATTTCGACCTCAGCAGCTTGACCTTACAGGGCATTGCGGAAGCTAAGGCTGGTATCACCAACTCCATCGGCATCAGCGCATACGGCGTTATCGGTGTGGATTTGGGCGTAGCAGTCGGCGCATACTTCGATTTGGGCGGCAAGTTCGCGCTTAATTGCGACGACTTGGTTGCAGGTAAGTTCACCACTGGTGCGGCTTATCACACCGAGGCAGGTATCTACCTCTCCCTCAAGATTGAAGGCAAGATTTTAACCAAAGAGATCGCAGAGAAAGAGCTTCTTTACAAGAAGTGGGCTTTGTGGGAGGCAGGCTACCGCTATCTTCCTACCGAGTTCGTTAAGAACACCATCACCAACGAGATGAACGAGAAGATCGACACCGTTGACGAGATTATTTACCTCAACAGCGCGTACACCTACCTTACCGGATTCAAGGCTAAGGCTTACGACCTCAAGTTCAACAAGCTGGACGACGACACCAACTTCAAGGTCGGCGAAGTCACGATGGACTGGGATCAGTTCGATTACGCTTTATTGGGCGACGCGGCTAACTACATCACCTTAGACGGCAACAAGATTACCTCTAATCCCGACGTAAGCGGCAGCTTCAACGCTCAGATTCAGGTAACCTCCAAGACCAACAAGGCAGTTACCAAGGTTATCACCGTTAAGAAAATGCCCGAGGCTCCCACCGCTACCGCTACTACCGCCACCTACAACGTGGACGAGGGCGGCGACGTGACCTTCGACGTTCAGCTCAACAACGCTAAGTTCATCAAGCTGATCACCGCTAACGGCATCAACGCAGGACAGTACGCCTTAGTTGACAACACCCTGACCGTTAAGGCTGATTACCTCAGCACCTTGAAGGCAGGCAGCACTCAGGCTATTACCTTCGAGAGCAACAAGGGCAACCTTAACCTCTTCATCGAGTGCTACAGCGAAAAGGCAGTAGAGATTGCTGACAACACCTTTACCTTTGACAAGGCTAATCCCGTAAGCGCAACCTTCGCGGTTAAGACTTTCGGCAATACCATCACCTCCGTTGACGGCGGCGCACAGTATCAGGTTAGCGGCGACAAGCTGGTTATCTACGGCGCATATCTCAATGATTTGGCTGTCGGCGAATATACTTATAAGGTTTACTCCTCCAACAACACCACCGCAGAAGTTACCGTTACGGTTACGGACAGCCGTGTTGCTGAATTGGCGGTTAATGCCTTCAACTACAACAAGAACTCCGGCAACGGCTTGAACGTGGCTGTCAGCCTTTACGCAGACACCTTCGTTAAGCTGGCTAAGAGCGGCAATCAGGTCAGCGCAACCGACTGCACCTATAACGCAAGCAAGGGTATCCTGACTATCGGTGCCTCTTATATGAAAAAGCTTGCTACGGGTGTTTCTCAGTTCACCATCACCACAGGCAAGACCGTTCTCGGCTTCACCGTTAACGTAAGCGATACGACCAACGCGGTTATCTTCACCGAGACTGCTAAGGCTTACGACAAGGCGGCTGGCGGCAACGTGACCTTCGCTTACACCAAGATCGGCGCAGGTATCGTTGAGGTTGGCGATTACGAGATCGACGGCAGACAGATTATCTTCTCCGAAGCTTTCGTTAAGGCTTTGACCAACGGCGCTAACGTATTCACAGTCAACGGACAGGACTTGGTTATCAACGTAACCAACACCACCGCTCCCACCGTTAAGGTTTCCGACCTCTCCTTCAATAAGGGTAATCCTGTGGACGTTGTTATCGACGTTGACTTACAGGACGCTTCCTTCGTCGGCGTGGACGGCATCAGCGCGGCGGATTACACCTTCGCTAATGGCAAGCTTACCATTGCGGCGGCGGCTTTCGAGGCTATGCCTTACGGCTTGAACAAGCTCGTAGTCAACACCTCTGTCAACGCTTTCTCCTTCAGCGTTGACGTGTATGACTCCCGTGTTGTGGAAGTCGGTACAACGATTTACAACGTAAAGACCAACGGTGCCAACGACCTGACCGTGGACGTGACTCTGTATGATGCGGAAGTCCTCTCCATCAGCGGCAACGGTATCCGTGCAATCAACTATCGTTACAGCAACGGCGTTATCACCTTTGCTAACGAGTACACCTTCAGCCTTGCGGCAGGCGGTTACAGCTACACTCTTAAGACCAGCGAGGGCGATTACACCTTCGGCGTTAACATCGAGGGCAAGCTTACTTCCTACGACGACATCGGCAACGGCACGATTGCTAATCCTTACCTCATCTACACCTATGCTCAGCTCAAGAGCTTGGCAGACGCTTCCAAGAACAGCGACTTCGCAGGCAAGTATATCACGCTTAACAGCGACGTAGAATGCGACACCGCGGCTATCACTCCTATCGGCAACGAGGACAACAAGTTCGCAGGCACCTTCAACGGCAACGGTTACAGCATCAAGAAGGTCGCAATCAACGCGGTTGCCGACGACTTCACAGGCTTGTTCAGCTACATCGCAGGCAACGGCACGGTCAAGAACCTGATCGTAGAAGACGCTAAGGTCAGCTTCAGCGATAACGGCGCAGTAGGCGCAGGTATCATTGCAGGAGCTAACTACGGCACCATCTCCAACGTCAAGGTTATCGGCGGCGCAATCGACGCTACTTCCAAGTCTTGGATAGGTAACACCTACTTCAGCGTAGGCGGTATCGCAGGCTACAACGCAGGCAATATCGACGACGTTGACGTTGAGATCGTTATCAATGCCACCATCAAGGGCAAGAGCATCATCGGTATCGAGCTTTCCAAGCTTATCTTCAAGAAGTCTTACATCAACGTAGGCGCAGTAGTAGGTTACGCTTATAGCGGCACCGTTACCAACGCTTATGCAGAGGGCAAGATTACTGCTACCGCTCCCACCAACAATATCGCCAACAACGGTGTTTACGGTGAGAAGGAAAGCACAGCCAACGTGGACGGCAACTTCGTTATCGTAGGCTAAAGCTTAGGACAATAGCGGACAACACCGCTAAATATCAAAAGGGCGTGGGCTGTTAAAGCACACGCCTTTTTTTATATCACCCCACAACAACACTACGTGTTTTTGCGGGGAACCCCGGGAAGAAAGTCGGGCTTTGGAGAAAGAAAGTGGGGCTTTGGAGGAAGGCGGTAGTCTGTTAAAGGGAGAAAGTTGAACAATTGAGAATCCACCCCACGAACCCACCCCACCCCGACTGTCATTCTGAGGAGCAATCTATTGTGACGAAGAATCTCGCGTTTACGCGCCCCTAACGGAACAATTAACGTGTAAATCTAAGGAATGACTTATCACTGACTAAGAATCTCGCGTTTACGCGCTTTCCCGTTCCCACCGAGTGCAATTATTAATCCGCACCGCACAATTTGCCGCGGTGCTTGACTATTTACCCTCGGCGTATTATTATATGGATATGCGTACGTACGTGTATGCGCGTGAGGTACGGCGTTACGGTTAGGCGTTTTGCAACGCCGCCGTGAGGACTGTATTGCGACGTTTCTCCGCAGGAGGTTATTATGGATTTACCCAATTCGCTAAAAATTATCGGCAACACGCCCCTTATTTATCTGGACGAGTTTAACGGCTGTCGTCTTTTCGGCAAGCTGGAAAGCGTCAATCCGGCAGGCAGTATCAAGGACAGAGTAGCCTTGTACCTAGTTGTCAATGCCTTGGAAAAAGGCTTGGTTAAGGAAGGCGATACCATTATCGAGCCTACCAGCGGCAACACAGGCATAGGACTTGCTTACGTGGCGAGAGAGCTTAATCTCAAAGCGGTTATGGTAATGCCCGACAATATGAGCAAGGAGCGTATCGCTTTTATCGAAAAATACGGCGGCGAGGTGGTGCTGACCAAGGCAAGCGAGGGTATGCAAGGCTCTGTTGCCAAGGCTCGCGAGCTTGTCCGCAAGCTAAAAGGTTATATGCCCGACCAATTCAACAATCCCGTGTGCCGCAGGGCGCATTTTGAAACCACCGCTCCCGAAATATTCAAGGAACTGCCCACTGCTAACTATATCGTTGGCGGCGTTGGTTGCGGCGGCACGGTTATGGGAATATCCGATTATATTCGCGCCAACGGCTTAACCGCCGAGGTTTACGGCGTCGAGCCTGCGGCGAGCAGAGTTTTGCGCGGCGGCGAGTTCGCCCCCCACAAAATACAGGGAATAGGGGCGAATTTTGTACCCGGAATAATGGAAGTGGAATTGCTTAACGGCATTTTGCCCGTGACGGACGAGGACGCCTTCAACGGCAAGGCGGAGCTTATGGAAAGCTACAAGGTCTTTTGCGGCATATCCTCGGGCGCGGCTTTTGCGGCAGGCAAGGCCCTTTCAAAAAGCGTTTCCAAGGGCGATATAGTGGTGATTTTGCCGGACAGCGGCAACAGGTACGTTTCGTGACTAAGGTCGTCATCGGTATGTCAGGCGGCGTGGACAGCTCGGTCGCCGCGTTACTCCTCAAAAGGCAAGGCTACGAGGTAATCGGGCTTTTTATGCGCAACTGGGAGGAGAAAGACGAGTGCGGCTACTGCACGGCGGAGGAGGATTATCTGGATGTTCGCCGCGTTTCGGCTGTTTTGGACATTCCTTACTACGTGGTGGACTTTTCCAAGGAATACTGGGATAGAGTGTTTACGCTCTTTGTGGACGAATACAGCCGCGGCCGTGTGCCTAATCCTGACGTTTTGTGCAACAGAGAGATAAAATTCGACGCGTTTGCCAAGTACGCCGAGGTTTACGGCGCGGATTACATAGCCACAGGTCACTACGCGTCCTTGAAAAGCGAGGGCGGTAAGAATTTCCTTTTGCGCTCCTCGGACGAGAACAAGGATCAAACCTATTTTCTCAACCAGTTAAGCGGCAGACAGCTCAATAACGTGCTTTTCCCTGTGGGCGGACTGGTTAAGGGCGAGGTCAGACGGTTGGCGGCAGAGGCAGGCTTACCCACCGCGGCGAAAAAGGACAGCACGGGTATATGCTTTATCGGCGAACGGAAATTCCGTGAGTTTTTGGCTAACTATATCCCGATGAAACAGGGCGATATCCTAACGCGCGACGGCAAAAAAGTAGGCGTCCATAACGGCGTGTATTACTACACTGTCGGTCAGCGGCGCGGCTTGGGCGTAGGCGGCGGCGGTACGGGCGAAAGATGGTTCGTACTGGAAAAGGACGTGGCGAACAATATTCTTTACGTTTCGCAGGGCGAGGAAGACGAGCTTTGGTCGAGGGGCTTAAGCTGTGACAAATTCAACTTTATTACGGAGCAAATGCCTGTCGGCGAGTATAAGGTTACGGCGCGTATCAGGCACCGTCAGCCCCTACAAGCGGCGGTAATGACGGTAAACGGCGACGGAAGCGTGGACTTCATATTCGACAAAAAACAACGGGCGGTGGCGGAAGGTCAGTACGTGGTGCCCTATATCGACGACTGGTGCTTAGGCGGCGGCGTAATCGAGCGGATAATCAAGTAAGAGCGGCAATTGCAAAAAAACCGTAGTGTTATTGTGGGGTGGTTAAAAACTCGCATTTATGCGGCAAGCGGTGTAGTAAGTTGTTGCAAACGTGTATTCCGCCCCGAAACGATAATCAAGCAAGAGCGGATAATCAAGTAAAGAACGGAAAAATTTTGTCCGAAAATAAAAGATTTTTTTGCAAAAAAAGCGGTTTTCGGAGCAAAACAACGAGCAGTTGTGGTGGCTTAAACCCGACTCCCCAATATAGCCGATTTTTGCCGAAAACAGGAGCAAAAAGCCCTTGCCTGCGGATAAAAATATTTTAGAAAATCCGCAATTTTTTATAAAAAATCTTTCAAAAAAGTATTGACAAACAATTCCTGCTATGGTAGTATTATAAGGCTGTCACCTGAACAGGTGTCGGCAAGTGAAGCTTGAAAATAGAGAGGTTAAAGCGAGTGTGTCCTTGTCAAACC
>CAYJBY010000022.1:0-15429 GCA_964368645.1 uncultured Christensenellaceae bacterium
TTCAATTCGACCAGCATCCTAACGGTTCAAGATACATCCCCAATGTTCCGCCAAGTGGTAATAATCCGAACTCTTTATTCGTCCGCAAGGACTACTGGGGAGTTTGGGTGCCCTACCAGAAGAAAAGACACTGAGAAATCAGTGCCTTTTTTCTTTTATACTTGAACCGCTGTGGGGATAACCGCAGGAGCTGCTGATTCTGTTTCAACAACAGGAACAGTCTCGACAGGTTCTGGAGTTGACGTCACATATTCAATAAGCTGCTGCATTAGGTCGACTTGGTCGTTTGTGTAATTGACCGTATCAATCGTAGCCCGTCATATCCGACGTAGTAGCGGTGTAAAGGTTGACGTTGGTGAGGAGGGAGCCAATCTGTGTAATGTTACTCTTCACGTAGACGGTGGTTGCTGAGTTGACTAAATACCCGCAAGATTGGGTGTTGGTAAGGCGCACTGCTACATATTCGGAGTCGATTATTACCGTTGTAAGCGACAGACAGCTTGCAAAAGCACCGTCTCCTATACTCGTAACGTTTGCGCCTATCGTAATGGAGGTCAGCGCACAACTACGAAAAGTCTGCGATCCGATAGTCGTTAAGCTGTCGCTCATATAGATGGTGTGCAGGGAAGAACAGCCGCTGAATACGCCGTTTCCGAGTGTTGTCACGCCGTCGCCCATATCGACCGTCAGCAGGTTTGTACAGTTTGCAAAAGCCGAAGCCTCAATAGTCGTTATTTTATCGGAAATCGCAACAGAGGTTATCGCCGTTTTGTTCGCGAACACATTGTCCTTGATTACCGTTACAGGCAAGTTGTTATAGTATTTGGGAATAACAATTGAGGATGCGCTTGCCGTGCCGATAGTGTAAAGTGTGTAGGTGTTGTCATTACTGTTTAGAATATACACAAAACCTCTTGTGGCGTCGGGGTCGCAGACGGTGCAGATACCGTATTCGTCGTGCGCGGTATGCGCGGCGACAACCACCTCTCCGCAAACGGAGCAGAGTTGTGAACGCTCACAGGTCGCGGGCTCGGCTTCCGGCGTGTGCGTAATAGTGCGGATTGCACCGCATACGTTACAAGCGGTGTCGCAGGTGTTGGTGTAGGTGTGAGTAGCCTTCTCGCCCTCTATTACACCGCAAACACTGCAAACGTGCCAGTGGTGAGTGCCGTCGGAAGTCCATTCCGTTTCGTAGTCGTGTTCAACCATACTCCCCTCGACATCGCCGCACTGCACACATTCGTGCCAGTGGTAATCATCACTGGTAACCCACACTGACTTCCAATTATGATTTTCCGTCTTGCTGTATTCGCAGCCGGGTATTGAGCAAGTAATCGTATGCGTGCCGTCACCGTTGTCCGTATAGACCAAGTCGTGTCCCACAACTATCTGTGCGTAGTCCGTACACCAATTTGACTTCCAGCCGTCGGGACGTTCGTCAGTTTGCCAATTGACGTGAAAGATAGTTTCACTGGAACCGGTAAAGGCATCACTGCCGACTGTGGTGACGCTTGAAGGTATAATAACGACTTCTAAGGCATCACAGCCGCGAAAAGCACTATCACCGATAGTTGTGACACTATTGGGCAAAATAACTGTCTTTAATGCCGTGCAGTAGAAAAATGCCCCATCACCGATAGTCGTTAAGCCGTGTTGGATTTCTAAGGTTTCAAGATTGCTACACATCTCAAAAGCACTCGCCTCAATAGTCAGTACGCTTGACGGGATAATGACTTTTTGCATAGTGGTGCAGCTTACAAAAGCATTGTTTGCAATAGCGGTAACGGGTTTTCCGTTGTAGGTGGTTAGTATTCTTACCGTTGTCGCCGTTCCCGTATAGCCTGTTACTTCATATTCCGTATCATTGTTTATCAAGCCAAAGGTAAGCCCTTCTGTATTGCGCTGTTCGTGACAGACTGTACACTCGTCGTCTACCCAATTGTGGGCAGCCAACTCGCCATAGGCTTTTTGACAAGCGTCACAAATTGCTTTTTGCAAGCAAGTAGCAGTTCCACCGTAGTGAGCAATCTTGTCGCCCTCTATCACACTGCAAACGCTGCAAACGTGCCAGTGGTGAGTGCCGTCCGTCGTCCATTCCGTTTCATAGTCGTGCGTTATGCTTCTTTCTTCTTTGCATACGTTACAGGTAGTATCGCAGTCGTTGTCATAAATGTGAACTAACTTTTCACCCACTACCACACCGCAAACGTTACATACGTTCCAATGGTAGGTTTCGTCGGTAGTCCATTCCGTTTCATAGTCGTGTGTAATGCTTCTTTCTGCTCCGCATACGTTACAAGTCGTATCGCAAGCGTTGTCGTAGCTATGAGCGGCTTTGTCGCTCTCTCTGCCGCCGCAAACGCTGCATACGTGCCAATGATAAGTG
The DNA here is from genome assembly GCA_964368645.1 of uncultured Christensenellaceae bacterium. Classification (GTDB taxonomy): domain Bacteria; phylum Bacillota; class Clostridia; order Christensenellales; family CAG-1252; genus JAEDHM01. Next base: position 2,387 of record CAYJBY010000022.1, read on the forward strand.
CCGTCCGTCGTCCATTCCGTTTCATAGGTATGCTCACCCTTATCTGTCTCAATGGAACAGTGTTCACATTCGCGCCAGTGGTACGTTACGTTAGCACACCAGTAATCGGCTATCTCGTGGCTTGCCGTCTCCGAGGCAGTGCAGCCTGCTACGGTGCAGAAACGGATATGTGTGCCGTCTTCGTTGTCCGTCCAATCGCCGTAAACGTGTCCCCATTCCACAGTGGGATTATCGGAGCCGGAAAGCCAATCGCCGTTCCACCCGTCGGGTTGCTCCGATGCATGGCAGAAAATGAGGTCAATGTATGACCCATAGAATAATTGCTGTCCAACGGTGGCTACGCTCGCAGGAATAACGATACTCGAAAGAATCAGAGTACCCGCAAAAGCGGTATCGCCGATTGACAGTAAGCCCTCGCTGAGCAATACCATTTCAAGCGCACAGCAGCTGCTAAACGCACCGTTGCCTAGAGCTGTTACGCTAACGGGAACAGATACTTCCATAAGGGAAACGCAGCTGACGAAAGCATAATTACCGATAGTCAATACACCCGATTCAATTATTAAATCGGTTAGTTTTTGACAGTTGCAGAAAGCAAATTCGCCTATCGTCAATACACTTGACGGTATTGTGATGCTTTTAAGTGAAGTGCAGTTTTCAAAAGCATAGTTTCCTATAGCCGTTGTAGTTGAGTTTCGTCAGGTATCACCGCTTGCTCTATACAGCGAGTTATTTCCTCTTTATAATAGGCAAACGCCGAATCGCCTATGTAGCGCAAGGAGGAAGGCAATATCACTTTTGATACGGGAATATTGCAAAATGCGTATGCGGCAATACCAACCGTACCCTCGGGGATTTCCAAAACGTCTGCCTCATAACCCTCCCAAGAGGTGTATTTTAAGCCCAAGGCTACGTTGCCCAAATACATCATCTCGTATTCTTCATAACTGTTCCAAATAGGAGTGCCTAAAAGTATGTCTTCGCCCACTTGCACCAAACTGTTGACTTGCGGAATGTTTATAGTTGTTAAGTCAGAATCATCAAAGGCCCGGTCGCCAATGCCTATCAACGTGGAGGGCAGATTGAGCGTCGTAATATTGGGGAAATAACCGCAAATGTACTTGATACCTTCTGGAACTGTTAAAACGGTATCGTCCAAAGGTTCGTAACCATACAAAACGTTGCCCAGTATAACGTAGCCTTCTATCTCTTGATTCAGCAAAGAAGTATTGTAAAATGCAGAATTGCTTATGTAGTTAAGGTTGTTTTGCTCGGGAAGCTCTACGTATGCCAAGTTGGTGCAATTGTAGAATGCACGGGCGTTAATTGCTTGAAGCGAAGCGGGCAGACACACTCGTGATATGCCGGTAGCATAGAAAGCGTCGTTGCCAATGCAGATAACGGGCTGACCTTTGTACGTATCAGGTATTGTTACTGTGGTTTCCTTGCCACGGTAACCTATAACGTAATAGCCGCTGTCGGTGTAACCGTTGTGCGTGTCGCACCGCATACATTACAGTTGGTATCGCAAGCGTTATCGTAAGTGTGATTTTCTTTTTCGTCTTGTATATCACCGCAAACGATACATACGTGCCAATGTTGTGTTGAGTCGGTCGTCCAAGCTTCGGCATAATCGTGATTTATTGTCCTCGTTGTACCGCAAATATTGCAATCAGTGTCGCAAGCGTTATCGTAGGTGTGAACTGCGTTATCCTTCTTATCGCCGCAAGTACATTCGTGCCAATGGTTGGTATCATTGTGCGACCAATCTTGACCGTAATTGTGAACGTGAGTAAGCACAGGAATAGTTTGTACGGCAGTAGCACCGCACTTACAACTAACGCTTTTGCTGCCCTCTGTCGTTTCGGTAGGACTGCTTATTATTGAACCGTCAACCCAAATATGCTCGGCTTTATCCTTTTGTGCGTTACAAACCGTACATTCGTGCCAATGATATTCGCCGTCTTTCGACCATTGTTCTGCATAGTCGTGAGTTATCGTTCTCGTTGCTCCGCAGACGTTACAAGTTGTGTCGCAAGCGTTATCGTAAGCGTGCTCAGTTGTGCGTGTCGCACCGCAGACGTTACAGTTGGTATCGCAAGCGTTGTCATAGGCGTGATTTTCTTTTTCGTCTTGTATATCACCGCAAACGGTACATACGTGCCAATGTTGTGTTGAGTCGGTCGTCCAAGCTTCCGCATAATCGTGAGTTATCGTTCTCGTTGCTCCACAGACGTTACAAGTTGTGTCGCATGCGTTATCGTAAGCGTGCTCTGTTGTGCGTGTCGCACCGCATACATTACAGTTGGTATCGCAAGCATTGTCATAGGTGTGATTTGCTTTTTCGTCTTGTATATCACCGCATACGGTACATACGTGCCAATGTTGTGTTGAGTCGGTCGTCCAAGCTTCGGCATAATCGTGTGTTATCGTTCTTGTTGTTCCACAGACGTTACAAGCAGTGTCGCAAGCGTTGTCATAAACGTGCGTGGTTGTGCGTGTCGCACCGCATACATTACAGTTGGTATCGCAAGCGTTATCGTAGGTGTGCGTAGCATAACCGCTCCTTTCGGCTGAATGCTCACACGTAGCGGCGTGCCAGTGATGAGTGACGTCGGATATCCACTCGTTAGCGTAACTATGAACGTGGGGCTCATTTACCGTTATGGAAAAATTTGTCTCGTATTCTGTTCCGTCTATTATGTACTTCACCGTCACGGTTTTTGTGCCGCTTGTAGAAGTATCTACCGCAGGGAGCGTCAAACTCGATACGTCAATTGCCTCCGAATAGCTGTCGTCGTCGTATTTAATCTTGACGATAAGCCCGTCAAAAGCTACCGTTTCACCCTCTATGTACTCTATCTTTTGCGGTGCGGTAACAACCTCGATGCCAACTGCGGTCTTGTCCTGCGAACAGCCAAACAGCGACATCATTAGTAATGCCGTAACAAGAAGTAAAAAAATTATTGTGCCTAACCTCTTCATAAAAAGCCTCCGATAACTATTGTATGCTTTCCCTCGCCGAATACGCAAAACGAGCAGTTTCTTGTACTAAAGTGCGAACCATAGTTCGATATATGGTTCATTATATACGATTACTTAAAACTTTGTCAATTGTATTAATCTGCTCTTGTTGGAATGTTTTTTGTTTTTTGCAATAAAAAAATTTCATAGATGCCCAAAATAAAACACCTTTCCTACTGATTAAAGCATAATCTGCTTATTGTTTTTTGAATTTCCGTTTGTTCCCGTCTTTCCAAACTAAATGAATTTCTTTCTATCCAAATTTTATAGGATTTCACGCAATAGAATCATTAATTTCCGAGTTTGAAATAATTCCGAAAATTTCAAGATTGTGAATTATCTAAATACTGAATTTTGCAAAAAATATCCGTCTATTTCTCCGAAGAAAATTGAATTTGCCGATATTAATTAAAGAGCCGTACAATTGAAATTTTTTACCTCGAATCTGTCTATTAAATAGCGATAATACTTTTATTCTATACGGTGGAAAAAATTAAAAGAAAGGGAAATTGCTAAAACGTCATATTCTGATTATCAAGGTATAATAAGATTCTAGAACAAGATAAAAAAAATTATTTACTTAAAAAGCAATATAGAAAAGGGTAAAAAAATTATATGAATGAACTAGTGTAAAAAATATTAAATCTCATAATCAATCTTTATGGTTAAATAGGAAAATATTGTATATGTTACTTCCACAACGTAAAATTTTACAGGTATAGAATTGCAGTTTTTTTATTTCCAAGTAGTTAAAGTAACTTTCAGAACTGTATTTTTCCTCATCAGTTCAACGCCAAATTTGCAAATTGTGATTTTTCAGCCTATGTATCTAAAAGAGTTACGTAGAAATTGTTGATTGACTATACAACAATGCTGTATAATGATATCAACAAAGGCACAAACAAGAATAACCGATAATTTTCTTTATTTTGTTATTCCGCAGGAATACTATTGCGACGAGGATTTGATATGGAGCAGACAATATGACAATAAGAAGTCTTTTAGAAGGCAACCTTGCCCCGTGTATATGTATTATTTTCCTCTTGATTTTTCTCTTTGAGAACACTTTACTTGAAAAAAACATTAAAAAGACCTTCTATCTTCTGATTGTATTGGAGTTGGTTGAGTTAATTGCTTACAACATTGAATTATGGACTGTTACTTTTGCCGAACCCACAATTCTGCGTATGCTGATGTCTGCAATTGGATACACGCTTCGTCCACTGCTGGTTTATGTAATAGTCAGACTGAATACCCGATCAATAAAAAATCGCATATTTAATTACCTACTTATAATCCCTGCGGTGTTGGGAATGTTGGCGGCTTTCTCCGTGTTTTTCACAGATTTGGTATATTCCTACGACGCGTTAAATGTATTCCATCGTGGTCCTTTGGGCTATACCTCGCAAATTATGACCGTGCTTTATGTCGTGTTCCTTTTAGGTAAAGCATTGGTAGATATAAAGAAACAAAAGGAAAAACGTATGGAATCCATAGTTTTACTGATGATTCTACTTTATTTATCTGCAACTATGGCAATAGAAGCCGTATTCCTAATTCGCACGATCGGAAGGATTGCCATTGTACTCAGTACGACTTTTTACTATATGTTTTTCCAAACTCAAAAGTACAGAATCAGTATAGACGCCGAGTATCAGACTCGCATAAGTGCAGAGCAAAGCGCTAGACGAGACGTTGCAACCGGTCTTTTGAATAAAATTGGCTTCCAAGAGGAAATTGATGCGGCATTATCCGCATCAACAGAAACCGATAAGGCACTGCTTTTTATCGACCTAGATCATTTCAAAACGGTCAATGATAAACTCGGTCATTTGTCAGGGGATACTCTTTTACAGGAATTTGCAAGTCTGCTCCGTGGTTTCTGGAGTCCGGACGAAATACTTGGACGATTTGGCGGAGATGAATTTTGTGTATTTGTTCGGGATATGTCTTGTGAACAACTTCAAGAGAAGATGGAACAATTATTAGAAAAGATGCGCAGACACTATCCAAACGAAAAGTATCCTATGGACATAACACTGAGCATCGGTATAGCATACTTAACGAAAGACAGTAATGTCAGTTCCCATACGCTTCTAGACCTTGCCGATCAAGCCGCATATAAAGCAAAGAACAACGGTCGTGATTGTTATGAAATAAATGTCGTAAATGGATAAATAAATATGTTTCTTGCATTCGACATGTTTTTGCGATGAAGTCGCGTTTCGCTAACAATTCGCCTACTCTTGCGTAATTTGGTGCATTAAAAAATCCCGCTCCCACCATTTATCAGTGTTATTTCAAAAGGCTGTCCGCTCAAACGGCCGTCAATTCATTCCAGTTATTCAAACCAAAACATTGATTTTACCATTATTCCTTTTTCAGTTATTCGTTAAGTTTTGCGCGCCATTCGCTTGGATTACGCCCAAAAAGTCACTAAAAGATTGTGACGTAAAAACTGACTAATAGGATTAATTAAAAAACAATAATGTATTTGTTATTGGTTGGATATTGACGGACGAGGGAGCTTTATGCCGATTCTAATTTGGATTTAGTCACCCAAACGCTCATCACGTTAACGCGTTTTCCTGAATAAGTGTCGGAATAATGAACCAACATACGTTCACTGCCGTCAGGAGCGTGCAAAACGATATTTTCGGAATAGTAGCAATAAGCGCGCTTAGTTCCCAGACAATACCCGTCGTCCCAATTAATACCGTCAGTGGAAGTATAAAACACGAAATTGCGGTTTCCTCCCCTCCCGTGTAAAACGTAAATACCGTCCATAAAAGCTATTTGAGGATTGCGGATTTTCTTTGCGACGCGGTTTTTACCCGTTTCGGAGAAACTCTTTCCGCAATCGTAACTTACAGCATAATCAAGATGCGTTTCGTTGTGGACGTTAACTACCAAACTTCCGTCCTCGCGGAACGTAAACGCACCATAACCGCGACCAAACCACATTATCGGAACCACACACAGCTCGGTGAAGGTTTCGCCGCAGTCATCGCTCTTGTAAATGCGATATACGTGCTTAGTGTTGCTTCCCAAAAAATGCTTGTTGCAAAGCACCAACGCATATATTGTTCCGTCGCGGACTATAGCGTCATAAACACGTCCTCTGTATCCGCAAAGCTCGTTTGCTTCGCTCCAAGTTTCGCCGCCGTCATCGCTTGTAATATAGGTCGGAGTGAACCAAGGCTCGCAAGCGCCAAAGGTGTTTCATAAGCAAAAGGCTACTATTCTGCCGTCGCAAGCTACCGCCTTCTCTACCGATACAGTAAACTCACCGCGGTCAAAGGCATTCACCGAATATTCCAAAGCTCGCGGCTCACCGAAATTTTCTCCGCCGTCCTCGGAGGTTCGATACTCAATGTAGCCGTAAGGCATATGGCCGTCTTGAACGTCAATAGAACAATTGGAGTTGAAAGCAATCACTTTATTAGGCGCATACTCTGCCATAGCGTGGGACATATGTCCGCTTCTTTGGCGCGACTCGTTGTCAACGTATATTGACGGCTCGCTGAAAGTGAGATTTTTGCTGACATTGTCACCTGAGGACGAACAACCGCATTGGACACCGATAAGAATAACCGTTAGAATTAAAATAAGACCGATTTTGAGAGGCTTTTTTTTCACAATTCGCTCCTTAGTTACAGCAAATTCCCCGTGTATTTGTCGCACAATGCTAATACAAAAGCGGAATTTTGCAAGATAACTCGACTACCGTCAATAGTACTATATCGTATTTCACACAATATTTCAAGCGGCAATTATCTAATAATTGATATTTGCTACGGTAGAGTCGCAGAACCAAGAATTGCCCTAAAAACAAAACCGCATCGGAAATTCACGCTCTTTGCTGCTTACTGTTGAGTTAATCGCAAACATCTTTTATAATGAACAAAAAGTTTGAAATGCACTAATCGGATTCACAGAGGAAGAATAAATGAAAAAGACGAAGAAGCAAATAACGATTATCACGGTAGCCTGCATAATTATTGCAATTATATTGGGATTGGGAATTGCGGCGCCGATTGCTTATACGAATGGCGATCTTTGGTTTGCTCATCCGCAAAAGAAAGCCGCGGACGGTCAGATACGCGTTGCGTGTGTCGGCGACAGCATAACCTACGGCGCAGGCATTAAGGGGTGGACTGAAAACAACTACCCCACCGCGCTTAACAAGCTTTTAGGCGACGGCTATTGCGTCAATAACTTCGGTTACTCGGGGCGCACGGCTATGTATGACGGCGACAATCCTTATACCGAGGACAGGCTTTTTGACCAAAGTATTGATTTTCAGCCAAATATCGTGATTTTGATGCTTGGTACTAACGACTCCAAGCCGTATAACTGGAAGGGTGCGGCGGCATACAAAGCCGATTTCAAAAGATTAATCGAAAACTATACCGCTTTATCCTCCGTTTCACGGGTTTTTCTCATTACTCCGCCTCCTGCTTTTTCCTATAAGGGAGAAGTGATGTTCGATATTAACGCCGACATTATTTCGGACGAAATACGTACTGCGGTTACTGAGCTTGCGAACGAAATGCACGTCGGATTAATAGATATATACGCGGTATTCAGTGACAAGCCCGAGCTATATTCAGACGGTATTCACCCCAACGCCGAAGGCGCAAAGCTGTTTGCCGAAACAGTCTACGCCGCACTGCGCTGAACGCACCGCTGTCTGATAACGCGGAGCCGAGTGGGGCAATAATTCGTCCGTGATATGACATTTTGTCAAAAAAAATATTGATCGTTAGTTCAATCTGTTCTTTGCCGTCAATAGACTTGCAATTCCTCTACACTATGATGTAATCCACGCATTGCCGCAGGGCTTGCTTTTGACTTTTCGACAATATTATATTTCTTTCGGATTAATATTTACAATATTTTCCAATCGTGATAAACTTTTAATATGGTAAAGGCTTCGATACGACAGGGTTATATTAAAAGTAAAATTTTCTCTTGGCAGACGCTTGTTCTGTTTTTGGTGGGTTTGGGCGGAAACATTCTTTTGTCTAAGCTGGCTTTGCTTTTGCATATCCCCTTATTCCTTGACTCTATCGGAACGGTTTTCACCGCCGCCGTGTGCGGAGTTATTCCCGGAATCGCGGTAGGGTTTTTGACCAACTGCATCAACAGTATCGGCGATCCCATCTCTCTTTATTACGGAGTTCTGAATATTCTTATCGCCATTGTCGCGGCTGAAGCGTCGCGGCGAGGTGTTCTACGCAAGGTGGGCGGCGCATTGCTTTGCGTGCTGGTTTTTACCGTAATCGGCGGCGGCTTAGGCTCGCTGATGACTTGGCTTTTGTACGGTTTTAACTTCGGCAGCGGAATATCTGCGCCATTTTCAAATCTTCTGTACGCTACCGGTAACTTTTCTCAATTTTAGGCGCAGTTTACGGCGGATATGCTGATAGACCTTGCGGATAAGCTGCTGACGGTTGCAATAGTTTTCACCTTATTGAAGCTATTTCCGCAAAAGTATTGCGACGTTTTTCCGTTAAGCTACGTTTACGACAAAAAGAACGCTTCGGTTAATTACTTAAAAACTCCCCTGCTGAAGTCTAACGGCGTCAGAAAGCACTCCCTACGAATTAAAATTATGTGGTTAATCGTCGGCACTTCCGCGATACTCAGCATACTTTCGGTCGCTATAGGTCTCGTTACCTACCGCCAAAAGATTCAGGACCGCTACGAAAGCATAACCGAAGGAACCGTGGATCTGATGGTCAACGCCGTTGACGGAGATAAAATCGAGGAGTATCTGTCGTTGGGCGACGCTTCTGCGGAATACCGCGAAACCGAAACCTATCTTAATCAAGTCCTAGCGGCGATGGACGACGTGACGTATATGTACGTTTACCAAATCAAGGAGGACGGCTGTCACGTGGTTTTCGACCTTGATACGGCGGAACTTCAGGGTGAGGACGTCGGCACCGTTATCCCCTTCGATAAGTCCTTCGAGCCGTATCTGCCCGACCTTTTTGCAGGGAACGAAATCGAGCCGATAGTGTCCAACGATCAATACGGGTGGCTCTTAACCGTATATAAGCCTATCCGCAACGGAGAGGGTAAATGCGTTGCATACGCCGCCGCCGACGTGGATATGCAACAGCTTTCCACCGACAGTTACGTTTATTTTATCCGTGTGGCAGCTCTTCTTTTCGGCGTATCGATTACAATCGCAATTTTTGCGCTGTGGTACGCGGAAACTCATATCGTCGAACCTATCAACGCTCTTATGGAACGCTCAAAGAACTTTGCGTTTGCCGATAACAATGAACGCGAAACCGCCTACTTACAGCTTCAAAATATAGTCAAAACCGGTGATGAAATAGAGGTGCTTTCCGATGCTATGGCAAAATCCGCACAGGAAATCATAGGCTATATCGGCGACATCAGGCAAAAAGCCGAGGTTATTTCAAAAATGCAAATCAACACGATTCACAGCTTTGCAAATATGGTTGAAAGCCGCGACAGCGCGACAGGCGACCATATTCGCCGTACAGCCGAATACGTGCGTATCATAGGAGAAGGCGTGCTGAACGCAGGGCTTTACCCCGAGCTGGTCAATGCGGAATACGTACAGCGGCTCACCCTATCCGCCCCCTTGCACGACATCGGCAAGATAGGAATTTCCGACACCATACTCAACAAGCCCGGCAAGCTGACCGAGCGGGAATTCGACATTATGAAAACTCACACCACCATAGGTCAAAGTTTCATTCAATCCTCTCTTTCGGGAATAGAGGACGGCGGTTATCTCGCGATGGCTTCGGATATGTCGGCTTACCACCACGAAAAATGGAACGGCAAGGGTTATCCTTACGGGCTTTCGGGAGAGGATATTCCCTTGTGCGCCAGAATAATGGCGGTGGCGGACGTTTTTGACGCTCTGCTTTCCAAACGAAGCTACAAAGCTCCGTTCTCCTATGAAGACGCCGTTTCCATTATCAAGGAGGAGTCGGGAACTCATTTTGATCCGAATATCGTCAGTATATTTTTAACGAAACAAAACGAACTGCAACTGGTTTAAGGCGCGTAATCCGCCCGTTACCAACGGTTTTTTGACAGCAAAAAAGGAAGTGTACGATTAAGTTATCACTTCCTTTTTTATTTTTCGATATTAGCGATTATTTCGTAACCCTGCGCTTGGGAGGATTATATCCGCCGCTCTTTCCGCCGTAGGATTTTTTGCCGCCGTAGGGCTTGCTATCGCTATCGGCTCGCTTTGCGCCGTAGGGCTTTTTGTCTGTGCCGTACGCCTTGCCTTTACTTCCGTAAGGTTTCTTTTCGCCGTAGGATTTCTTCTCGCCATAAGGCTTGTCTGTGTCGTAAGCCTTGTTTTTAGTTGCGTAAGTTTTTTTCTCGCCGTAGGACTTCTTCTCGGTATAAGGCTTGTCGTTGCCGCCTGCTCTCTTAGAACGATACGGCTTCGTATCGGAACTGCCGCTTACGTCACGCTCCCGACGCTCGCCATCACCGTATTGTCCGAGTAGGGTTCCGTTTTCTCGATTATCCGAGGACTGTTTTTTGGAGTAAGATTGGTCTTTTCTGCCTGCATAGGGCTTGCTGTCGGTATCGGCTCGCTTTGCGCCGTAGGGCTTTTTGTCTGTGCCGTATGTCTTGCCTTTACTTCCGTAAGATTTCTTTTCACCGTAAGATTTCTTCTCGTTGTAAGGCTTGTCTGTATCGTAAGCCTTGTTTTTAGTTGCGTAAGTTTTTTTCTCGCCGTAAGATTCTTTCTCGCTGTAAGGCTTGTCTGTGTCGTAAGCTCTTCCGCGCTTGGGACTTTCGGCTTGTTCAAAGTCTGTCGAAGGCCCTTCATTGCTTTCCGCTTTACCGTATTTACGGTTGTTCTTATCGGAATTGTAGGATTTCTTATTATCGCTATAGGATTTTTTATCCGAAGAATACGGCTTTTTATCACCGCTGTAGGACTTTTTCCGTGCGCTGAAGGATTTGCCTTCGCCCTGCGGAGTATTCTTTGCTTCCTCGGCGTGTCTGCCCTTCTTCTCTCCGCGAGCAGCGCTTAGCTCAACCGCCAGCTTACGTCCGAAACACTTCGTGCCGTTAAGCTGTAATACGGTGTCGGCAACCTGCTCGTCAACCTCGATAAATCCGTAAATATCCTTGAAAAGAACGTCGTAGATTTTGCTCTCGTCAATGCCGAGTTTCGCCATCAAAAAATCCACCATCTCGTTCTCGGTAGCTCCGTCCTTCTCACCTACGTTGACAAAGAATCTAACCGTGGGTACGGCGTAAGTCTTGCCGCCCTTTCCCTTTTCGGAAATGCCCTCTATAAATAGGTCTTCCATCGGAGCTTTAGCCGCCTTTTCGCACGCCTGCAATCTGGCTTTATCCCTGCCGCCGCAGAAGGAATAAGCCACGCCGCTACGCTCCGCTCTGGCGGTTCTGCCGATTCTGTGAACGTAAAACTCCTCGTCAAGAGGAATATCGTAATTGAATATGGCTTCAATCCCGTCAACGTCTATACCGCGTGCCGCCACGTCGGTGGCAACGAGGATATTAACCTCGTGGTTGCGGTATGCCTTCATAACCTTATCACGCTCACGCTGACGTAAATCTCCGTGCAAAACAACGGATAGACAGTTGTCGGCGTTAAGTCTTTCGTTCAGCTCCGAGGCTTTGTGCTTTGTATTGCAAAAAATCAGTACAGTATGATAGCCGCCGTCAAAATACAATTTTTTCAGCGCGTCGAATTTGTTTTCCTCCTTAAGTCTGACCACGTATTGCTTGATTTGCGGCAATTCGTTGCCCTGACAGGTGGTTTTCACAACAACGGGATCGGTCTGATAAGATGCGGATATTTCTACGATTTTCTGCGGTATCGTCGCCGAGAAAAGCATAGTTTGCGACCTTTGGGGAATCTTGGAAAGTATGTAATCGATATCCTCGCAAAAGCCCATATCAAGCATCTCGTCCGCCTCGTCCAATACGAGGGTGCGCAGGGTTTGGAATTTGAGAGTGCCGCGCCTTAGATGGTCCATTACTCTGCCCGTGGTGCCGATGATTATGTGGGGCTTGCGCCGTAGCATTGCAAGCTGCCGTTCTATGTTCTGACCGCCGAAAATCGAACCGATAAGCAAGCCGCTTTTCTGAGCGGCAATGCGCTTGAGCTCGTTGGTTATCTGCACTGTAAGTTCTCTGGTCGGACACAAAACCAATGCCTGTATGGACTTGTCCGAAACGTCAACCGCATTGATTATAGGTATGCCGAAAGCGGCGGTTTTGCCTGTGCCCGTCGGTGCCTGCACCAGTAAATCTCTGCCTGACATTGCCAAGGGAATTGTCTGTTCCTGCACAGGGGTGGGCGTGGTAAAACCCATCTCCGCCACTGCTTTGAGTATATCGACGTCAACGCCTGAATTAATAAAATCTTGATAAATCATTTCTTTCCTTCTCCGTTTTTTTTAACACATTTTATATTCAATTAAACGGAAGGACTTTGCCAAAAGTGCGCTTAAATCTATTATAATTGTATCTTATTAAACCGATATTTTTATTTTTAGGTTCATTCTACACCATTATTTGTTAGTTGGCAAGCGAATTGAAGCAGCTTGTGGAAGTTCCAAGGAAAGGGAAATCGGCATATCATAAAAGTGATACGTTTATGCGTATTAATGCCGCCCAAGGAAGTAATAGGATATGAGTTTTTTCAAATACGACCGCTGTAAACATAGCAATCCGTCGGAATGCGTCATTTGTCCGCAGGGAGCCGTAGGTCCGCAAGGCCCTCAAGGACCTCAAGGAACATTAGGACCGCAGGGACCACAAGGTGAAACAGGCGCTACAGGACCACAAGGTCCGCAGGGACCACAGGGTGAAACGGGTGCTACAGGTCCGCAAGGTCCTCAGGGTGCAATCGGTCCGCAGGGACCGCAAGGCTTAACGGGTGCAACTGGGGCTACCGGACCGCAAGGACCGCAAGGTGAAACGGGGGCTACCGGACCGCAGGGACCGCAGGGGGAGCCCGGAGCTAC
>CAYJBY010000022.1:15529-32689 GCA_964368645.1 uncultured Christensenellaceae bacterium
AAGGTGAAACGGGGGCTACCGGACCGCAGGGACCGCAGGGGGAGCCCGGAGCTACAGGGCCGCAGGGACCGCAGGGGGAGCCCGGAGCTACAGGGCCGCAGGGACCGCAAGGGATACAAGGAATACAAGGTCCGGCAGGAACGCCGCCGCCCAGCTTAATTGCGAGTTTCTACAATTTGGCAACTCCGTCCTTGACAATAGGTACGGCAGTTCCCTTAAACGCGGGGTATAATCTGGACCCCACGGATATAGTTTTTGTGGACGGCAATAATTTCATTACGCTGACCGCAGGCTATTACCACGTTACCTTTGACGGTAACGCTTCTATCGCGGCGGCAGGAACGGTTGCTCTCGTAATTCAAATTGACGGAATAACTATACAGCGTTCGATTTCCGCAGTAACTATAGCCTCGGGTACTACGGCGGTATTGAGTACCTCTATCATTATCCAAATAACCGCGGACAGCTCCGCATTCAGCCTTGTAAGCGCAGGTGAAAACAGTACCACCTATTCAAATCTGAATTTGGTTATCAAAAAGCTGACGGTCAATTAAGGCAAAAAGGACTCTCATTTACCTCTTCTTCTGTCCGAAATCGTTTGCAAATAATATTGCTTTTCGGTTGACCATTCGTAATTAATCAGATACTCACCGCAAAACAGCGTACTGTTATCGTCGGCGAGATAGCTCCAAAGGTCACACTGAACCTCCGTGCAGTTAAGAGCCACGCTTCCCCTGCCGAAACGCACTAAATCGGGAATATCGTTGTCGGCAAGCACCAAGCGCAGACGGCTAACCGCGTCGCGGTATAACCTTTTGGATAAATCGGAGGATTTGTCGCCCCAAAGACAGGCTACCGCGTCGTCGATACCCACCGTCGCCCCCTGTCTGTCCGTAAGCAACGCCAAAAGCTCCTTGCTCTTCGCCCGAGTAAAACTTACCGTTGCGTTATTGACTATCAGCTCGAAGGTGGGGAAGGTTCTGAGATAAACCGAGGGCGTTGCCGCAGAGTTGCGTACCGCCGCCAAAAATTTGTTAAGCGTTGCCACCTCGTAGGGCTTGTGACAAAAGCCCAAAAGCGCGGAACCGAGCTTGGCGGCTATGGCGTCCTCGTCCTTTTCGTAGCCTGTAATAAAAACGATTTTTATGGACGGTTTGACGTTGATACACATTTCCGCCAGTTCCAAGCCGTCGATTTTCGGCATATTAATATCCAAAAAAACCGCGTCAACGTCGTGAGTTGCCAAGTAGTCCAACGCGCCGATGGGATTGTCCTTAAACATAACGTACCTTATATCGAAGGTATCTACGATATTAAATAAAAAGGTATTGAGTGATGACATTTCATCGTCGATAATAACTATGTGCATACTACTCCTTGGGAATGGTGATTGTTATCTTTGTGCCGCGCCCCTCCTGACTGTCCACGAGTACGCTTGCGCCCGTCAGCAGTGCAAGCCTTTCGGTGGCGTTTTTCAAGCCCGTGGACGCAGGTTTTACCTTTTCCACGCAAAAGCCGATGCCGTTGTCCTCTACCTCTATAACGTAACCGTCGGCGGTTTCGTAGCTGTTAATCTCGATATATCCGTCTTCCTTATCCCCTATTTTAGAATACTTTATGGCGTTTTCTACGAAGGGCTGAAGGCTCAATATAGGCACGGAAAAATCCAGAAACTCCGTGTTGAGCAGGACGTTGATTTCACTTTCGTATCGCATATTTTCCAACTCTATATAGTTCAGGATATTGTTAAGTTCCTCCGAAAAAGGTACCATTTCCTTATTGGAAGCCTCGATATTGGCGCGTAAATGCTTGCTGAATCGGGTTATTGCCAGATTGCCCTTTTCCAAGCTGTTAAGATAAATATCCTGTATACTCGCCAAGCTGTTAAAAACAAAATGCGGCTTGATTTGGGCGCGGAGAGCCTCCGCCTTAATACGCCTGTTCTCGCGTTCCGTTTCCATATTAATAAAGGCGCGGCGCGTGTTCTCTCTAATCATCAGCAGATACATAACGGTAATAATGGTAGCGTCGATAATGATTCCCACCGAGGACACCACGTCCAGTCCAAAGCTGACCACGTCCATAAAGTCGAAAACAGCGCACATAACCGAAAGCATATTGAAGTAAAAAAGGAAAAGGTACACTATATTGTACTTTTTGCCGCTGACTGCGCCTTTCGCCAAGGGATAAACCAAAAAGCAGGTGCCGATAGCTTCCAGAAAAATCGGGATAGTCCGATAATTTGAACCGCCCAACGCAAAGAACGCGGCGGTACAGCCTGCGTACAGCACGCAAAGCCCGATTATCGTTGCCTTGTTAAGCTTGAGCGCACCGCTTTTGACCAGATGAAGAATACCCGACGCAACCAAAAACAGGTTAATAACATAGTTGGCGTCGATTACGATATTAAACAGATAGCATTGAGTCGATTCGCATATTCGCCAGTACAAATCCACGGAAAAGATAAACTGCAAAATGTAAACCAACAACAGGATAGAAAACGTCCAAAGCCGCTCCTCTCTCCGCTGTCCGATGTTGAGTATAAGGGAAAAGATAAACATTGCGCACAGTACGCCCAATGCGAAAAGTCCGATATTTCGCGCCAGCCAGTATAAGGATTTCCGAACGGCGGAAGCCAACCAAGGAGCGCTGTGCAGTCCGCCCTCGGAAGACGCGCCTATCTCGATGACGATGACTATCGGATCGGCGTTTTGAACCGTGTAATTGATTTCGCTTTCAGGTGCGCCGTTAGAGGTACTGAAACCCTCGCGCTTCATCTCGCCGTAAGAAGTGCAAAGCTGTCCGTTAAAATACGCGCGGTACGCGCCCACAAAGGTAGTTTCCAGCAAAAATCTGACCGTATCGCCTTGCTTTAGATTGACTACCGTTATGCGATAAGAGGCGTAACCGCTCCGATCAAGTTTGGTGCCGTTAAGCTCCATACCCGACCAACGGTGAGGCACCTCGACAATCGCGTCCGCCTCTCCCGTATAATTATCCGTTATAATCCATTTGTTATAAAAGAACTCGAATTTTCCCGATAGGTTGGTGGCGACCTTTAGGTCGTCTAATTCGTAGCCCCCAACATCCACCGTGCAGTCGATATTGCGCGGAGTATGATAAAGCTCGTTATAATTAGCGGATATTAATTCCACCACCAGCACGTTCACCGCGATAAAAAATATCACGCCCAGCGTTATAAGCAGAGCATAAAGATCTCTTTTTTTATCCGAAACTACCACAGGCTTATCCATAGTGGAATAATATCACAGATAAGGAAGAATTGCAAGTTGTAACTGTGTTACAACTAAAGAAAATCGTTCGCGCAAAGAACAAACGGCGGTATTACAACGCTCTTACCGATTACTCTTTTACTAAATCCTCGTATAAAATTAAAGAAATAAAAAAACAATAATGAAATTACAGTTTCAAAATATCTATTTGTTAAGCTTTGCGGCGCGTCTTTCGGATAAACGTCTGCGGTAACACTCCGGACAGTGCGTTCTGCCGATGGCTCTCGAAGCCAACTGCGTCTGCCAGCGGTATCCGCATTTCGCACATTTCCACCATACCTCGACACGGCTTGTTTTCGCCAAGTCCTTGGGCGTCAGGTCGCCGTTACCGTCAGCGTCCCACTCTTCAAGAAGACAGAGTAAATCCTCTTCCTTGCAATATTCTTCAAAATTATTTTTCATTATATTTCCCCCAAACTTGAACAATAACAAAACTTATGTTATAATTATTTTACACCGTACCCAAAGGTCCGAGTCAATGGATTACGGCACAATTATAAATGATAAAGAGGAATTTATGAGCAAGAAGAAACACTTTTTTCAAATCGGCGAGGTGGCGAAGCTTTTCGGCATAAGCCGAAAAATGCTACTCTATTACGAGAAGAATCAGCTTATTGCCCCAACTGACGTGAACGAGCTAAGCGGCTATCGCTATTACAGCCTCACCGACATTGCCAGAGTGGGTATTATATTGGATTTGCGTAAGACGGGTATGAGTATCCCCGACATCAAAGAATATTTTACGGGAAAGGTATCGCTTGGCGAGCAAATAATGCGTTTGGAGGAGCAGGAGCGGCGGATAAGAGCAACTATAGCGCAACTGAAAATCCGCGACGTTGCTAAGGGTAATATCTCCGAAATCAAGGAAATCCAAATTCCTGCGCAAACCTGTATTTGTAAAGAGCTTATTGCCCCCGACATCGAAGCCGCAGTTGCCGAATTTTCTTCCTTTTACGAGGATTGTATCAAAAAAGGCTTCTGCTTTAACGTCGGCAGTTACCACAGTTTTTGCGAGTTTCAAGCGGAATTCGCGTCCGATGACTTTTTTGAAACGCAGAATATCCGTATGAAAATTTGCATAAGCGTGGACGGTGCAAAAGCCGACGTCAGGTCGGAATTTTTTCCTGAGACAAAGGCTCTTTACGTTACCTTTTGCGGAGAGTATAACCAAAGCATTATAGCTTATACCGCCTTAAAAAAGTACATTAACCTGCATAATTTAGAGGTGACGGGATATCCCCGTGAGTATTATATAGACTGCAATTTTCACAATAAAGGTAACGATAACGTAATCGGTATAGTAATCCCCGTGCGGTAATCCTCTGCCGCCTTGCTTTTACGCTCGATGCCGCTCCGACCGACTGCGGCAAAAAATGCAACGCACCGCACGACAAAACGCTTATTTTCTGCGAGGTACAAAAATCGATCATACTGAAAAACTGCATTGACGCTCGTAGCGCGTTGGTGAACTACGCATTGGCTGTCTAGGCTTCGATTATCCAAGCAATTACTGTCCAGGTGTTGGCAGTTACAAAACTCTTGACACATAAAATCGTTAATAACTAAAAGAACTTTGCTACTTTTGCATTGTCAATCGGTTCGGAATAAGGAGTTGTCATCTCAAAAGAAATGCGTTGTCGAAAGACAACGCAAACACAATACATAAATCCTTAATTATTCCCGATAAATCGGAAGAAATCAGTTAAGCTCTTCTAAAGCCTTGGTAAGTGCCTTAGAAAACTGGTCGGGACAGGACACGCCGCCGTGGCAGTCCGTACCCTTAAGTCTGTCGATTACCTCACGCGCAGGCATACCCTCGCAAAGTCTGGCGATACCCGACAGGTTGCCGCGGCAACCGCCTACGAAGGATACGTTACTCACTATACCCTCTTCGCTTAAATCAAAGCTCACAGTCTGGGAGCAAACGCCTCTTACTCTAAAATCAAAATGTTTTTTCATAATATATACACCCTCTTTATTTGCGATTATATCGGATAATCCTACGTTTTATTGCGGCAATAACGGATTTTCCTGCTTTATTGCCGTATCATCTACGTTCTGGCCGCTATTCGTATGTGTTATGCCGCTTTTTTCTGCGTCTGCATATTGCGATTATATCGGATAAACCTTAATATTTACCGCTGATAACGCAGTCGTTTTTCCGCTTACTCGGCTTATTGTAAACGCACGGTTACAGGGCGCGTCTGCCTTTTACGAATTGGTTGACCATAGAGTCGTATTCGTACCCTATTGCCTCCAAGGGAACGCTTATCTCGTATTCGGACAAGTCCAAGTCCTGAATTAAATCCTCTAAACTGTCGTATTTGTCACGTAGCCTAGTATTGATAACGCTTAAAAGCATAAGGGGATCAGAGGGTAATATCATATATTCTCCTTGTCAACGTCTTCCGCCTTTATCCCCAGCTTG
The DNA here is from genome assembly GCA_964368645.1 of uncultured Christensenellaceae bacterium. Classification (GTDB taxonomy): domain Bacteria; phylum Bacillota; class Clostridia; order Christensenellales; family CAG-1252; genus JAEDHM01. Next base: position 21,251 of record CAYJBY010000022.1, read on the forward strand.
GTGATTAAGCCGTTAAGACTGAAATCGTACTGTGCTTGCGATAAAGCACCTGTTGTCAAAAAAGTGTTAAGTAGCTTTTTTTGCGATACGTATAGTTCTAATTTCTTAGTATAATCCGTGTTTTCCATTATTTTCTCTTTTTTCTGCCTTCCTTGGGCGCAGGCTCGGCGGCGACCGCTTCGGCGGCGATTTCGCTAGTGGGCGAGTTTGTGTCGGCGGAACTATCGGAAGGATTACAGTCAACGGCGGTTTCAGCGGAATAAGGGTTATCTCTCGTGCCCTGCTCGCAAATCTCGGCAGTCTCCTGCTTCTCCTTAGATTTTTTGCCGAAAACCCTTGCCATTATACCTTTGCCGTTTCTTTTGCCCTCTGTGGGCGCAGGAAGAGCGGCTAACTCCTCTCCGATAGGCAATTCCGCAACGGGTTCCGTCTGCGTTTCCGAATATTCCGATATTATGACGGGTTGAACCGATTTCTGCGTTTCGTTAGGAAGCTCCGCCGATTTCCCGTCTGTAATCTTAGGCTCGTTCTTCTGCTTTTTGCCGAATATCGCCTTAGCTATTCCGCTTACACCGCTCTTGAACTCGCTCATACCTGTAATCGCGTCCTTAACGCCCTTAACCGCGCTAATCGGTCTTTCGTACTGAACCTTGAAGTTGTCAATGTCCGCTGTCGCCGCCGTTTTCAGCATATTAAAGCAGTAGGTCAGATAATCTATCGCCAAATCAAGAATCAGCTGTAAAACCAAGAATACGGGAAGCACTATCGCCAAAATCAGGTTGACAGTGGTGTATTCCGCACCCACAGCCAAAAAGCCCGACACCGTCAGTCCGGTGCCGACCGCCGCTAAGATAAATCTCGTCCAACGATAGAATCTGTTGACGTATTCCACGGCTTTGCGATTAAGGAGCCTGCCGTCAAAGGACATATTGATTACGTAAAAAATCATATACGCAACAGTTACCGCCAAAAGCACCAGATTAAGAGCCAAATAACCGCCGTGAGAAACCAGTCTGTACAGGACGTAGGCTATGTAGATAAGCATTGTAAGAAGCTTGCGTACCTTATCCGCAGTCTTAAGCTGACCGATTATTAAATCAACGGCTTTTGTGGTGTTATCAATCATAAGTTACTCCTTTTACCTAAAAAGCATAGCACACTGCGCGATAAATGTCAATTACACGCAACAACACCAAATATCGGTAAAAGAATCCTATATCGCTTTACTTTTTTTGCCCTGGAAAGCTATAATTGACCTATGAATAATACTGACGAAGATATAAACTGCGCTTATAAGCCCGACGCTATGATATTGGCGGAAAAGCTGTCCGACCTTGTTAAGTGCCGCACCGTTTCCGAGGCGAAATACAAGGACAAAGCGGAATTTGAAAAACTGCACGCTACGTTGCAGCGTAACTACCCCGTACTTTTCGCACGTGCCGAGCGCATTAGCCTAAACGACGGTCTTTTGCTTATCGTAAAGGGAAAAACCTCGGATAAACCTATAGTTTTGATGTCACATCTCGACGTGGTTCACGCCGATGTGGAGGGGTGGAAGCACCCTCCTTTTTCGGGAGAAATCGCAGGCGGCTCCGTTTGGGGCAGAGGCTCTGTTGACACCAAGGGTTCTCTCAGCGCATTACTTGAGGCGGTCAACTCACTGCTTGCGGAGGGGTATCGGTTTCGCACCGACGTTATAATACTTTCAAGCTCCGACGAGGAGTTGCTTGGCGTTGACGCTATGCAAGCAACCGAATTACTGCGTTCAAGAGGTTACGTGCCTGCTCTCGTTTCCGACGAGGGAGGCGGCATTATCAAGCCCGACCTTCCCCTTATCGGCGGCACCTATGCTATGATAGGTATGTGCGAGCGTTCGGGCGCGCGCGTTGCGCTGAGCGGCAGTGAGAAGGACATCAGACGCTTAGAGCGTAAAGCGGCGAAGGGAAAGCTGTTTCCTCACGCCCTTAACCCTGTTCTAAAGGAAATGCTTAACGCCTTATCGCAGGGAGTCAATCCCCTTGTGGCGGCTTTTCTAAGGTTTGCGCAAAGGCACGAGTTTACCGCCAAGTTAGTGGCGGCATTAGGCGGTTTCGACGGTCAGGCTTTCACCGGCTCGGCGGCTGTTTTCAAGTCTCCCGAGCCGTCGGAAAAGGCGTTGGGCGCGGTTAAAGTTGCTCGGCTTTCTACCGACGTTTTTAACTCTATTGAGGCTACTGCCGACAGCTTTTGCGCTCAGGCGGCGAAATATAAGGTTGACTGCAAGGTAATTTCGGTCAGACAAACGCCCCCGATGGAGCCGCTGAACAGCAAGGGCTACACCCTCGCGGCAGAAGTGGCAAAAGAGGTTTTCGGGTGTGCCGCAGTATCTCCCTTTACCATAGTAGGCTGTACGGACGCCCGACATTTCATCGGCTATGCGGACAGCGTGGTGCGATTTGCCCCTATCGTCCTCACTCCTGCGCAGTTTGCCTCCTTCCACAACAGAAACGAAAATCTTTCGGTATCCACCTTGGTGCCTGCCGTCAACTTTTACCGTCGGTTGCTTTGCCGATTCTCGGAGGAATACAATGGCTAATAAGCTCACCTCGTATTTGAAAAACAATAAAGCCGAAATCGGTCGGGTTTTGGGCTACAGCTCAGGCGACGCTATGTGCGGCGCAATCGGCGTTTGCATAAGCCTTTATTACTATTCCTTTCTTATCGGCGTTATGGGTATGAAAACTTGGCTTGCCGCCCTCGTGCTTTTGATAGGAAAGGTTTGGGACGGTATCAGCGATCCCATTATGGGTTCCCTAATAGACAAAATTCATATGAAACGCGGCAACTGCCGTCCTTGGTTTTTAATCGGTATTATCCCCCTTATGCTCTCCCACTTCCTTATGTGGTACGGCTTCGGAATAACCTCACAGGGGGGAATGTTCGCGTATTTCAGCTTTGCCTACATACTGTACAGCACAGCTTACACCATAATCGCCGTGCCTTACGAGGCTCTTCTGCCCCGTATCGTGGAGGATTACGACAAGCGTATTAACTATACCAGTATGCGCGTGTTCTTCTCGGGTGTTTGGTGCGCCGTGGCAACTATGATTTACGGTTACCTCGTCACCTCGGAAACAGCTTCGCGAGCGGACGTTCCCGGATATATGTGGCTGGGACTTGTTCTCGGCATCTTCTTCGGCTTGCCCCTTATATGGACGTACTTCGGCACTAAGGAAACCGTTTCCGTCCGCACTCATGAAAAGGTCACGCTTAAGGCACTTTATAAGGATTACAGCAGTCTGCTGAAAATCAAAATCTACCGAAAATACTTTTTTATTCAGATGCTTTCCGTCTTCGTCGTCAACGCAATGAGCGCGGCGTACACCACCTTTATATACGTGGTTTTCGGCAATCGGCTTTTGTTTACGATACCCTTTATCTCGATGAAAGTTACTATTATTTTCCTTGCCATCAGCATTGTAAAAAGCGGTTTTGAAATCGTTATGTTCCTGCCTAATATCCTGATGATGAAAAAGAAAAATAAACAGTTCCCCTACCTGATAGACCTGCCGATGATCGTAATCAGCAGCGTTATTATCCTCTTCACCAACTCCGCGACTCCCGTTTGGGTGTTCGTGGTCGCCTGTGCGCTTGCAGGTGCAGGCATCTCCAGTTTCGGACAGGTTCCCGTAACACTGCTCCCCGACCTTACCGACGTTGACGAGCTTTTGTATGGAAAACGCCGCGAGGGTACTGCCGCAAGTCTTACCACTATGACGAGGAAAATAATGGCAGGTATCGCCGTTTTCGTCTTCGGAATTATTTTGACCGCCTTCGGCTTGGACAGCAAAAACGGACTTTCGCCCGACCTTGCCACGCCCTCGGTGCTGGCGGCTCTTAAGCTGATACTTTGCGGTATCCCCTTCATCTGCTCCGCAATTATAGTCGTAATCGCGATTTCCTATAATATGGACGCGAAATCTCACAAGAGAATTAAGGAATTAGTCGCCGAAAAACGCGCTAACGGCTCCGCGGTGCTTTCAGAAGCGGATAGCTCTATGCTGGAAAAACTTTCGGGTATGAAAACCGAAAATATGTGGATAAGCAATCCCCTTACCGAGGAAGAAATACAATCCTATGCCGAACAGGCGCAGGAGCAGGCGGCTCTGGACGAGGAGCTGGCACGGAAGAAAAAGACGGTTGCCGCAGACAAATCGGAATAAGCCCAACTAAATAACAAAACCGCAGTCGGTCGCTACGATTTACTGCGGTTTTTTATATTTTTATGATTACCCCTTGACAAGACTCGTTAACAGTGGTACTATTTGTATGAAAATTCCTACTTTTCCAACTTGTGCGAACTGCAACGGGATTTTTCGGAGGTAAGTAAAATGGTTAAACAGCATAACGGCAAATTTATTTTCGGAACCGTCAAGGTCGGCGAAAAAGGTCAAATCGTTATACCTAAGGAAGCTCGCGAGCAATACGGCATTAAGCCCTCGGATATGCTTTTGGTACTGGGCAACGAGGAGGGTATCGCCCTGCTTAATCCTGCCATATTTCAACAGCTTCTTGAGAAAACAATGACCAATATTAAGCCCATAAACGATTAAGGGAGGTAAAATATGAACTCTATCGAGACGATTAACCTAGTTAAAAAATTCGGCGAGAAGGTGGCGGTCAATAACCTTAACCTTACGGTGGAAGAGGGCGAGCTGTTTTCGCTCCTAGGCGTCAACGGCGCAGGCAAGACCACCACGATTAAGATGCTCACCTGTCTAATCCGCCCCACCTCGGGCGACGCTTTGCTTGAGAACGTCAGCGTTCTGACCGATCCCCAGCACGTTAAAAAGATTACAAACGCATCTCCGCAGGAGACCGCTGTCGCCACCAAGCTGACGGTGGAGGAAAATCTTGTCTTTATGGCAGGGATTTACGGCTATCAAGGCGAGGAACTGAAAAACCGCGTCAACGCAATGGTGGAAAAATTCCATCTTGAAGAGGTTATTAAGTCCAAGGCGTCGGTGCTTTCAGGCGGCTGGCAGCGCAGATTATCCATCGCGCTTGCTTTAATTTCCGAGCCTAAAATCCTCTTTTTGGACGAGCCGACACTGGGCTTGGACGTAATCGCCCGTAGAGAGCTTTGGAGAATAATCAAGGCGTTAAAAGGCAATACGACCATAGTTTTGACCACCCACTATATGGAAGAGGCGGAAGCCCTATCCGACCGTATCGGCATTATGTCGAAGGGCGAGCTTAAGGCAATAGGCACCGCCGAGGAGCTGAAACAGCTAGCGGGCAAGGACAACTTCGAGGACGCGTTTATCGCAATCGCAGAGGGCGAGGAGGCAGGTTTATGAGAAGAGCATTGATTTTTGCAAAAAGGAATATTACCGAGATTTTCAGAGATCCCATTAGCTATATTTTCTGTTTGGCTATGCCGCTTTTGCTGTTGGCGTTTATGTACGGCGTTTTCTACGATCCCCAAACCTCTTACTGGTTTTCTTTGGATTTGCTGACGCCCGGAATTATGACCTTCAGCTACTCCTTTACGATGCTGTATATGGCTCTGTTGGTGTCTAAGGACAGAACCACGGCGTTTTTAACCCGTCTTTTCACCTCTCCTATGACCACGGTCGACTTCGTTATCGGCTATACCCTGCCCGGACTGATTCTCTCCTTGGTTGAGGCGTTTATATGCGGTTTCGAGGGCTTGATTATCGGCTGGATTGCCCACACTCCTCTTAACGTAGGCGGTATGCTGCTTTGCATTCTGAGTCAGCTCCCCATTATGTTTATGTTTATAGGCTTCGGTATCCTCTTCGGAACAATCTTCAACGACAAAGCCGCCCCCGGTATCTGCTCCGCTATTATCTCCGCTTGCGGTATGTTCAGCGGTGCCTGGCTTCCTATCGAAATGTATAGGCAGTCGGCAAAGGGCTTTTATATCTTCTGCAAAATACTCCCCTTTTACCCTTCCACCCTTTCGGGCAGACTGGCGTTAGGTCTTAGCGAAAACACCCAAGCGGCTTTCACCGCAACAGGCTTCGGATATGAAAACGGCGCGTTGTGGATAGGAATTGCAACCGCTTTAGCCTATGCTTTGGTGGTTTATATCGGTTCGATTTGCGCTTTTGTGGGAAGATTTAAGAGCGATAAAAAGTAATCCGCGCAAGACGCAAACCGTGCGTTTCAATTATCCGTTAGGTGTAACGCATATCCCATCGCTATCACTTGGATATGGTTCATATCAAAGCACGTTTATCAAAGAAAAGCCCGTAAGTTTTACGGGCTTTTCTTTATCCGTTTCGTCAAAATCCAGTGATTAATCAGTGCGCCGTCACAGGTACTGCGCACTTTTTGCGGCGACGGTTAGTTCGGAACGAATATTCTTCCTTTACCTCTAAAAAGATTTTTATTTCGCCGTTGACACGCGCGCGCTAGGTGTGATAGAATACGTTAAAGAGGCAGTAGTTATAATTGTATTTGTCACCAACACGTCAACAGGCACGGGCATACGCGCCGTATGACTGGCAGTACAGCCCCCTTTGAGGTAACAAGACTCTTGGGCAACCAAGAGTTTATTTTTTTAGAAAAAGCATAAGGAGCTTTGGCAATGAATTATTTCAGTCAAAACAAACAACAGGCTTTGGACGACTTTAACGTAACCCCCCAAGGGCTTACCGACGCCGAAGCCGCCGAAAGACTTGCCCAACAGGGCAAAAACGAGCTTGCTCAGGGCAAGAAAAAAAGTAAAGCCGCCAAATTTTTCTCACAGTTTGCGGATACTATGATTCTGGTTCTGCTGGTCGCCGCCGTCGTTTCCGCGATATTGGCATTGGTGGAGAACAAGCCCACAGAGCTGATTGACAGCGGTATCATTCTGCTGATAGTCGTTATCAACGCTATTATCGGTTACATTCAGGAGAACAAAGCCGAAGCCGCGTTGGAGGCTCTTAAAAATATGAATAAGCCGTTCTGCAAGGTTATCCGTAACGGTAACGTGCTGAGCGTCAGAAGCGAGGACATCGTTTGCGGCGACGTTATCGACCTGGAAGCAGGCGACATTGTTCCTGCCGATATACGTTTAATCACCTCCTCTTCCTTAAAGATAGAGGAAGCCGCACTCACAGGCGAGTCTGTTCCCTCCGAAAAGGACTGCGAGCATATTGCCGCGGAAAACGCGCCCTTAGGCGACCGCAGTAATATGGCTTACTCCAGCGGCGTAGTTGCTTACGGACACGGCACGGGCGTTGTGGTTGCCACCGGAATGAATACTGAGGTCGGCAAAATCGCCAAGATGCTGAACGAAAGCGACGAAATGAAAACTCCTCTTCAAAAACAGCTTGCGAAAACCGCTAAGGTTTTGACTTGGATTATACTGGTTATCGCCGTGATTATCTTCGGCGTTATCCTTATAAAGACCGCCGTTGATCCCGATAAGGCTTTGGGTACGGACGTTATTACAGGCGCGTTTATGACCGCGGTAGCTATCGCGGTTGCGGCAATCCCCGAGGGTTTGCCTGCCGTAGTTACCATTGTTTTGAGTATCGGCGTTCAGCTGATGAGCAAGCGTAACGCTATTATCCGCAACCTGCCCGCGGTGGAAACCTTGGGTTGCTGTGAAATAATCTGCTCCGACAAGACGGGTACGCTGACTCTTAACCAAATGACGGTTAAGGAAGTGTTTACCCTAAGCGGCGGCAGCAATACGGCGGAGGACGCAAGTAACGAGGGAGATACTTCCCTGCTCATACGCGCTATGGCATTGTGCAACGACACCCGAATCGGCAAGGAAGACAAGCTTTTAGGCGATCCTACCGAAACGGCGTTGGTGGCGTATGCTCGTAACAAGGATATTGATTATTCCGCACTTTGCGCCGAATGGACCAGAGTTGACGAAATGCCCTTCGACAGCGTTCGTAAGCTGATGACCACAGTCAACCGCAACGGCGACGTGACCGTAGCACACGCTAAGGGCGCTCCCGAGCTTTTGCTTAACCGCTGTTCCTCTATAATGGTGAACGGAGAAGTAAGAGCGTTGACCGACGAGGACGAAGAGGCTATAAGAGCCGCTAACAAGGCTATGGCAGACAAGGCTCTGCGCGTTCTCGGTATCGCCGTGAAGTTTGACGAGTTGGAAGGCGAGAATATGGAGCACAACCTGATTTTCGTAGGGCTTGTGGGTATGATAGATCCTCCCCGTAAGGAAGTTAAGGACGCGGTTAAGGTTTGCCGTAAGGCAGGTATGACTCCGCTTATGATTACAGGCGACCACAAGGATACTGCCGCCGCAATCGCAAGAGAAATAGGCATTTTAACAGAGGGCAAAAAGGTTATCACAGGTGCGGAAATCGACGAGATTCCCGACGACGAGTTTGCGAAAATCATTAGGGATTATGCGGTTTTCGCCAGAGTCAGCCCCGAAAACAAGGTGCGTATCGTCAAAGCTTACAAGTCGCTTGATAAGGTCGTTGCGATGACGGGCGACGGCGTAAACGACGCTCCCAGTATTAAGGAAGCGGATATCGGTATCGGTATGGGTATTACGGGTACCGACGTCAGCAAGGGCGCGGCGGATATGGTCTTGGCAGACGACAACTTCGCCACCATTATCGGTGCGGTTGAGGAAGGACGTAAGATTTACAGCAACATTACAAAAGCTATTCAGTATCTGCTGTCCGCTAATATCGCGGAGGTGCTTTGCCTCTTCATCGCCACATTGATACTGCCCAGCGGTCAAAGCTTCTTAACCCCCGTTATGATTTTGTGGGTTAACCTCGTAACCGACTCCCTGCCTGCTTTGGCTCTCGGTATGGAAAAAGCCGAAAAGGACGTTATGAACTATCCGCCAAGACAAAATCACGGCAGTCTTTTCGCAGGGAAAATGGGTATCGATATTGTTATCCAAGGACTTATGCAGACAGGATTGGTTATGGCTTCCTTCTGTATCGGCAATTACTGCTTCGGCGCACATCACGAAATCGGTATGACAATGGCGTTCATCACCCTTTGCTTGATTCAGCTCTTCCACTGCTACAACCTTAAGAGCCGCACGGGAACAATATTCCACAAGAGCATAATAGACAACGGCTTTATGAATTTGAGCTTTGGTATCGGCGTTGCCTTGATGGTTCTCGTCACATTAGTGCCCGGACTCAATACTTGGTTCAACGTGGTTTATATTCAGCCCGTGGAATACGTTATAGCCGTTGCTCTCTCTCTTGCTGTAATACCTATGGTGGAATTGCAGAAACTGATTGAGCGCAAGATGAACAAAACAAAAAGTGCCGAGTACACTGTAAGCGAGCTAGCCTAATAACTCCCTTATAATACTTGATATAATAACAACCTTAATTAAAACAATAAACACTAAAGCAGTAAACGCAGGCGAAAGCCTACTCCACTAAACTAAAAGAGGCTATTAAAATGGAAAAAGGTCTTTTTGACATTGCAACAATTAAGGAATACGTAGAAACAATGTGCGCTTTCGGTCCCCGATTGACGGGGTCGGAGGCGCATAACCTTTATATTGACTTCTTAGAGGACAAGCTTAGGTCTTTCGGCTATGAGGTTAAAGAGGATTATTATACTCTTAACCGTTGGAAACCCAAAAACTGGAGTTTAACCTATCAGGATAAGGGCGTAACCGTTGAAATGCCCACCTCGTACTACCCTTACAGCGGTTGTACCTCGGCAAAGGGCGTTACCGCCCCTATGAAGTGGTGCGGTAAAGGCGTTTTTTCTTCCTTTATCGGCTCACGGGACAAAATCGCCGTTATCAGTATGCCTGTAATCGAGGCTCCCTGCGGCTTGGTTTTCAAAAAACGCTACACCTATCCCCACGACTTCGTTCCGCCGACAGTGCAGAGTAATCCTGTAGTGGCGAGTTTCGTTATGGCTCCCATACTGCCGCTGGCTAAAGCCGCAGGAACAAAGGGCGTTATCTGCATAATGGACGATTGCAGTGACGACAACGGCAAGTATCAGTACCTGCCTTTTATCAAAACCTACGCAGGCGTTCCAGCCCTTTGGATAACAAAATCTCAGGGCGAACAGATTATGGAAGCCGCCAAACGCGGCGAAAAAGCCACCCTTACGTTAGACGCAGAGGTAATCAAAAACACCCCTACGCGTACAATTCACGCCGTGCTTAAGGGTAGCGACGAAAAGGAAAGCATATTAGTCAACACCCATACAGACGGCACTAACGCCTTTGAGGAGAATGCAGGCATTGCCCTGTTGAGTCTAGCCAAATACTTTGCCGAAAAGCCTGCCGAGGAGCGGAAAAAGACCATTGTTTTCAGTTTTGTAACAGGACATTTTCAGCTTAACCAGTTCGGCGACGCGCTTAATCAAGCGTCTTCCGCCTTTTTAGACGACCACAAAGAGTATTGGGACGGAAAAGGCGACAACCTTAGAGCTGTCGCAGGCTTGACCTTAGAACACCTTGGCTGTACCGATTGGGCGGATAACGAAGACCACTCGGAATTCAGAAAAGTAAACGACGTTGCTCCCGAGCTTGTATATACTTCCAACGACATTACCGCTCGGTTGTATTACGATATTATCAAAAAAAGACAGATGACGCGCACGCTTCTGCTCTCTCCGAAAAATCTCGTGCATTTCGGTGAAGGACAGCCTATTTACAAAAGGCATATACCTTCGATTTCCCTCTGCCCCGGCCCCGACTATCTTTGCAATATCGCTCCGAACGGCTATATTGACAAAATTAATTATCAGCTTTTTGCCGAACAGGTTGAAACTTTTAAGTACATAATCGAAGTACTGCAAAACAAATCCAGAGGAGAACTGGGCACTAACGATTGGTTCAATTTCGGCTTTGTTTTTGAAGATATATCGCTGAAACGGCTTTTTGCGAAAAAGCTTGAGGACTGATAACTAAGCTAAAAAACTCCTAATCAAAAAGTCAGCGCAACGGTCTATTATCGCCCGTGGGTGGCAACAGCGGATTAAAGCGAGTAATTGAGCTTGTAAAAGTATCTTCTATACCGAACTAACATCAACGAACGTACATAATCAATCCATAGACCGCATCAATTATATTGCACTAGCCTATTATATTGTACGAATCAATTTATAGTACGAATTAATCTATTGTACGAATCAGTTTTTATAGATAACTAATCAGTTTTTATAGAACGATTCAACCAACAGTACGATTCAATTTATAGTGCGATTTAACCATAGTACAAACCAATCTATAGTACGAACCAACCATAGTACGATTTAACCATAGTACGATTTAACCACAGTACGATTTAACCACAGTTCGATTTAACCACAGTTCGATTTAACCACAGTTCGATTTAACCACAGTTCGATTTAACCAACAGAAAAACCGCTCCTGCCGATAGACTGGTCTATCCTGCAAGAGCGGTTATTTTTTAACATTTCAAATCTTTTTTGAGTTAAGGATTATTATTTGTCCACCTTGGG
>CAYJBY010000022.1:32789-47604 GCA_964368645.1 uncultured Christensenellaceae bacterium
TTTTTAACATTTCAAATCTTTTTTGAGTTAAGGATTATTATTTGTCCACCTTGGGCAGTTTGCTGAAGCCGATTTCAAGATCTGCGTCAGTAGGTATAAAGTCGGTTAAGGTGCCGTCGTTGAACTGCTTGTACGCAGACATATCGAAGTAACCTGTGCCCGTAAGTCCGAACAAAATAGTCTTTTTCTCGCCGGTTTCCTTGCACTTCAACGCCTCGTCGATTGCGACCTTAATAGCGTGAGAGGACTCGGGAGCAGGGAGAATACCCTCTACTCTTGCAAACTTTTCAGCCGCCTCGAAAACCTTGGTCTGCGTTACAGACGTTGCCTCGATGTAACCGTCGTGATACAGCTTGGAAAGAATAGGGTTCATACCGTGATAACGTAAGCCGCCTGCGTGGTTGGGAGCAGGTATATAATCACAGCCTAGAGTGTACATCTTCATCAGAGGTATCATTTTGCCTGTGTCGCCGAAGTCGTAAGCGTAACGTCCGCGAGTTATGGAAGGACAGGAAGCAGGCTCTACCGCTATGATGCGAGGATTAGCTATGCCCTTAAGCTTGTCCGCAATAAAGGGAGAGATTAAGCCGCCTAAGTTGGAACCGCCGCCTGCGCAACCGATTACTATGTCAGGGTACTTGTCGTACTTGTCCATAGCGATTTTGCATTCCTCTCCAATTACGGTCTGATGCAATAGCACGTAGTCCAAAACACTGCCCAGAACGTATTTGCAACCGGGCTTGTTCATCGCTACTTCCACTGCCTCGCTGACTGCACAGCCGAGGGAGCCGCCAGTGCCGGGGTGTTCCGCCAAAATTTTGCGGCCGACAGCGGTGGTTTCGGAAGGAGAAGGGGTTACTCTTGCGCCGTAAGTGCGCATCACCTCGCGTCTGTGAGGCTTTTGCTCCGAGCTTACCTTAACCATAAACACGTCTAGATCGATACCATAGAACGCACACGCCATTGATAAGGCGGTGCCCCACTGTCCTGCACCCGTTTCGGTGGTTAGTGAGGTCAAGCCCTCCTGCTTTGCGTAGTAGGCTTGAGCTACCGCGCTGTTGAGCTTATGAGAACCCGAGGTGTTGTTGCCCTCGAATTTGTAATATATCTCGGCAGGAGTGTCCAATAACTTCTCCAGCCAATAGGCTCTCACCAGCGGTGACGGACGGAACATTGTGTAGAAGTCCATAATGCCCTTGGGTATTTCTATAAATTCGTCAGTGGTGTTAAGCTCTTGCTTGACCAACTCTTTGCAGAGGATCGGCTCCAATTCGGCAGCCGTCACAGGAGCTAAGGTTGCAGGGTTGAGTATAGGATCGTGAGGTTCCTTCATCAACACCTTGTAGTTATGCCAATACTTAGGCATCTCCTGCTCTGACAAATAAATCTTGGTTGGGATAGTCTTCATGGTCATTACCTCCTTTTTTTGATATAAAATAAATCCCGAACAGATTGCTCTGTTCGGGACGATTGTCATTATCGCGGTACCACCCGATTTCGCCAATGCGTTGCCGCATCGACCTTGTACGAATATCGCTATTCGTATCCTTAACGCAGATTCACGTCAGGGGATACTAACTTCCCCCCTGCCCTCAATAGTCCATTCGTCCGTGCCGCTAACTCCGTCACACCAACCCGAAGCTCTCTGAATACCGAAACACGAATTACTACTCTATCTCAGCGGTTTGATTAAGTTGCTATCATATTAGCACCGCAAAAAGCCCGTTGTCAACAACTTTTTACATTTTTTTACGCACAGGCGTCCTCCGACGCGTCCGCTTCGGATATCCATAAGCTCTGATACGGCAGTCCTGTTAATTTCTCGCAGGTCTTTCTGTCTTCCTCGCTAAGCTCCGTCTTGCCCGTCGCACGTTTGTCCGCGATTGCCGCCTTAATCATACCGTGGCTTTTGCCGTTAAGTCCGTAGGTGCGCGATACGATAATCATTACGACTCCCGCAATCACAGGTATCGCGCAAAGCATCAGCTTAACCGCTATCATCGCGCCGCTTGTGGACTGCTCCGGAGTCAAGCTACTGCTGGCACCCGTATCGAAGCCGAAAAGCCCCAATATTATTCCGAATAGGGTTATGGTTAAGCCGCTGACGATTTTTTTGCCTAAGGTCACAAGCCCTGCGTTGGTTCCCTCTCGCCGCTTGCCGTATATCAGCTCGTCCACGTCGGATAGGTCGGGCAAAAGCGTGTTAGGCACAAAGCCCAAGCAGGAAACGCCTGCGCCGATAAAGCAGGACGCCACCAAGAACACCCACACGGGCGTCGCGGAGGTGATAAAACAGCACATTCCGCAACCTATTACCAATAGCGGTATATCCACAAGGTACGGGAAATGCTTGCTGATTTTCTTCATAAACACCACGTTGGGAACGAAGAAGGCTATCTCTATCGCGCCCTTAAGGTTGATGAGGATAAAGGAAAGCGTAAAGGTCAGCACAAAGTTCTGAATATTGTAATACGTAAGGTAGAAGAATATCAAAAAGGCACTGCTTATGGCACTGCTGCAAAAGGTTCCTAAAAGTACCAACGCATAATACTTGCGGTAGAGCTTGCTTTTCAGCACCTCGCCGTAGGTCTTGAATACACCCTTAACCGTCAGGGCGTTATCGTTTTTGCGCGGTGCAAACTTTTCCTTGGTGAATAATGCCGTAATCAATATGGGTATGGTGAACATTATGCCCAACGCCAAGCCCAACCAGATAAAGTTATTGGTAAACGCAGGAGATAAGGGGTTAGACTGCGACACGGGCACCAGCCATTCGTAAATGTAGGTGGACGCCACACAGCCCACTCCCGAAAAAATCATTCGCATTGACGTGTAATTGGTGCGTTCCTGATAGCCGTCAACCATTTTCGGCAGCAGGGATTCGTAGGGAACTACGGCGATTGTGTAAGCGGTGGAATAGAACATATACGCAAAGGTAAAATAAAAGAATTTACCCCAAAGCGAGGTAATGCCGAAGCAGTACCACAGCATAAAATAGCTGACCAAAACGAAAGGCAAAGATATAAGCATCCACGGACGGGAAGAGCCGAATCGGGTTTTGGTTCTGTCAACCAGTACCCCCATTACGGGATCGGTTATACCGTCCCAAATCTTGCCGATACCTGTGATTAAGCCTGCCATTATCGGGCCCATACCGCCGACGGTCATCAGGAAGCTGAGATAATAAAGGCTGATAACCTGCCCCACTCCGCCGCCGTAGGTATCCGCACAGCTGTACGCCATCATATCCAGTATCTTACGTCCTTTGCCCTGTGTTTTAGCCATTTATCAGCTCCTTTACGACCTCTCCTGCCATTATCAGTCCCATAACCGAGGGAACCCACGCCGTGCTTCCTATAATTTGCTTGCCGTTTTCCCGTGAGGGGATTAACGGCACCGCGCCTTTTTCGGTGGAATAAACGACCTTAAGAGAGGGTATCCCCAACGCTTTCAGCTCCTTACGCATTATTCTGCACAAAGGACAAACGTCCGTGTCGTAGATGTCCGCAACCCTTAATGCCGTTGCATCGAAACGATTGCCTGCGCTCATCGCGGATATAATCGGCGTTCCTGCCTTTTTTGTCGCCTTTATCAGCTCGCATTTTGCGGTAACGGTGTCTATCGCGTCCACCACGTAATCGTACTGTCCGAAATCAAATTCCGCCGCTGTGTCGGGTAAAAAGAATATTTTGCGAGTTACGACCTCGGCTGTGGGGTTAATGTCCAGAATCCTCGCCTTGACGACCTCGGTTTTGCTCTCGCCCACAGTGCTGTTAAGGGCGCAAAGCTGACGGTTGCGGTTGCTCACGTCCACAACGTCCTTGTCTATCAGCTCAAAGCTACCGATTCCGCTTCGCGCAAGGGCTTCCGCTACATAAGAGCCTACGCCGCCCAGCCCGAAAATCGCAACTTTTTTAGTCGCGAGCAGATTGAGCGCGTTTTCTCCTATTAATAACGCAA
Organism: uncultured Christensenellaceae bacterium; assembly: GCA_964368645.1. Lineage (GTDB taxonomy): Bacteria > Bacillota > Clostridia > Christensenellales > CAG-1252 > JAEDHM01. The sequence continues at coordinate 36,750 of CAYJBY010000022.1, forward strand.
GTCTTGAAAATTCTTCTTTCATCAAAAATACTCCCAAGGTCGATTTTGCGGCAAACCGCTATTCCTTTCTCTTCAATTTTTCCAGATAATCGTTGACGGGCTTGATTTTCGCCGAGGCTAGGTATATGGCATAGGCTGTTACCGCCGATACTGCCGCCTGTACGCCGTTGCCGATTAAGTCGGCAATCGCCACCGTTAAGCCTACGCCGTAGTTGCTCTCGTTGACTAAGGCGACCAAAAGCCAACCGCCGAAAAAGTATCCGCACAACATAACCGCCGCGCCGCTTATAAGGGAGATTACGGCACCGATTTCGATTCGGCACTTTTTGCGGCTTAAAAGTCTGAACAGCAAGCCTGCCGTTAATCCTTCCAGTCCTTTAACTATCAGCGTCACAGGCGCCCAGTAAGGAGCGTATATCAGGTCGGCTATAATGCCGCCCAACGCACCCACCGTCATACCTGACACAGGTCCGAAAAGTAGCCCTGCCAACAATACGAAAATATCTCCGAAATTGACGAAGCCCTTGGATTCAGGCAACGGAATTGCGATTATTATCGTCGTTACCGCGCATAAGGCGGTAAATACCGCCGTTATCACCAGCCAACGGAGCTTGTAACTACGCATCGGCAATTACCTCCGTCAGAAGCTTTAACGCTTCCTTATAGCCCTCAAAACCTTTCCCTATAACTTTTACAGCCGCGTATTCGGAGATAAAGCTGATTTTTCTGTAATCCTCTCTTGCTCCGACGTCGGTTAAATGCACCTCGGCAGTGGGTAGCCCGATCGCTTTCAGCGCGTCCAAAATGGCTATGCTCGTGTGCGTGTACGCGCCTGCGTTAATCACTATACCGTCATAACGGCGGTATGCTTTTTGGATATAATCCACGATTTTACCCTCGTAGTTGCTTTGAACGACTTTAACCTTGAGCTTCATCTGCTTAGCCTGCGCCTTAATGTAATCCGACAATTCACGGTAAGAGCGAGCCCCGTATAACTGCGGCTCTCTTATGCCCAACATATTAAGATTGACTCCGTTAATCACCAATATTTTCATAAGCTGTCCTTTGCCTTACCGAATGCCGAAACGATTTGCGCCGCCGCTTCCTCAACCGTTCCCACGTTATGTATCACGCAATCGCAAACCTTGTTGTAGGTCACGTCACGCTGTTCCTTAAGATTATGCCACGCCTCTTCACAGGGGGTTAATGGCCGTCCGTCTAAGCCGCCGTCCTTAACGCCGTTGTCCAACAGTACCATAAATCCACAGCTTTTTAGCAACGCCGTACTGACTCCGTTAAGCACTGCGCCGCCTCCCGTTGCGATTACAATACCCCTCTGCGCCGCCAATTCTGCGGCAACGGCACACTCCGATTGACGGAAGTATCCCTCGCCGTAAAGACTGAAAAGCTCGCTTATGGGTTTGCCTTCTGCCTTTTGGATAGCCTCGTCCATATCGAAGAAAGGACGGTTAAGTAAGGCGGCAACCGCCTTGCCAACTGCCGTTTTGCCCGTTCCCGACATTCCGCAAAGTACGATATTGCGCTTGGAATGCAAAAGCTTTTCGTAGGCTTCGGCGGCAGTTATATTAGGCGAAAAGCCGAATAAGGTGCAGGTCTTTACCGCCTGAGCGCATAGCATATACAAGCCCCCTGCCGTCTTCAAACCGCAATTGGCGGCTTCCGCTAAAAGAGCAGTACGAAAAGGATTATAGGTCACGTCCGCAACCGCTTCCGCCTTGAGATAATCCCGTAGCTTGACCGGGGAAGAAAGCACGTCGGGAAAGGTTCCGACAGGAGTTGTGTTAATAAGCACCTCGCCGTCTTTTATAGAGTCGCTACCGTAATTGACGTTACCGCTTCGGGATACGATTGTCACCTCGCGTGCACCCTTATCAGTCATAACGGCGACAGCGGTTTTCGCAGTTGCTCCGCTACCGAAAATAACAATCTTTTTGTCGGCAACAGTTATACCGCTAAAATCAATTAGCTCGGATAATCCGTAATAATCCGTGTTATATCCTATTAGCTTGCCGTCCTGTCTTACTACGGTATTGACTACTCCGATACGCTCTGCTAAGGGGGATACGGAATCCAGTAGCTCTATTATCGACCGCTTATACGGCATAGTCACGTTAAAACCGCCGTATTCCTCCGAACGAAGGTAGCCTTTCAATCCGTCAAAAACCGTCTCGATTAAGCTGTAATCGTAGTTACCCAACAGGCTGTGCAACTCGGGGGAATAGGAATAGGGAAGTTTTGCTCCCAGCAAGCCGTATTTCATTATTTCTGCACGTTGCGCCCCGCAACGATAATAGCGGAATAAATATCGGATATATAGGGATAATTTGTATCAGAGCAGAAAGCGTGAAGTCTATTTTTCACCTCTTCCTCGCGCTTAATATCCATAACAGGCGCATTTTCGCTCTTTTTTGCCGCGCCGATTCGACTGCATATATCCAGTCTTCTGTCCAACAAGGCGGCTATTTTGCCGTCGATAATATCGATTTCTTCACGCATATCCAATATATTCATATTCTGTTCTCCTTAAGCATTTGATTAAGAATCACTATTGCGGCAACAGACTCCACCGCCGGCACTGCCCTAGGCACGTAGCATACGTCGTGACGTCCCTTGATAGTTAGCGTTGTTTCGGATTGTGTCGCATAATCCACGGTTTTTTGCGGCTGACCGATAGAGGGTGTAGGACGGAACGCCGCCGAAAACGTAATCGGCATACCGTTAGCCAAGCCGCCGTTAATGCCGCCGCTCTTGTTAGTTGCGGTAATAACACTGCCCTTTTCGTATGCAAACGCATCGTTGGATTGACTTCCCTTTAATGCGGAAATGCCGAAGCCTTCGCCGAATTCCACACCTTTAACTCCCGGTATCGCAAATAAAGCAGAGGAAATCACGCTTTCCAAGCCGCCTGTCAGTAAGCCGCCCAAACCGGTAGGTACTCCGCTAATCACACATTCCGCCACACCGCCTAAGCTATCCCGTTCCTCTGCCGTCCTTTTAAGCAAGGTTAGCGCAAGTCTGTCGCTTTTCTCGTCAAGCATACGAGTAAACGGTAGGGGTTGAGCGTTAATTATATCGGATATGTCGGTGGATTTGTAGCTAATGCCTTTAACCTCTCCAATAGCGGAGACGTATGCCTTTACGATAATACCCTTTTGCTCCAAAAGTTGCTTGCAGATACCGCCTGCAATACACAAGGGGGCGGTCATTCTTCCCGAAAAAACACTTCCGCCTACACCGTCGTAGGCTTCCTTGTACTTCACCGCCGCGGCATAATCTGCGTGAGAAGGTCTTGGGGTTGCCTTAAACTGAGAATATGCGGTTTTGTCAACGTCGCCGTTGTCCAGTTCCGCTTTCACCTCGCCTGAAAGTAAGCCGTTCTCAATGCCGCTTACCCAACGGATAACGTCCTTTTCCTTACGCGGCGTTCCAAAAAAGGAATTAGGCTTCCGAGTGTCTAAAAAAGCCTGCACCGCCGCCGTGTCTATGGTAAAATCCGGCAATCCCGATACGGTGACGCCTATTGTGGGCGAATGTGATGCTCCGTCAACGGTTACAGTCAACGCGTCATTTAAGAATAGCATAGTCACCTCCAACCTCGGCAAAATCCTGCCAAAAGCCGCTCCAAGACTTTTCAGTACCCTCTGCGTTCAACAGCTTGCCGCCTACAGCCGCCGCCGCAACAGCCGCCGCCGTTACGGCTCGGTGATCGCCCTCGCAATCGAAGGTAAAGCATTGAGGATCGCCGCCGATTATATGCAGACTGCCTCGTTCCATAACCACCTTTGCGCCTAATGCATACGCTAAACGCATCGCGCTTTCCCTGCGGTCTGTTTCCTTGTTGCACAGTCTTTCCGTGTTATAAAAAACGCTTTCGCCCTTGACAAAGCAAGCTATAACCGTAGCCGCAAACACCAAATCGGGAGTTTGTGCGCAATCCAGCCGTATGGGTGCAAGCTCTGTTTTTTGAGCGCACCAAACGCCCTCGCCCTCTTTTTGCACGGGAATCAGCTTGATAACGTAATCGTCAGGCTGACTGTCAGTCAGACCATTAACGCTGATTTTGCCGCATAGTGCGCCCAACGTCAGCATAACCGCCCCACTGCTCCAGTCGCCCTCGTTCCTTAATCGGGTGGGCTGATAGACTTGTCCGCCCTCTATGAGGTAACCGCTTTTTTGCGCGGTTATTCTTATGCCGTAATCGGCAAGAACCCTTAAGGTCATATCCGCATAGCCCTGCGAAACGCCCTTCTCCGCCACCTTGATACCGCTATCGCCGTCAAGCAATGGTAAAGCCATCAAAAGTCCCGATAATACTCCCGAGGTATCCTGACAGCTAAGGCTGTACTCTCCGCTTTTCAGTCTGCCCTGTGTCGTAACGCCGCCGTCGTCAACGGTTAAGTTCTGTCCGTGCGTCGATAAACAGGCAAACAGTTCCGTATTGTTCCGTAACGCTAATTGCGAGTTGTAGGTGATAACGGCACTTCTTCCCAACGCTCCCAATATCGGCAGCAGTAATCTCAAAAGAGTTGCCGAACCGCCCACGTCGAAACAAGCGTTAAGGTCTTGATGCAGAGCGTATGCGCAATCAATAGCCGCCCTAGCGTCAAAGGAGCCGCCGTTAGCCGTTATAGGCTCGCCGCTTAACGCCGCCGCCAAAGCTCTGCGAATCAATGCCGATTTTGAGGGCGGCGCGGAAATTACGCCCTTAATCTCGCTTTTCTTTATGACCGCTATCACGAAAAATACTCCTCAAGACAAGCAAGGGGCTTGCGCAGTATCACGCAATCGCCCACGTTACGGGGAACGACTAGGTCGATACACTCTCCCGAAACCTTTTTGTCAAAGGCTATCGCATTAAGCAGTTCATTTACACTATAGCCCAGAGTTACGTCCATATCGTAGCGTTGCGCCAGTTTGGCTATTCTGAGGGAAAGCCCGTTATTACTGCCGCTTGCCTTCTCCTCTGCCCTCGCCATTGCGTAAATTCCCTTAACCACCGCCTCGCCGTGAGAAACCGAAAAATCGGAAAGGGTTTCTATCGCGTGCCCTATGGTATGTCCGAGGTTCAACAGCTTGCGCTTGCCCTCGTCCTTCTCGTCCTCTGCCGTCAAAGCCGCCTTGTATCTAACACATTCGGTTATCAAAGCACCCTTTTCGGTCGTTCCGTTCTCCAGTAGGCAAAGCAGACTTTCGCCAATCAGTACGCCGTATTTTATCGCTTCGCCGATACCGTCCGTAAAAGCCTTGCCATTGTCAGGTATCAAATCCAAATCCGTAAAAACGCCGTAGGGCTGATAGAAACTGCCGATTACGTTCTTAACTCCGTCAAAATCTACGCCTGTTTTGCCGCCTAAGGAGCTGTCAATCGCCGCCAATAGCGTGGTGGGAATATTGTAGTACCTGATTCCCCTTTTGAATATTGACGCGGTGAAACCGCCTATATCCTCCACTACGCCGCCGCCCAGATTGAGAATCGCGCTTTTGCGGTCAAAGCCCTTGCTCATAAGATATGAGCAAAGTTTCAGCACGGTAGCGTAATTTTTGCTTTGCTCGCCGTGGGGAATAACAAATTTTTCCGTAGGAATCGGTAAAGCCTGCGCCAAACGCGGAACAAGGTTTTCTAAATTGTCGTCGGTCAATATTAAAACAGAGGTTATATCGGCAGGCAAAAACTCGCCGATTCGCCGCAAAAGCCCTCTTTCTATCACAACCTGATAGGGGCGGTAAGTACCGACAGTCACCGTACTCATAAATCCGTCCTGCCGATTACGTCCAAAAGTCCGCGAACCTTATCGGTTAAGGTCAAAAACTCCTCGGTATTAAGAGCGTGCCGTCCGTCGCAAAGAGCGTCATTCGGAGAGCAATGCACCTCGGTTATCAAACCGTCGCACCCTGCTCCTACCGCCGCTAAAGCGTTTGCCATAACCTCCTTGGAATTAGAGGAAACGTGACTCGGATCAACGATTACAGGCAGATGCGTAAGCTGTTTCACCTTTTTAATTGAGGATAAATCCAACGTAAGCCTTTCGCCGCCGGAAAAACTGCGAACACCTCTTTCGCACAGTATCACCTCTTTCGTGCCGCCCAGTAGGACGTACTCCGCGCTGAAAAGCCATTCTTCAACGGTGGAACCCACTCCTCTTTTCAGCAAAACGGGCTTGCCGACCTTGCCGACCTCCTGCAACAGCTCGAAATTCTGCATATTGCGTGCGCCTATCTGCAAAACGTCCACGTCGCGGAACAGCGCCAGTTGAGAAACAGAGGTTATCTCGGATACTATCGGCAGTCCTACCGCCTTCTTTGCCTGTAGCAAAAGGTCTATGCCCTCCTTGCCTAAGCCCCTGAAGGTATAGGGAGAGGTGCGCGGCTTGAACGCGCCGCCACGAAGAGCAACGGCTCCTGCCGCCTTGACCGCTTCGGCGGTGGTGATAATCTGTTCAAGGCTTTCCACAGCGCAGGGACCTGCTATATGCGCAAAATGGCCGCCGCCTAATAGGTGACTGCCCAGCTTGATAACGGTGTCCTCCGCCTTGTACTCCCTCGAATAAAGATAATTATCCATAATGTATATTATAAAATCCACGCCCTTAAAAAGTCAATACAATAAGTTGATAACTTACTCTTTACAAAAACCTTTCTCTTTGTTATAATGAGCACGCACGGAGGTCGATTATGTGCGTCTTTAATTCTATTACGAAATTAATAGCTCCGATACCCGACGTTGAGAAGTTTGACAGCTTCCTTTTTGTCGGTCCGCACCCCGACGATATTGAAATCGGTGCAGGCGGAACTGTGGCAAAACTCGCCGCAGACGGCAAAAAAATCACCTTTTTAATCGCCACGGACGGTCGTTACGGCACGGATAATCCCTCAATCACCTGCGAGGATTTGGCTGTTATGCGTAAAAAAGAGGCTATCTCCGCGGCAGAGCTGTTAGGCGTTACGGACGTAAGATTCCTAGACTACCCCGACGGCGGAAATTACGACGTTTTCGCACTTACGCAGGATATTTGCAAGGTCATCTGTCAGGTGAAACCCGACGTGGTGTTCGCACCCGATTTTGCGGTTATCAGCGAGTTTCATATTGACCACACCAACGTGGGTAAGGCTTGCGCTAACGCTTTCGTTATGGCAGGCGCAAAGTATATCGCAGAGGGCTTCGGCTTGACTAAGACCGTTCCCGCCGCCATCGCACTTTACTACACCGACAAGCCTAACCGCTACGTCAAAATGGCTAAATACAAAAATATCCTTTTCGACGCGGTTAAAAAGCACGAAAGTCAGTTCCCCACACAAAGCCAGGAGGAGATTAACACCCTCAAGGCTTTTGGACTGTACCTCAAATTCCGCGCGTTTAGATTGGGGTTTAGACGCTTTTCGACAGCCGCCGAGGGGTTCCGCGTACTTGCCGCAATCCACGTTCACTGCTGTCCGGAGGTCAACTGGTTTTAAGTATGAATTGGTTCATTAACGTAGCCGACATATCCTTCTATATGGAAATGATAGGGATTATCGCTTTCGCAGTAGTCGGTGTTTTGGTGGGAATTTATTACGAACTGGATATTTTCGGCATTTATGTCGAGGGCGTTATCAGCTGTATCGGCGGCGGCGTTATCCGCGATCTGGTACTGGGTATCACTCCCCCTACTTCTTTCGTTTACCCCGTGTATATCGTTGCATCAATGATTACCATTACCGCGGCGATTATCATTTTCAAGATTTTCGACACCAAGATTAAACGTAAGGAAATCCACTTGGTAAAAAAATTCATAATGTACTTCGACGCTATCGGCTTGGGCGTGTTCACTGCGGTTGGCTGTTCAATAGCCTGCAAAGCCGGCTACGCCAACAATATCTTTATCATTATTTTCGTCGGTATGTCAACGGCTATCGGCGGCGGTCTTATGCGTGATTTGCTGGCAGGTCGTAAGCCCGTGGTTATGCGTAAGGATATTTATGCGACAATTTCCATTTTCGGCTCTGTGGTTTATTTTCTGCTCTTTAAGTACACCTCGGAAATGATTGCCTTGTACGTCACCGCTTTCGTCACCGTTATATCCCGTGTGGGTGTAATGCATATTCACGGCTCGATGCCCTACCATATCCGCAATAAAGCTCTTAGAACAGACGAGGACTTGGAGGGTAACTTCACAGAGGAAGACGACGAGCAAACCGATACTGACGAGAATACGGACGGCGGCTCCGCGACAAAGGACGGCTCCAAGCACTGATTACTCCTAATCAACGACCGCTTATCAGCACTACACGTAGGATAGGTGTTTCCGAGCTTGTCTGTATTCTGCTTAAGTTACGTTTTCCGGTATCAACCGACTGCAAGCTACCTTATTCCGATATTCCCAATAACTTCTTATAAATGCTATACGTAGGATAAAGTGTCCAAGTTTGTCGCCACTCTGCCAAAGTTACATTCTATCAACTGACTGCGAGCTACATTGCTCCGATATTCGCAATAACTGCTTTTTTTAAGTACACCATAAAATAGAAAGGTATCCGATTTTTCGGTACTCTGCTTAGGTTACGTTTTCGGTATTAACCGATTGCGAGTCGCTTAGTTTTTATCGCATATTTGTTTTTTGTTACATATTTAATATTTATCTATTACACTTACCTGTCCTCGGCTTGACCGTTAAAACTGTCAGATTTTCGTTTTGTCGTAAAACTGTGTTTGGTACGCACTTGCGGATATGCTCTTTCGCCGTAGCATTGTGACCGATGTAGAATAAGCTCGGCAGACGCTTACATCGGGTATTCTGCGCCATCGTCATTTTTTGGGAAAAATTCTAATCATTTTGGTTTTGGCGTTTACTTTTCGGTCGGAATATGGTATTATCTTTATAGGCGTTTGCGGCTCACCTTTAAGGGGGATTGCGGTATGCTTATAACTAAAGACGGCGGTATTAAGGAGTTATATGGAAAAAGGCAAATTTATAGTTTTTGAAGGCATCGACGGCAGCGGCAAAAGCACGCATATTAAGGCTCTTTCTAAATACCTAACCTCTAAGGGCATCAAGTGCTATACTACTTACGAACCTACCGACAGTCCTTTCGGTTCGCTTATTCATCAGTGTATGACAGGCAGAATCGAAACTGACGACAAGACTATCGCAGGACTTTTTGTTGCCGACAGACTCGACCACCTTTATAACAAGACTAACGGGCTATTGGACAAAATCAACAACGGGATTACAGTCATCTCCGACCGTTATTACTTCTCCTCCTACGCTTACCACGGCGCATATATGCCCATTGACTGGGTTATCAACGCCAACAGCTTAAGCGCACAGGCATTGCGCCCGGATATTAACATTTTTATCGATATCGATCCCGAAACCAGCATCGACAGACTTAAAAAACGCAATTCGTTGGAAAGATATGAGAAGCTGGAAAGCCTTTCCCTTATCCGTCAAAAATACTTTGAAGCTTTTGAGCTTATGAAAGACGTTGAGCGAGTGGAAATCGTCAAAAGCGCGGAGGACATCTCAAAAACCGAACGCGCCATTAGAGAAATCGTGGACAAGCTCTACAACTAAGCGTTATCGGCTCGTCAGCTACAAAACAGTTTATATAAAACGGCTCCGCATTGTTGTCGGTTCCTGTCCTTACCGATTCGGAATCAATTAACAACGCAAAAAACAACCGCTTGCGCGGTTGCTTAGAGAGCATAAATTCAATCAATTCGATTGAGGTGCGATGAAAAACCGCGCCTTTTTTTATTTTGCGGAACAGCTTACGCCGCAACAGAAAGCCTTAAAGCTCCAAGTTTTGGGTTGTCAAATCACAATAACGGCGTGCTTTTTCCGCCGTAAATTTCAACACGCAATAATCGGGATCGGTTACTCCGCCCTTATAAAACACCGTATCTCCTGTCTTCCAAATCATTTCCTTGGTGGGGGCGTCAGTCAGCACCTCCATTACGCCCGTAAGCATAATCCCCTCGTAACGGAACAGCCCCTTGCGGAAAAAATACAGACACGCCTTGGGATTAGTGCGGAACTGACTCACGCGCATTGAGGACGTGTTGGTGGAAAAATAATAGACGTTACCGTCAATTTTGCGAGGTGCGAGCATCGCCTTGGTGTTAGGATAGCCGTTATCGTCAACGGAACCTATTAGAGCAACCTTTCTTTTGGCTATGAATTTTTGAAAACGTGTTTCCATATATCTCCCCTTTTGTTTAGGTAATTTGTTCGCAGAACTGTAATATTAGTACGCCTGTGTGTCTTCTTTCTCTCCAAAATCCGTCCAAACTGTTAAGCTCGCGGCATTAACAAGAGTTCATAACATGCGATTGCGGCTTTCCCGATATGCAACCGCGCCGTTGTTCGTTTGTAACGGAACAAAGCTAAACTCACAGTGAGTATGTCGAATTGAAGTTAAAGTCGGTTATACCTATTGTCGCGTTAAGCTATACGCACAGTCAGTCTTGTGCTGTTCAACAACCCATATTATAGCAGATAGAGCAAGCTTTGTAAAGGCGAATATCTCTGACTGTACGCTTTGTTTTCGCTATATCGGGGCGGAGTATCAACTCGGCATTTATCGGTTTGTTCTTCCGCAATATTCGTTTCTAAGATACAGAAAAGGATTTTTATTCATTTGTAAAAGTATATTTGACAGATAAATGCAATTCTGCTATACTCTTGTATATGGTTGCCTTGAAGCTTTTAGCGGAGTCTAACGCCCTGCTCCTGCCTTGAGGTTAGCTAGTTCATATAATGTTTTGGAAGGTTGGCTGAGCGGTTGATAGCACAGGTCTTGAAAACCTGCATGGTGTAATAGCCATCTTGGGTTCGAACCCCAAACCTTCCGCCAA
>CAYJBY010000023.1:0-47465 GCA_964368645.1 uncultured Christensenellaceae bacterium
GATAAAACGCACGTTTGTCACCCTATTGCTGACCGCGGCTGTGCTGTGCGGCGTTTTCTGCGCCCTGCTGATGATAGACGGCGGCAACGCTTTAACCGCCTCGGCTGACGAGGGCAACGCGGTTATAACCTATCGGGAAAAGGGCGTTTATTATACCGAATACGAGCTTTACGACAGAGCAGGTTACCTAATCGACGGCTTGAAAGTGACCTACACGCAGGAAAAAACCACCCTCTGGGCGGAAAAAATCAACGCCAACCGTTACCGCGTGGCGTATTCTAATCTTCCATACACCCTTTCTATAGAGCGCACTCCGTTGATATACAACGTAAGCTACGGTGACTGCGAGGTGGATTCGGACGCTCCCTCGCGGTACGTTTTCGGCGTGGGCATACCCTCGGCGGCGATGCCGCAAGCGGTAAAGAGCGGCTGTGAGTTCTTGGGTTGGTTGCATAACGGCGTGTCTATTGACGGCATAAGCGCGGCGGCGCACGGCGATATGGTTTTAACTCCCCAATGGCGCATATTAGACGAAGACGAAACATATACGGAGCCGATTTCTCCCGAAACGTCTCAATTTTACGCTTTGACCTTAAGGAGCGGCAACGAAAAAATAACGCTGTACTCGGCGGCGGCAGGCGTGGCAAGCGTAAGCAATCCCTTTGAAACGGTAGGTTATTTTACGGAGAGCTGGACGCTTAACGGAACAGCGGCGGTGCCGACTTTTTCTTCCGATAATCTGATTTACGACGCCGTGCTACAGGAAAAACGGCTTGCGGCGATGAACTACGATATATTCAAGGGCGGCACGGACGGCGAAACCGTCACCGCGAGGGGGCTTGCCTCCAAGGGTTATTATTCGGGCTTTGACGCCAACACCTACGGTGAAGCGGCGGCGGTGAACCGCGACGGCTTTTCCTTTTTCGGCTGGTTCCGTGACGAGGCACAGCAAATCCCTGCCTTGAACGGCGGCGAGGGGCTTTATGCCGTTTGGACGCTTAACGAGGGAATCACCACCGCGGCTAATCTGTTGGACGGCGATTCGGTCTATTACGGACAAAGGGTGGTTTTATCCGACCGACTTATCAACGAGCACCCCCGAAACGGCGTTACAGCTCGGGCGATAAGCTGGTACAAGGGGGATAAAACGGTAATTTTTCACGATTTCGGCGTGCTTTACACTGTGGCTGATTCCGCAACCGTCAGCGGCTACGACTGCGACGTGCGGTGGTCGGCGGTAATCAACGGCGTGGAGCTTACCACCACCGCCAGAGCGAAAATCAATCTTTTAATCAATATTAAGCCCGTACCGTTGGCGGCAGAGCTGACGGCTTCGGAATTGGTATATAACGGCGCAATTCAGACACTGCCTATCACATATCGGGTGGCTACGGAGCTACTTGACGATGAAACCGCGGCTACGGTCGGCTCTGCGTTCGGCGCGGAATACGGCGCGGCGGAAAGCTGGTACGGCAAGCAGGGCGAGGGACTTTGCGTGGCGGCAGGAAGTCTTAGCTTTACCCCCTTTGCCGAGGGTACCGCTTGGGACGGTACGGTGAAAAGAGCGGGAAGTTACCGTCTGGGTGCGCTTGCGCTTAACAAGGACGGCTTGCTTAGAAACGGCAATTATCTGTGGGCAGGGAGCGAAAGCTCCGTTTGCGAGGATTATTTTGAGTTTTCGGTACAGAAAAAGCGAGTGGATTTCGTCTATTACTACGTAACCTACACGCTGGGCGGCTCCGCACCCCAAAAGGTGATAACGGACGTCAACGTGACTAACGGAACGGGGCTGACCGAGGGCGAGGAAAGGTGGTATTTCAGCGTGTTGGGCTTATGCGGCGGCGATTACGAAAATTCAAGAGCGGCTATCGCGGCGGCGTTGACGATATGCTCTAAAGACGGTGCGGCGGCGGAACCGTTGCACGCTGGCTATTACGGCGTAACAATCAGGCTTGGCGAGCTAAGTACGATTAACAACGATTATCAGCCCTATTATTCTCTGCGGCGTTGGCGGTATGACGGAAGCTGGAACTACGTAACCGAGCCGTCTAATGCTGTGGCTCAATCCGCCGCGTATATCTCTCCGATTTATTTGAAGGTCAGCTCGGAGCGTATTGACGGGAGCAGTGTTTACAGCGGTACGCCCAAGGGCGTCAGGGTAACGGCGGAGGGATTGTCCGCGGCAGAAGACGTAACGGTACTGGACGAAAACGGCGCGGTTCTGGGCAGAATAACCCATAGCTCTCCCACCTTTAACGTCACTGCGGTCAACGCAGGCAGCTACCATATCAAGCTGTTCAGTCAAAACGGCGATTATACCTTTTCCCGCGGTGAGGAGGAGGGGGGCGTTATGGTTAAAAAGCCCCAAGCCGTGGACTTCGAGATTACCCAAAAGCCCGTAACGGTACTATGGCGCGGCGATAACATCGACGTGCTTAACGGCGAGGCGTTTTGCACCTACGACGGCTTTTATCATACCCTAGCCGCAGGCTACGTTGTTTCGGAAACGGTGGACGACGGTGACGGCAAGGTTTACGCCGCGGACGAGGGTGTGCTGTTTGCGGTCAAGGGCGGCGGCTTAGACAACGGTAGCTACCTAATCGACTGTGAGAACAGCGAAAATTATTGCGTGACTAATCCGCAGATTAAGCTGACGATTCAAAGACGCGCGGTGTACGCGGTCTTCGGCAAAAGCGGTTATTACGTCTATGACGGCGCGGCTCACGGAGTTAAGCTGTATTTTGACGGAGTACTGGACGGCGAGGCTGTGGAGCTTCCCGAAAACTGTTACAGTCTGGACGAGGGCGGCGTTTATAACCCCTTTACTTCCTTGTTTTCGGGTGTTAAAGCAGGCGAATACTCTATGAGAGTTTACGGCGTTAAGGACAAGTCGGGCAAGGATAATTACGTTTTGTACGGTGCAGACAACGCTACCCTTTTAAGAGCGGAGCCGATTACCGCGGCAATAACCGTCAGACCTCGCGCGGTCAGCTTACGGTTCAGCGGTACGGATTTGGCATATAACGGGGAGAAACAAGCCCCGACGGCGGTATGCGCCAACTTGGTTAAGGGCGACAAACTGGATTTTTGGTACCTTGACGGAGAGCTTGAGGGCGTAACCTACGTCAGCGCGGCGGCGGCGGTGGGCGAGTACAATACAATAGTCGGCGGCATCGTCGAAAGTGCGGACAGCCCTAATTACACTATGGAAAACGCCGTGGGCGGCAGTACGAGCTGGCGCATAGTGACCGCGGCGGTGACAATAAGCTGGGAGTCGTCCGAGACCATTATCTATAACGGCACCTATCAGGGCGTGAAAATGCACGTCGGCGGTTTGGCGGAAAACGACGCCGTTATCCTTCGTTGCTCCTTTACGGGAGACGTGAAATTCCTTTGCGACGGCGCATTAATCGCTTATGACGGCGAGGCGTTTTACTTCAAGGCGGAGCAAGGCTCGGTGGACGCGCAGGCGGTGGGACTTCACGCAGGCGGCTACTCGTTACAGCTTACCTCGCTAAGCTCCTTAACGGAGGGCGATTGCTATTATCTTTCCAAGGACAGCGGAATGAGCGTTGACTGGACGGTGGAACGCAGGGCGATAAGCGTAGCGTGGAGCGGTGAAAACTCCTATTCGGAAAACGGCGTGCTTTGCGTGCCTTATTCGGGAGCGGCTACCTCTGTTGCACCGTCGGCTGTGACCGTGGGCTTGCCGAAGGGAGCGGCGGCGGACGGGATTATCGAAAACGACAGGGTGGAATTCTCGGCGGATAACGGAGTAAACGGTACCGTGGGCGAGGAGCTGACGGCGGTTTGCACCTCGCTTAACCCCGATTATATCGTTTCGGCAGGGGCAACCGCGGTTTGGAAAATCGTCAAACGGCAGGTGCAATTGTTTGTGTCGGGCGATTCGACTTTTGTATATAACGGCGCGGCGCAGGGCGTGACAATTAAGGCAACGGCGGCGGATATTCCTGCGGTGTATTCCTTTGCAATATCGGAGGGGGCGGCAGGGGTAGGCTCCTTGGGCTTGACCTCGGATAACTCTGCCGAGTTTACCGCCGTATCGGCAGGCACTTATACGGTCACTGCCACACCCGAGGGGGAGAACCCCTACTACGTTACCGAAACGCAATGCTTTACCTTTAGCATTACTCCCCGAATTGTTCGGGTGGAATGGCTAAGTCAAAGCTTCGTTTACGACGGCAACAGCCACGGAATAACCGCACGGGCGGCTAATCTCGTTGGCGCGGACAGCGTGGAATTCGAGTATAGGGACGAGGGCAACGTCACGCAAAACGGCGTGAGCTACCCCTATAAGCGGTGGGCGACGGAAAAGGGCGAGTATGCGGCAGGACTTAAGGGCTTGACGGACTCCTGCGGCGGCAATTACGCCTTAAACGGCGACGAAGCGGCAAATTATGCGCTGTGGAGCATTACGCCCCTGCGGTTGGAGCTTTCGCTGACGGAAACCGACCTTATCTATAACGGTAAAACCCAAATTCTGCGGCTGAACGCGGAGGGCTTGGCGGCTAACGGCTCGGCTGTTTTACAGCTGACAACCGAAGGAGGCGCGATTCCCCTAAACGGAACCTTGTTAAGCGGAGAGGAGGGGAACGACAGATACTCCGTAACCGTGAGCGGAGCCGCACCCTATATCGATATCGCCGTGATACACGCAGGCGCGTACGGCGTAGAGCTTTCCGCACCTGACGGCTGTTGTGTTTTGTCCGAAACCGACTTTGCTTGGACGGTTAGCCCCAAGACTCTGACGCTGGGGTGGGGCGGCTTCCGCAACCATATATATATCACGGGTGCGCGCGCACGCGTAAACGCGGTGCTTTTCGGAGTTGAAGAGGGCGACGTTTGCAACCCGATTTACAAAACGGGCGAGGGCTACGCCTATCAATCCGACCAAAAGGGCGTTTTCGTAGCCGCCTTAAACGGCGTGGATAACGGCGACTACGTTATCGGGAGCTTTGTCGAGTACGAGTGGCGTGTGGACACCTTGGGCAACTGCCTTAAAAGCCTGTTTTGCCGTTGAAACGGTACGCACCTCGCCGATTAACGGGCAAAATAGCCGCCGAAACGGTACGCACCTAGCCGATTAACGGGCAAAATAGCCGTAATAGCCGCGTTTACGGACGGTAACGCGTCCGAATAAGCGGTCGTAGGCGGCGACGCGGCGGCTTTACCGAGAATACGAATTGTGGTTTACGGACGGACAAAACCACAAAATAGCGGTTAAAATTGATTATTAAGGAAATTTAATAATATTTATCCCCGTTTTGGAAAAATAATTTCGGTCAAATGTTTGACAGCTTTATATTAGATAACTATAATTGACTTGTTGTGTGGTTTCCCGCTGACGGATGAAGCGTGAGGTTACCCTGATACCCGGGGATAGTTCACGTGGACCAGTCCGATCAATCGGGCGCTAACTCTATGGCAAACGCGGTTATACGCTTTGCCAAAAATTTACGGGAAATACGAAACACACGGATAAGAAACATATTTCGAGTTAGAAAACAGGAGGTACTCAAAATGGCAGGACAAACAATACGCATTAAGCTTAAGGCTTACGATCACAAGCTGGTTGACGACGTAGCTCAGAAGATCGCGTCCGTTATAGTTGAAAACGGAGCGAAAATCAGCGGACCTATCCCTCTCCCCACCGAGAGAGAAATCGTAACCATTCTTCGCTCTCCCCACAAGTATAAGGACAGCAGAGAGCAGTTCGAGATGCGTACTCACAAGAGATTAATCCACATCTACAATCCCAGCAACAAGGTTGTCAGCAGTCTTATGACGGTAGATATCCCCGCGGGCGTAGATATTAAGATTAAGCTTTAATTAGGTATCAATTCAATATTATATACGGAGGTGAACTTTATTCATGAATAAAGCAATCATTGGAAAGAAGCTGGGTATGTCTCAGGTGTTTGCACAGGATGGCAGCAAGATACCGGTAACGGTTATCGAGGCGGGTCCATGTCCGGTAGTGCATCTCAAAACAGTCGAAAAAGACGGATATGTTGCCGCACAGGTAGCATTTGCGTCTATTAACAAGGTCAACAAGCCCGACGCTGGTCAGTACAAGGCCGCAGGCATTAAGCCGATGCGTTATTTAAGAGAGCTTAAGATTGACACCGCTAACCTCAAGGTAGGCGATACCATTGACTGCACCGCTTTTGCAGAGGGTGACAAGGTGGACGTCAGCGGTACCACTAGAGGCCGCGGTTACACGGGCGTTATCCAGAGATGGAACGCACACCGTATCGGACCTATGTCCCACGGTACCGGTCCTATCCACCGTTCCGTCGGTTCTATGTCGGCTCACACCGACCCCGGTAGGGTTTTCAAAAACAAGAAGATGGCAGGTCAGTACGGTCACGAAAACGTAACCATTCAGAATTTGGTTATCGTGAGAGTGGATGCAGCTCGCAACCTGTTACTGGTTAAGGGCGCCGTTCCCGGCCCCAAGGGCAGTCTCGTTACCGTAAAAGAGACGGTTAAGAGGAGGTAACGACAATGAAAGTTAAGGTATTTAACAAAGAGGCAAAGGAAGTAAAAGAGATAGAGCTTTCCGAAGTAGTGTTCGGCAGAGACTTCAGCGCCCCGTTAGTCCATCAGGTTGTGGTTGCTCAGCTTGCTAACAAGCGTCAGGGCACCAAGTCCGCTTTAACTCGTACAGAGGTTAGAGGCGGCGGACGCAAGCCTTGGAGACAGAAGGGCACCGGTCAGGCTCGTCAGGGCAGTACCAGAGCTCCCCAGTGGATAAAGGGCGGCGTCGTGTTCGCTCCGAAGCCGAGAGATTTCTCTCAGAGCATCAACAAGACGATGCGTCGCGAGGCAATCAAGAGCGCGTTATCCAAGAAGCTTACGGACAATGAGATTATCGTTCTTGACCAGTTCGCGCTGACCGCTCCCAAGACTCGTGAGGTCGCTGCGATCCTTAAGAACTTCGGTCTTGATAAGAGCACGTTAATCGTCGTTAAGGACGAGGCAGAGGTTGCAGTTGCAGCTCGCAACATCGAAAGAGTGACCACCGTCAATTCCGACCTAATCAACGTTTACGACGTAGTGGCCAACAGCAAGTGTCTTATGACCGAGGCCGCTATCCGCGTGATAGAGGAGGCTTACAATGACTAATTACGACATCATTAAAAAACCCGTTTTAACCGAAAAGAGTTACAGCGGTATAGCCGATAAGAAGTACACCTTCAAAGTGGACACCAAAGCCACCAAGGTCGAGATCAAGCAGGCTATCGAGCAGATTTTCAACGTCAAGGTTGCCAAGGTCAACACCGTCAACGTGCTGGGCAAGGTAAAAAGACGCGGAGCAACCTCCGGTAAAAGACCCGATTACAAAAAGGCAATCGTTCAGCTTACCGAGGATAGCAAGAGCATCGAGTTCTTCGAAAGCTTGAATTAAGGAGGCACAATATGGGAATCAAGAGATATAAACCTACGACTTCCTCCCGTCGTTTTATGAGCGTTTCCACCTTTGAGGAAATCACCAAGAAGACTCCGGAAAGATCACTCATCGTTTCCTTAAGCAAGAGCGGCGGACGTAACGTCAACGGCAGAATTACCGTCAGACACATCGGTGGCGGCAACAGACAAAAGTACAGAATAATCGACTTCAAGCGCAATAAGGACAATATCCCCGCTAAGGTTGCGGCAATCGAGTACGATCCCAACCGCACCGCGAACATCGCATTGCTGGTTTACGCGGACGGCGAAAAGAGATACATTCTCGCTCCTATCGGCTTGACAGTAGGCGACACCGTTATATCCGGTGAGACCGCAGACATCAAGGTCGGCAACTGCTTACCTCTCGCTAATATCCCCGTCGGCACCACGATTCACAATCTGGAGCTGGACGCAGGCAGAGGCGGCAAGGTAGCCAGAAGCGCAGGCATCTTCGCTCAGCTTATGGCTAAGGAAGCCAAGGGCGCAATCGTAAGAATGCCCAGCGGCGAGATGAGATACATTCCTCTTAAGTGCCGCGCGACCATCGGTGAAGTCGGCAACGTAGAGAACGAAATCATTTCCTTGGGTAAGGCCGGACGTAAGAGACATATGGGTGTCAGACCTACCGTTAGAGGCGTTGTAATGAACCCTTGCGATCACCCTCACGGCGGTGGCGAAGGCAAGTCGCCTATCGGTATGCCCAGTCCTGTGACCCCTTGGGGCAAGCCTGCTTTGGGCTATAAGACTCGCAAGAAGAAGAACAGAAGCAATAAGTTCATCATCAAGCGTATTAACTAGGAGGATTTGAAATGAGTAGAAGCGTTAAAAAAGGACCTTATATAGAAGAAAGGTTGCTTAACAGAGTAATCGCTATGAATAACGGCACCGCCGAGAAGAAGGTAGTTAAGACTTGGTCCAGATCTTCCACCATATTCCCTGCGATGATAGGGCATACGATAGCCGTTCACGACGGCAGGAAGCACGTTCCCGTCTATGTAACCGAAGATATGGTCGGCTGCAAGCTGGGCGAGTTCGCTCCCACCCGTACGTTCAAGGGTCATTCAGGCTCCAAGAACGCCACAGGCAAATAATTAGGAGGATATTATGGCTACCAGAATGAAAGAAAAAGCAGCAAAACGTCAGGAAAACGCCGATAAGCGTCCTTACGCTACCGCCAAATATATCCGTATTTCTCCCTTCAAGGTAAGAATCGTTTTGGACGTTATCAGAGGAATGAGTTATACAGACGCCGTTGCAACGCTGAAGAACACTTCTAAGTCCGCAAGCCCCGCCATTCTCAAGGTTCTTAATTCCGCAGCAGCTAATGCTGAGAATAACCTGAATATGGCAAAGAGCGACTTATTCGTGGCAGAAGCATTCGCAGATCAGGGCCCCGTTCTTAAGAGAATACAGCCCAGAGCGAAAGGCAGAGCGTACCGCATACTCAAGAGAACCTGTCACATAACGGTTGTCCTTGACGAAGCGAAGTAGGAGGTAAGATATGGGACAGAAAGTAAACCCTAACGGTTTAAGAATCGGCATCAATAAGGATTGGGAAGCGAAGTGGATCGCTAACAAGAAGGATTTCGGCGAGTACATACTCGAGGATTCTCAGATCCGTCACTTCATCAAGAACGAATATAAGCCCGTAGTTGCAAAGGCCGCTGAGGAAGCTCCTCAAGAGGCTGCTACCACGGAAAGCGGCAGACCGGTCAGAAAGCTGGACGACAAGCCCCGCATCAGCAAGATTGTCATCGAGCGTTGTGATCAGTACCTCCGCATCAAGGTTCATACCGGCCGTCCCGGTCTTATGATCGGCAAGGAAGGCAGCGGTACCGAGACCATCAGAAAGGAAGTTGCTAAGATATGCAAGGCTAACGGACACGAGCCGAAGAGCGTGCTTATCGAGTTCATCGCTATCAAGAGCCCTGACAAGGACGCACAGTTAGTAGCCGAGGACATCGCTCAGCAGCTGGAAAGACGTACCTCTTTCCGCCGTGCTATGAAGATGGCTATGATGAGAGCGACCAAGGCTGGCGCAAGCGGTATTAAGACTATGGTATCCGGCAGATTAGACGGCGCCGAGATTTCCAGAAGTGAACAGTATCACACAGGTTCCATACCTCTTCAGACCTTAAGAGCGGACATCGATTACGGTTTCGCCGAGGCTGATACCACGTATGGCAAGCTGGGTATTAAGGTATGGATTTACAAGGGTGAAATCCTTGCCAAGAAGGTCGTCAATAAGGATGGAGGTGAAGCGTAATGTTAATGCCTAAGAGAGTTAAACGGAGACGTCAGTCCCGTGGCAGAATGAAGGGCGAAGCGCATAAGGGTAATGTAATCGCATACGGCGAGTATGGTTTGGTAGCTGCTGAATGCGGCTGGATAACTTCCAACCAGATCGAGGCTGCCCGTGTGGCGATGACTCGTTTCACCAAGAGAGGCGGACAGGTTTGGATAGACATATTCCCTCACAAGCCCGTCACTAAGAAGCCCGCGGAAACCCGTATGGGCAGTGGTAAAGGAAGTCCTGAATATTGGGTTGCTGTCGTTAAGCCCGGCAGAGTTATGTTCGAGATGGGCGACGTACCCGAAGAGGATGCAAAGGAAGCATTGAGATTGGCTGCCAACAAGTTGCCTATCAAGTGCAAGATAGTAAAGAAAGAAGTTTCAGAAGGTGGTGAAGAATAATGAAAGCTACGAGATATCAGGAAATGACCACGGCAGATTTGACCGCCGAATTGGCGAAGCTGAAGTCCAAGCTGTTCAACCTTCGTTTTCAGCATTCCGCCGGACAGCTTAAGAACACCTGCGAATTGGGCAACTGCAAAAAGGATATAGCCAAAGTTAAGACCGTTCTCCGTCAGAGAGAGCTTAATATTTCCGCCGAGCCCGAGACCAAAGGCGCGAAGAAAGCTAAGTAAGGGGAGGTAGAGCAATATGGAAGAAACCAGAACAAGTTTAAGAAAGACCAGAATCGGTGTTGTCGTCAGCAACAAGATGGACAAGACCGCAGTGGTGGAAATCGAAACTAAATATAAGCATCCTCTTTATAAAAAGACGGTGCGTAAGACCGACAAGTACAAGGTTCACGATGAGAACAACGAGTGTAACGTCGGTGACAAGGTCGAGATAGCCGAGACGCGTCCCCTTTCCAAAGAGAAAAGATGGAGACTCGTTACGATTATCGAGAAGGCTAAGTAAGGAGGCAGAACTAATGATACAGCCACAAACATGTTTAGTAGCGGCCGATAACACCGGCGCGAAAGTTATACAGTGCATTAAGGTATTAGGCGGCTCCTTCAGAAAGTACGGTAACATCGGTGACGTAATCGTTGCTTCCGTTAAGACGGCTACCCCCGGTGGTACCGTTAAGAAGGGCGAAGTAGTCAAGGCGGTTATCGTGAGAACCACCAAGGGTATCAACAGACCCGACGGTTCCCACATCAAGTTTGACGATAACGCCGCGGTTATTATCGACAGCCAAAAGCAACCTCGCGGTACCCGTATTTTTGGACCTATTGCGAGAGAACTGAGAGACAAGGAGTATATGAAAATAATCTCTCTTGCTCCCGAAGTACTGTAAGGAGGTAGGGATATGGATATCAAGAAGAATGACGCGGTAGAAGTTATCGCCGGTAAAGACAAGGGAAAGACCGGACAGGTTATCAACGTAGTCAGAGCTGACGGCAAGATTATGGTCGAAGGCTTGAACATCGTTCACCGTCATATGCGCCCCCGCAACGCTCAGGATAAGGGCGGCATCATCGAGCAGCCTGCTCTATTCGATGCAAGCAACGCAATGATTATTTGTCCCGCTTGCCACAGCAAGACCAAGGTTAAGCACGAGGTTATCGACGGCAAGAAGGTCAGAATTTGCAAAAAGTGCGGAGCTTCCTTAGACGTTAAGGCTAAGGCTAAGGCAACTGCCAAGAAGGCGGCGCGCAAAACCAAGAAGAAGGCTGAAGAAGCGGTTGCCGCAACGGCACCTGCGACCGAAGAATAATTGGAGGATTTAGAATATGGCAGAAAAGAAAGGTCAGGTTGCTAAAGCAGCTGCAACCGATGTGAAGGGCAACGAGAACCGCGAGTACAGACTTAAGACTCTGTACAAAGAGTATGCGGTACCCGAGCTGATTAAGAAGTTCAATTATACCAACGTCAATCAGGTTCCTCGTCTTGAGAAAATTGTTTTGAATATGGGATTGGGCGACGTTAAGGATAACAGCAAGGGATTTCAGGTCGCTGTTGGCGAAATGCAGCAGATTTCCGGTCAGAAGCCCATTATCACCAGAGCAAAAAAGAGCGTTGCTAACTTCAAAGTAAGAGAAGGTATGAACGTAGGTACCAAGGTTACTTTAAGAGCAGGCAGAATGTATGACTTCTTCGATAAGCTCGTGTCCGTAGTTCTTCCCCGTGTGAGAGACTTTAAGGGTGTTCCCTGCAACTCTTTCGACGGCAGAGGCAATTACGCAATGGGCGTAAAAGAGCAGCTTATATTCCCCGAAATCAGCTACGATCAGGTGGAGAAAACCAGAGGTATGGACATCTGCGTAGTAACGACGGCAAACACCGACGAAGAAGCGAAAGCGCTTCTTGAGCTGTTGGGTATGCCTTTCGCTCGCTAAGGAGGTAACGTATGGCAAAAACGTCATTAAAGAATAAACAACAGGCCGAACCCAAGTTTTCGACACGCGGCTACACTCGCTGTAAGCTTTGCGGCAGACCGCACGCGGTTTTGAGAAAATACGGCATTTGCAGGATTTGTTTCCGTAATCTGGCTTACAAGGGTCAGATCCCCGGCGTCAAGAAATCCAGCTGGTAAGAGGAGGTATTATTATGGTTACTACAGACCCCATAGCAGATATGCTTACAAGAATAAGGAATGCCTTGACCGCCAGACATGCCGAGGTTTTAATTCCCCGCTCCAATGTCAAGTGCGCCATCGCAAAGATACTGCTTGACGAAGGCTACGTCAAAAACGTAGAGGAAATCGGCGGCAACGATTACAAGGGCAACATCAAAATCGCTCTGAAGTACGGTCCTAACAAGGACGGCGTTATCAGCGGTCTTAAGAGAGTTTCCCGTCCCGGTTTGAGAATATACGAAAACAGCGAAAGTCTTCCCGTTGTACGCAACGGCTTAGGCATTGCCATTATATCCACTAACAAGGGAATTATGACCGATAAGCAGGCTCGCGCTGCCAAGTTAGGCGGCGAAGTTATGGCTTTCGTTTGGTAGGAGGTGCGATATGTCCAGAATAGGTAAATTACCCGTTGAGGTACCCGCGGGCGTAACAGTCACCGTAGCGGCAGACAATGTGATAACCGTCAAGGGCGCGAAAGGCACTTTGACTCGCAAATTCGAAGGTCCTTTCACTTTCGAGCAGAACGGCAACGTATATCACGTAATTTGTCCCGAGAACCCCACTAAGAAGGTGCACGCATTGCACGGTCTTAACCGTGTACTGCTTCACAATATGGTAGTCGGCGTCAGCAAGGGCTTCGAGAAGTCCCTTATCGTTGAAGGCGTAGGCTATAAGGCTATTGCGAAGGGCAACAAGGTCGGCTTTAACGTAGGTTACAGCCACGAAGTAGAGATGGAAGCTCCCGCCGGTATCAAAATCGACGTGATAGCTGCTAACGAAGTTAAGGTTTCCGGTATCGACAAAGAGCTTGTCGGTCAGGTTGCCGCTAACATCAGATCCATCAAAGTTCCCGATCCTTACCACATTTACGGCATCCGTTATAAGGACGAAGTAATTGTCAAGAAGGAAGGCAAGGCAGCCGGTAAGTAGGAGGGTATTAGGTTATGATTAAAAAAGTAGATAAAAACAACGAAAGAGTTAAGAGACATAACAGAATCAGAAACAAAGTATCCGGCACCGCGGAGAAACCCCGTTTTAGCGTTTACCGTAGCGAAAAGCACGTTTACGTGCAGGTAATCGACGACGTAGCGGGCGTGACCTTAGCGGCGGCTTCCGACCTGGAAAAGGATATGCGCGAAGCTGTTAAGGATATGACCAAATCCGAAGTTGCCAAATTCGTTGGCAAGAAGGCTGCCGAAAAGGCTCTTGCAAAGGGCGTTAAAGAGGTAGTTTTCGACAGAGGCGGCTATCTTTACATCGGCAGAGTGGCAAACGTAGCGGACGGCGCAAGAGAAGCCGGTCTGCAGTTCTAGGAGGTAAACCATGGCAAGACGTGATGATAGATTCAATAAGAGCGAACAGCCCAAGGATCCGTTTGAGAAAGTAACTATTGCGATGAACCGCGTAACCAAGGTTGTAAAGGGCGGTCGTAATATGAGACAAGCCGCGCTGGTATGCGTAGGCGACAAGAACGGTAAGGTCGGTCTGGGTATGGGTAAGGCGGCAGAAGCCACCGACGCTATCGAGAAGGCAACAGCCGCAGCGAAGCGTAACCTGATTACCGTGCCCATAGTCGGCACCACCATTCCTCACCAAATCAACGGTATATTCGGCAGAGGCAACGTGCTTTTGATGCCTGCTGAAGAAGGTACCGGCGTTATCGCCGGCGGTCCTGTCCGTGCGGTCTTGGAGATGGCAGGTATTAAGGATATCCGTACAAAGGCTATCGGCACCAATAACCCCATCAACTGTGCAAAGGCGACTATCGAGGGCTTGAAGGCTCTCAGAACGGTTGAGACCGTTGCCGCACTTCGCGGATTAACCCCCGACGAGGTTATGTACGGTAAGGGCGTTGCGAAGCCCGCAGCAAAGATCAAGGTTGTCAAGACCGAGGTTAAGGCTGCCGACGACGCAGAGTAAGGAGGTAACTGTAATGGCTAAAATAAAGGTTACTTTAGTAAAGAGCACCATCGGAGCTTTGGAAAAGCAAAAGGCTAACGTAGCGGCTTTAGGGCTGGGCAAAATCGGTAGCTCCAGAGTTCACGACGACAACGCGGTTATCCGCGGTATGATCAACGTAGTATCTCACCTGGTAAAGGTGGAGAATGTTGACTAAGGAGGGCTACAATGAAGATTAACGATTTAGCTCCGGCAGAAGGAGCCAAAAAGAGCGTCAAGAGAGTAGGCAGAGGTATCGGTTCAGGTATGGGCAAGACCTCTACCAGAGGACATAAGGGCCAGTGGGCAAGAAGCGGCGGCGGTGTTCGTATCGGTTTTGAAGGCGGTCAAATGCCTATCACCAGAAGAATGCCTAAGGTCGGTTTCAAGAACCATTTCGACAAGGTTTACAACGTAATTAACGTCAGCGTTCTTCAGAATGCGGCTGACATTGCGGACGGCGCAACCGTGACCTTGGAGAACCTTGTGGAGCTTGGCATTATCAATAAGGTCGCCCCTTACGGATTAAAGGTATTGGGCAATGGCGAGCTTTCCAAAAAACTGACCGTGAAAGCGGCAAAGTTTTCCGAAGGCGCAAAGGCAGCCATAGAGAAAGCAGGCGGCACGACCGAGGTATTGTAATATGTTTCAAACACTCAAAAATGCCTTCTTAGATAAGGATATACGTAAAAAGTTGCTAATCACGCTGCTTGTCCTGTTACTTTACAGGATAGGTTGCTTTATACCCGTTCCGGGCATCAGCCCTTCCGCCTTCGGCGAATTAGCGGGTAATGACTTCTTCCAAGTATTGTCCACCATAACCGGTGGCTCCCTGCAGAACGGCACTTTGTTTGCTTTGGGAATTTTACCATTCATAAATTCTTCGATTATTATTCAACTGCTGACGCTTGTCATTCCTCCTCTTGCCAGATGGTCTAAGGAAGGTGACGAGGGCCGCAAAAAGATGGCTCAGTTGACCAGATACGTTGCAGTGATACTCGGTATCGTTCAGGGTATCGGCATTGTGATTTCTTGGAACAACGACGGTAGCATACAGCCCATATTCGGTATGGAAAGCCCCGTTCTGACGATGATATTCGTTATCGTTATATTAGTGGCGGGCAGCAACCTCGTAATGTGGATGGGCGAGAAGATTACAGAGTACGGCGTCGGCAACGGTGCTTCCCTCATAATCTTTATCGGTATCTTATCCGGCGCAGGCACAGCCTTCATCGGTGAGTTCAGTATCATCGCCAACGACGTTACCGTGATTTGGAGATTGATTCTCTACGTCGTTATGGTACTTGTTGTATTCGTGTTCATTATCTTCGTCGATATGGCGGAGAGAAGAATCACCGTTCAGTATGCTAAGCAGATTAAGGGCAACAAGATGTACGGCGGACAGAACGCGGTTATTCCTATAAGAGTCAACGCGTCCGGCGTTATGCCCATAATCTTCGCAAGCGCATTCCTGATGTTCCCCCAGATGATCGCAAGCTTCTGGCGCGAAAGTGATTTCTATAATTGGTGGTCAACCAATATAGGTATCGGCAGCTGGGCTTATGCGATAATCCTGTGCGTGTTGATTTTGTTCTTTGCGTTCTTCTATTCAAAGATACAATTCGACTCCGACGAGATTTCGCGTAACATACAGCAGCGCGGCGGTTTTATCCCCGGTATCAGACCCGGCAGACCTACGAGCGAGTATTTAGGACGTATCAACAACCGTATTACCTTGTTCGGCGCAATCTTCCTTGCAGTATTATCCTTGATTCCTAACCTTATTTTCAAGGCAATAATGTCTGACACCAGCACCTTGGTTAATGCATTTTCCGCAACAGGTATGCTCATCGTAGTAAGCGTAGCTCTTGAGTTTAACAAACAACTTGAAGACCAGCTTATGCGCAAGAACGTCAAGGGCTTCCTTAAATAATAGGGAGAAAGCAATGAATATAATAATTCTCGGAGCACCCTGTTCGGGCAAAGGCACGCAAGCCTCCAAGATGCTTGCCGATAACGAGATAGTACATATCTCCACCGGCGACATATTAAGGGCGAACATTGCCGCAGGCACAGAGCTTGGTGCGAAGGCAAAGGGCTTTATGGATAACGGTCAGCTTGTTCCCGACCAACTGGTTGTGGAACTGGTTAAGGACCGTCTATCCAAACCCGATTGCCAAAAAGGATACTTGCTGGACGGTTTTCCGCGGACGTTGCCTCAGGCGATAGCTTTAGACGGTTTCGCGAAGATCGACGCAGTCGTCAACCTCAAGGTTAAGGATTCCACAATACTTGACAGAGTAGCAGGCAGATGGATGTGCCGTTGCGGCGCAACCTACAACGTAAAGGAGCTTAAGGGCTCTTACTCCTGCGGAAAGTGCGGTAAGGATCTTTATCAGAGAGACGACGATAAGCCCGAAACGATGAAGAACAGATTGGCGGTCTATAACAGAGAGACTCCTCCTATGGTAGAGTATTACCGTGGAAAGGGTATTCTGGTGGATATCGACGGCGAGGGCAAGACGCCCGACGCAGTTTACGCCGACATCAAGGAGGCTTTGAAAAAGTGATAACGCTTAAATCCGCAGCTGATATGGAAAAGATGCGCGTTGCCAACATAATCGTAAGAGACGTTCTTGCACTTATGGAGGACAACGTCAAGGCGGGCGTAAGCACCTGGCAATTAGACAGAATCGCACGTGAATATATCGAAAAGGCGGGGGCAAAGCCCTCTTTCCTGAATTATTGCGGTTATCCCGCATCGATATGCGCGTCGGTGGACGATGTGGTAGTACACGGTATTCCCTCTAAAAAGACAATTCTTGAGGAGGGCAATATAGTAGGTATTGACGTAGGAGCTGTAATACACGGCTTTCACGGCGACGGCGCAAGGACGTTTATCGTCGGCACAACCACTCCGCAAAAGGCGGACTTGGTTAAGGTGACGAAAGAATGTTTCTTCAAGGCTATCGACGGGTTACGCGCGGACAGCAGACTGGGCGATATCGGCGCAAGGGTACAGTTCCACGCGGAAAGCCACGGTTATTCGGTAGTAAGAGATTTAGTCGGTCACGGTATCGGACACGAGATGCACGAAGATCCGCAGGTTCCCAATTACGGAACGGCAGGCAGAGGTATCAGACTGCACGAGGGTATGACGATAGCAATCGAGCCTATGATTAATCTGGGCGGCTACGCGGTAACAACCTCGCAAGAGGACGGCTGGACGGTTCGCACCCGAGACGGTTCTCCGTCGGCGCATTACGAAAACACGGTATATATCGGCGAAAACGGGGTGGAAATTCTCACCCTTTAGGAGGGTTGAATGAAAGAACTGGCGGTTGGTTACGTGGTATATTCCAAGGCAGGCCGTGACGTTGAAAGACGTTACGTTGTCAAGGAAGTATTATCTAACGGCTACGTTATGCTGGTGGACGGGGAAATCCGAAAGCTCGGCAACCCCAAAAAAAAGAACGTACAACACTGTCGGTACAAGGGTGAACAACTTGAGGTGCTGGCAGACAAATTCAATAATGGCAAAGAAGTCTTTGACAGTGAGATTCGCAAAGCGTTGAGGCTGGTCGGGACTAACAACGGCGATGCCGGCAACGGCTAAGGTTATCGGAGGTATTATTTAGTGTCAAAGGAAGATGTAATAGAGTTTCAAGGCAGGGTAGTTGAGGTATTACCTTATCAGACCTACCGCGTTGAGCTGGAAGGAAGCGGTCAGCAAATTATCGCTTACCCCTCCGGTAAGATGAGAATCAAGAGCATCAAAATCATAGAGGGCGACAGCGTAAAGGTCGAGATCAGTCCTTATGATTTAACAAAAGGCAGAATAGTATGGAGAGATAAAAACTAGTGGAGGTTATATTATGAAAGTCAGACCGTCAGTGAAACCTATGTGCGACAAGTGCAAAATAATCAAAAGAAACGGAATCGTAATGGTTATTTGCAGTAAAAACAAAAATCACAAGCAAAAGCAGGGCTAATTTAGTTGCCAATGCTTTTTTCGTTGTGCTATAATACCCTTTGCGCGTGAAATTTATTTGATGCAAGGGCGGCTGAACTCCCGCATTCCAAACAGGGTGTTGTCTTGCTGAAAAATAAAAGGCATAGATATTATAATAGTAATAATTCTTTTAGAGAAATGGAGGTATTTTAATGGCTCGTATATCCGGTGTAGATTTGCCGAGAGAGAAGAGAGTAGAGATAGGCTTGACCTATATTTACGGTATCGGCAGAGCAACCGCGGACAAGATATTGGCGGATACGGGAGTAGATCCTGACGTAAGAGTTAAGGATTTATCCGATTCCGACATTTCTAAAATCCGTGATTACATTGATAAAAATTTGCACGTTGAAGGCGATCTCAAGAGAGAGATCGATATGAATATCAAAAGACTCCGCGAAATAAGCTGTTACCGTGGCATTCGTCACCGTAAGGGTTTACCTGTCAGAGGACAGAGCACCAAGCGTAACGCTCGTACCCGTAAGGGCCCGAAGCGTACAGTCGGTCGTGCTAAGAAAGCGGAATAGGGAGGACGAATATGGCAGTCAGACGCAGTGCGATAAAAAAACGCAAAGACATTACGCGTGTTGAGAAGGGTCAGGTACATATTCAGTGCTCTTTCAACAACACAATAGCAACCTTTACCGATATGAACGGTAATGCACTTTCTTGGTGCTCCTCAGGCGTACTTAGCCTGCGCGGCAGCAAGAAGAGCACTCCTTACGCCGCCCAGATGGTAACCGAGACCGCTGCAAAAGCCGCGAAAGAACACGGGCTAAAGTCGGTTGAAGTTTACATTAAGGGTCCCGGACAGGGCAGAGAGAGCGCCATCCGCGCTTTGGGAAACTGCGATATAGCTGTTACGCTTATCAAAGACGTATCTCCTATACCTCACAACGGATGCCGTCCTCCCAAGAGAAGAAGGCTGTAGGAGGTAATAAGTTATGGCAAAATATACAGGTCCCGTATGTCGTTTATGCAGAAGAGAGGGCGAGAAGCTTTATCTGAAGGGCGACAGATGTTATAATATCACTTGCGAAGGTAATTCCAAGATGCTTTGTCCTATGGACAGAGGTCGTGTTGCGGCTCCCGGCCCGGTTAGACCCGGACGTAGGAAGATCAGCGGCTATGCTTTACAGCTTCGTGAAAAACAGAAGACCAAGAGAGAGTACGGCGTACTTGAGAAGCAGTTCTTCAAGTATTACAAGAGCGCGGAACGTATGAAAGGCGTTACCGGCGAAAATATGCTCATTCTCATCGAAAGAAGATTGGACAACATCGTTTTCCGTCTCGGCTTGGGTGCAAGCAGAGCACAGGCAAGACAGATTGTTAATCACAACCTTTTGACGGTAAACGGCAAGAACGTCAATATCCCTTCTTATATCTGTAACGTAGGCGACGTAATAGCGGTAAAGTCCACCAAGACGGAAAAGAAGCTTTTTGAATCGGTCAAAGAGAACGGCGCAAAGGCTCCCATCCCCCAGTGGTTGGAGTTTGACAAGACTGCTCTTACCGGTAAAGTAATCGCGCTACCTAAGAGAGAGGATATAGACTCGAGAATCAAGGAGCACATGATAGTAGAGTTATATTCCAAGTAATTTAAGGAGGTCATTTAATGATTGAAATCAAGAAACCCCAAATTATTACTGAGGAAAGTGCAGACGGAAGTCACGGTAAATTTGTTGTAGAGCCTTTAGAGAAGGGTTTAGGTACAACGATGGGCAATGCGCTGAGAAGAATGCTTCTCTCCGCGCTTCCCGGTACGGCTATCGTCGGCATTAAAATTGACGGAGTACAGCACGAGTTTTCCACTATCCCCGCAGTTTGCGAGGACGTGGTAGAGATAATACTTAACCTTAAGGGTTTATACTTAAGAGCCATCGACGCTATTGACAACGACAACAAGCCTACTATCCGTATCTTCAAGGAGACGGCAGGCAAGGTTACAGGTGCCGACATCAACTGCGGCGGTTTCGTAGAAGTTCTTAACCCCGAGCATTACATTTGCACCCTTGACGAAGGCGGCAGACTGGATATGGAGCTTACTATCGGCAGCGGTAGAGGTTACGTGTCCGCTATGATGAACAAGGATGAGACTCGTCCTATCGGTTATATACCCATAGACAGCATTTTCACCCCCGTTGTCAGCGCAAGCTATATGGTTGAGGATACACGTGTAGGTCAAAGTATCGATTACGACAAGCTGACGCTTGACGTAGTGACCAACGGCACTGTTTCCGCCAAGGAAATACTCAGCTTATCCGCTAAGATATTGGATGACCACGCAAAATTATTTGTTGATTTGTCCGGTACGTTAGGCGAGATCAGCGTACTCGTAAGCCCTGACGACAACAAGCAGCAGAAGGTTATGGATATGGCAATCGAAGATTTGGATTTGTCCGTCCGTTCTTACAACTGCTTAAAGCGCGCAGGTATTCACACCGTAGAAGATTTGACCAAGAAGTCCGTGGACGATATGCTCAAGGTTCGTAACCTTGGACAGAAGTCTTTGGACGAGGTTATCAAAAAGCTGCAGGATTTGAATTTACAACTCCGCAGTAACGACGACTAATACAAATTATTTCATAATGGAGAGAGGGAGTAGCTACCCGACTCTTTAGGAGGCAATTATGGCAAGGAAATTAGGTAAGGCGACAGACCAAAGAATGGCTATGCTGAAGAATCAAGTAAGCAACCTTTTATGGTACGGCAAGATTGAAACGACTGTTACCCGCGCTAAGGAAATAGCTTCTATGGCAGAGAAACTGCTCACTTTGGCTATTAACAACTATAAAGACACCGTAGAGGTCGCTAAGGAAAAGACTAACCTCAAGGGTGAAAAGGTTTCCTTTAATTTCACCAATGACGGTCCCAAGAAGTTGGCTGCAAGACGTAAACTTATGTCTGAGCTGTACGACTTACAGGAGCCTAAGGGCGAGAAGGAGAGCAAAGGTAAGTACAAAGAGCGTACACGCGATATCAAGCATCCTCTGATTGAAAAACTTTTCAATGAGTATGCTCCTAAGTATGCGGCACGCAACGAGGAAAAGGGCGTTGGCGGCGGTTACACCAGAATAATTAAGCTGGGTGCAAGAGTCGGTGATGCTGCCGAGATGGCAATCATCTCTTTAATCTAAGTTATTAATTCAAAAAGCGGAGAGCCTAGCTCCCCGCTTTTTTGTATGTCCGCAGAAAGCTACACAGCATTTATTTCACGGTTGCCGAGACCTAAGCCCTTATAGGGATAATTGCCTGCTCTTGCGTAATTGCTATACTTATGTTCGTTAATACTCGTAGTTGCTGTGCGGATATTCAAAGAAAAAGCAAATGATGTTTTGGGTTCGTAGGTAATTACACAGCATTTACCTCGCGCTTTGCGATGCATAAGCCCTTATAGTGGTAATTGCTTGCGCCTGCGTAATTGCTATACTTTAATTGCTTATACCTGCATTTTGAAATCCTAATTTATGTTTCTTCCTCAATTCTTGACAAAACGCTGTAAGCGCGTTATGATTTTAGTATTGTAGTAAGTTAAGAAGCAATGGCTTCGTTGGGAAGCACATCGGTTGCTGTGCGGTTGAGAAACATTCTAAAGAGGTACTTTTATGAAAACAGGATTTGACAACAGCGTTTATGTTAAGGCTCAAACCGAAAGGATCAGAGAACGTATAGCTATGTTTAACAACAAGCTGTACCTAGAGTTCGGCGGCAAGATTTTCGACGATTTGCACGCGGCAAGGGTTTTGCCCGGCTACGACGCCAACGTCAAGACCAAGCTCCTTAAGGAGCTTAAGGATCAACTGGAGGTTATTTTCTGTATCAACGCCAACGACTTGGCTAAGAACAAGATGCGTGCTGATTTGAGCTTAACCTACGATATGGAGCTTCTTCGTCTGGTGGGCAGTCTGCGTAAAGAGGGGATTATGGTAAGCAGTATCGTAATCACGCTTTTCGAGGGACAGCCTGCCGCAATCGCTTTCAAAAACAAGCTGGAACAGTTGGGCGAAACCGTCTATATTCATCACCCCACCAAGGGCTATCCTCACGCGGTTGATATAATAGTCAGCGACGAGGGCTACGGAGCTAACCCCTACATCAAGACGGAGCGTCCTCTTGTGGTTGTGACCGCCCCCGGCGGTGGTAGCGGCAAGCTCGCCACCTGTCTTTCTCAGCTTTATCACGAGCATAAACGCGGTGTAAGAGCAGGCTATGCGAAGTTCGAGACTTTCCCCGTTTGGGATTTGCCCTTAGACCACCCCGTAAACGTAGCTTATATGGCGGCAACCGCCGACCTTAAGGACTACAACCTTATGGACAGCTACTATTTCAAGGCACACGGCAAATCGGCGGTAAGCTACAACCGCGACCACGAGGTTTACCCGATTATCAACAGTATATTAACCCAAATCACGGGCGAAACGGTTTACGAATCCCCCACCGATATGGGCGTCAATAAAATAGCGGTTGCCATCACCGACGACGAGGTTGTGCGCGAAGCCGCTAGGCAGGAAATCGTTCGCCGTTATTTCAAGGCTCTTTGCGAGGTTAAGCAGGGCAGAGGCGAGAAGGATAACGTAGACCGTATCGAAATGTATATGAGTAACGTGGGCGTGAACGTCAGCGACCGCCCTGTGGTTGCCGCCGCTTTGGAAAAGTCCGCGAAATCAGGTTGCAACGCCATAGCCTTACAGCTTCCTGACGGCACAATCGTCACAGGAAGAGATAACGAGGCTATGAACGCCGCGGCGTCCGTGGTCTTGAACGCGATTAAGAAGCTGGCAGGGATAGCGGACAAAATTAAGCTGATACCCTTTAGCTCTATAGGACCTATCATCAAACTGCGTAAGGATATTTGGAAATCAAAACGCCGTTGGCTTAGTCTGGAGGAGGCTCTTATTGCCTTATCAATCTCCGTCAACAGCAATACCGTAGCCGAGGACTGCTTTGCGTATCTCAAACAGTTGGTTGGCTGTGAAGCTCACAGCACGGTGATTTTAGAGGACCACGAAACCCAGATTTTCCGCAAAATGGGTATCAACCTTACCTGCTCACCCGAGTTTTCCTTCCATAAATAATCCGCTTTTTGTATGCTGTCATTCTGAGGAGTGAACTGTCACGGCAAAGAATCTCGCATTTATGCGGCAAAGCGTAACAAACACAACTAATATACCACGCGAAAATTCGATACTAATAAACTGCGTAATACATACGTACATCACAACACATATACAACCCTACAGGTGCAACACGATAGTAATATACCAAGCGAAAACACAAAAGATTTCGGGGACGGGTATTCCGTCCCTTTTCTTTACCCATTCCACGCTGTCATTCTGAGGAGTGAACTGTCACGACGAAGAATCTCGCATTTATGCGTTTAATTACTAGCTCTACTATCTTCGCATAAAGGCTTGTTTCTTTACCCACCCAACGCTGTCATTCTGAGGAGTGGATTGTCACGACGAAGAATCTCGCCGACAGGCGGTTCTCGCCGAAGCCTTGCTTTCTTCCCCCGTGAGATTCCGCAAAAACACGTAGTGTTGTTGTGGGGTGGTTGACGTGGGGTGCCGCATAGATGCGAGATTCTTCACTACGCGTAAACGCTCGTTCAGAATGACAGTCAGCAAACAAGGCTTTGCAACTTATAAGCACTCGTTCGGAATGACAGCCTTTTTTACGCACTCCAAATAAAAATACGCTCGGAATGACAGTCCTTAATGGTTGTTGTCACACTACGTGTAAACTCTTTTCTTTACCCGCCCCACACTGTCATTCGGAGGAGTGAACTGTCACGACGAAGAATCTCGCATTTATGCGTTTAATTACTAGCTCTACTATCTTCGCATAACCGCTTGTTCGGAATGACAGCCTTTATCGATTATAAGTTTTGCTCTCAACGATTATTATATTTGCCCAACGGTAACGGTGGGAGAGTGGACAGAAAGGGTGCATAGACGGCGGTTGTGTATTTATGAAAGAGTTTTTATCCCAAAATTATTGCGCATACTCCGAAAAGAGCGTATAATTGTTATATTGCGGTTTGGTTCCGCAGGTAAGTCGATAATTTTTACAGGAGTTAATATATATGATAGACTTGTATTTAATTCGCAACAATACCGAGTTCGTCAAGAACGCCTTGGCAAAAAAGGGCTATAACGCCGATTTTACCGAGTTTTTGGCAATGGACGCCGAACGCCGCAAGGCTTTAGCCGAGGTAGAGGCAGACAAGGCAACCCGTAACAAAGTTTCTGCGGAGATTCCCAAGCTGAAAAAGGCAGGACAGCCCGTGGACGCTATTTTTGAAGAGATGCGCGTGTTAGGCGAGCGGATAGCCGCCTGTGACGCTAAGGTCGTGGAGCTTAACGACAAGATTAACGATTTTGTTGCACGTCTTCCCAACCTGCCGGACGAGGATTTGCTCCCCGGTGAAAAAGAGAACAATAAGGTTATCAAGATTGTCGGCGAAAAACCCGTCTTTGACTTCGAGCTGAAGAATCACGTGGATATTTGCACCGCTCTTGGCATTATCGATTACGAAAGAGGCGTTAAGCTTTCAGGCAACGGATTTTGGATTTACCGCGGCTTAGGCGCAAGATTAGAATGGGCTTTGCTCAACTTCTTCGTAGAGGAACATACCGGTGACGGTTACGAGTTTATTCTTCCTCCCTATCAGCTTGGCTACAACTGCGGCTTCGGTGCAGGACAGTTCCCCAAGTTCGCGGACGAGGTTTATTGGCTTGACTGCGATGAGGACAGAAAGAAAAACCGCTTTATGCTTCCCACGGCCGAGACGGCGTTGGTCAACCTGTATTCCGGTGAGATAGTTCCCGAGGAAAAGCTCCCTATGAAGTTCTTTGCCTACAGCCCTTGCTTCCGCAAAGAGGCAGGCAGTTACCGCAGTGAGGAACGCGGGATGATAAGAGGCCATCAGTTCAACAAGGTCGAGATGGTTCAAATCACCACTCCTGAACAGTCCAAGGCCGCTTTTGAGGAATTGGTCGCTAAGGCAAGCCGTCTGGTGGAAAAGCTGGGCTTACACCACCGTATCAGCAAGCTGGCGGCAGGAGATTGCAGTGCGTCTATGGCGCGTACCTACGATATAGAGGTTTGGATACCTTCTATGGGTATTTACAAGGAAGTTAGCTCCGTATCGAACGCCAACGATTATCAGGCTCGCCGCAACAATACCCGTTACCGCGACGCCAAGACCGGAAAACCCGCATTCGTGCATACTCTTAACGGCAGTGGTTTGGCAACCAGCAGACTTATCCCTGCGATAGTCGAGCAGTACCAAAACGCCGACGGCAGTGTAACCGTTCCCGAAGTATTGAGAAAATATTTGGGCGGCTTGGAAGTTATCAGATAACCCAGCCGACTTACAAATCACTAAAAGAAAAGCCTTAAAGGTCAACCCTTTAAGGCTTTTTCTAAACGTAATCGATGTTTGCTACAATGCAATTCTAAGCGATGTTTACGTCAATGAAATACTCTTATCCTAAACGTAAGCGTTGATTACGCCAATGCAATACTCTTATTCTAAGCGTAAGCGTTGATTGCTACAATGCAATACTTACTCTTATGCTCCCTTGTGTTTAGAGGAATTTCAGCCAAGAGAGTCTTACCCAAGAGGCAATGGACTCGTATTTGGCAGAATACACACCTGTAATGTACTTTACCTTTTCGGCGATAATGCGCCCGTTGTCCAAGAAATCCACGTCCTGCGCCAGCATTATTATCAAGGAAAGGTTATCGGACACGTCCTCGTTAAAATTGTTTTTGGAGTACATAGTCAGGAACGCGCTGTTGGCGGCGTTGTAGGTTATCTTGTCCTTTAGCACGTTATAAACGCCCCTTTCGTTCACGGTGTAGGCGTAGCCGTTGTTGTATTCCGACAAGCCTGCTTTCAGCGGATTGTTGGATAAGGAAGCAGATAGTCCGAAGGTCAGCATATGCAAAAGCTCGTGAGCCATTATATTGTAGTAATTGCTGTAAAAACTATCCCTCAATCGGGTTGTAAAGGTGGCGAACCATATCTTATTGGCGTTAGAGGTCAAGCCGTAAATCGTACTGCCGCTCTTACTGATGGTGTCGGTAAGATAGATATTGATATCGTTGCCCTTGTTAAGAGTAAGGTCAATATACAGATTTTTGGGGAATTTGGCAAGAGCTACGATAAGCCCCTGTACCAGTCGCGTTATCTCGGTAAGAGTGGTTTGTCTGGTCATCTTATAATCGGAGTAGGGATTGCTAAGATCGGTGCCGTAGTGTATATCCACCTTATAATAGCTTTCCAGCGACAGTATCACGCTGACAAGAGTTGCCGCGTTCACGTCGGGATTATCCGTACTGACCGCCACAACGCCCGGAAGCACCGTTACGTCGCCCTTTTGTCTGACGTAGGAGCCGACTGCGTAAAGCGGAGCATTGACCTTGCCCGACGCGCCTGCCACGCCTGCCGTTCCTGCAATACTGCTAAGCTCTCCTGCGTTCACCGCCGTCTGCGCCGTGCCGCCCTTGCCTGCGCCGCCGCCTGCACCTGCGTTGCCGCTGTATGCGTTAAGCTCTCCGTCCATATTCACGGTAAGGTAATAGCAATAAACGCCGTAGCCGCTGTCGCCGCCATAGCCGCCGTCACCGCCGTTGCCGCCCTTGTTCACCGTGGTTGCACAAGGAGCCGAGGCACCGTCCATACCGTCCGTACCCGAGGCACCGTTGCCGCCCTTTAAGGTCAGCGAGCCTTCACCCTCCACAGCGAGCCTAAAAGCTTGAATTGCGATACCGCCGTTCTCGCCGCCAACGCCGTCCATACCGTGCTTGCGGACGTAGTTAGTGGAAGAGGTAGCGTCCCACAAGCCGCCGACGACCATACCGTCGCCAGTATAAGGGGCGTAGGGCGAGCCTGCCTCAACGTAATTGTTGCCCTCAACGGACAAAGTCACCGTGGAGTAGGTGCCGAAGTCAATCACCGTTCCGCCGTAGCGTTGAGCTGTGCGGATACCCAGATCGATAAAGGTAACGTCGATAGCGTCCTGCGTTAAAAAGTAAAAATACAAATCGGTAAAGCAGGTCGCAATATCACCGTCGTATTTGCCCTCTATAATCAGGCTTTCCACGCTGTCGCCGATAATCACCGTGGTGTTGTCGGCTTGGTAGGGAAGAAGGGTTAAATCCAGCCAAATAGCGTCGTAATTAGAGGTCAGCGAGGTCTTGTTATCCAGCTTCGACCATTCGGTATAGGCTATTTTTGTGTAATCGCCGATAACGTCCAATTCCACCGTGTTGCTTTCCACGCCGTCTGCTGTAAAGCCCTGAACGATAACCTTTGAGTAGCGAGAATGAGGAGCCACGGTAAATATGTTATCCGTAAAGCTTCCGCAAACGTAATCGGAAATAACCGAATAATAAACGATATTGTTGGTTGCATTCTCGGGGAGTACGGTGCTTTCAAAGCTGATCTGATCTCCTGCGACCAGTCCTGTGGTTCTGCCTACAGGCGTAATCGTGACGCTTGTAACGGGAACGGCTACCACCGTGAAGGTCAGGGTATTGCTACCCACTCCGTCGGCGTAGGCTCTAACCGTGATTTGACTGCCTTGAGCCGCTCTGTCAAAGGTAATCGTATCTCCGTTGACGGACGCTAAGCCCTCTCCGTCCTCAACGAAAAGAGTATATTCGGGGTTAGTGGCGTCAAGGGGAAATACCGACACTGCGACAACTCTCTGCTGTCCTGCGGCAACGCTGAGGTTTTCGCCGTCATCGACTGAAATGATAACCGATTCCACGGGGATATTGCACACCGTCAGAATCAGCTCGTCAGAGGTAACTCCGTCCGCCGTAGCCTTGAGCTTAAGCACGTCGCCGACTTTTGCCGAGTCGTTAAGGTACACGCGGCACTCTTCCGCGTCAAAACGCGCCTTGTCGCCGCCCTCGGTAAACTCAACGGTAAAGCGGTTATAGGTTGCGTTAGAGGGCGCGACCTCCACCGACAGGGGAAGACTTTTGCCAATGGGTATCTCCGCAGAGCCTGCGGAAAGGGTAACTGAGGTGACCTTGGTCGCCGCGATTTTGAAGCTGTAAATCTCGCTTCGTGCGTTTTCGGATACGGCGTACAGCTTAACCGTTGCGCCGATTAGAGCGTCGTTTTTGACGGTGAGCAAATTGTTTTCCAGCGTGATATTGCCGCTTCCCTCCGTTAGGACGTAGCTAACCTTATCCACGGTCACGTCCTCGGGGGAAAGCAGGGCAGTTAGGATTAACTGTTCGCCTCTTTCCAGCTCGGTTTCTACGTTGGTAATGGTAATATCGGTGGGGTGAACGGTATTGCACGCTACGGTATAGGCAGGGGAGGTTACGCCGCCTGCGGTTGCCGTGATTTTAATAACGCTGTCCTTAGACGCGGTTTGCTTAAAGGTTAAAACGTCGTCGTTGACGGTGGCGTAGTCCGCGCCCTCTTCAACTGCGTAGCTGACGGTATGCTCTCTTGCCGCCTCGGGAAAAATCGTAACGGAAAGAGTGACGCTGCCCCCTGCCGCAAAAGGCTCAACGGGGTTGACGGTAATGCTCTCGGGCGGTACGGGTACCACCTCTATAGTTCTCTCGGAAGACTTGGAGCCTACGGTTACTTTGAGTGTAATCAAGCTGCCGACTGCGGCGTCCTCGTTGATAAAAAGCAGATTACCGCTGACGGAAGCACAGTCCTCTCCGTGAAGAATAGAGAACCGAGCGCCCTCTCCGCCGTCAGTCGATAAGGTAAGCTCTGCGCCGGGATAGTAAGAAAAGGGATTGCCGTCGCCAACCGCCAAGGATATTCCGTTGGTGGAGGAGCAGCCGCAAAAAGCCGCCGTTACGATAACGGTTAAAACAAATATTGTTATTAAAGTCAATATAACGCCTTTTCTCACATATATCATTATACAATATGGTGAACTTATTTTCAATAAACTTTTTTAATTAGGGTGAAAGGGCGGTGATAATTGCGGAAAAGCTGGATAATTGTCAATTTTTATTGCGTAAATTTAATATTTTAGCCGTGTTTTGTTTTACTTTTCGCAAGTCGTTATTCTATAATTATTACAACACAGAATGCGCGTAAGCGCGGGGAGTATTGTTATGTTAATGCAACAAGAGCTGTTTTCCGAACCTATGGTTATTCGCAACGCCTTGGCGGCTAACGAATCCACCGCTAAAAAAATCGCGTCCACGGTTAAGGCGGCAGGCGTACACAACATCACAATTATCGGCAGAGGCACCAGCGATAACGCAGGTCTTTGCTTTAAGTATATCACCGAGATACTATGCGGTATCCCTTGCGGCACCGCGCACCCCTCGGTCACTACTATGTACGGAGCCAAGGTCAATTACGGCGGTCATCTGGTGGTTGCCGTTTCCCAAAGCGGTAAGAGCATAGACACTTTGGCGGTA
This sequence comes from uncultured Christensenellaceae bacterium, assembly GCA_964368645.1. Classification (GTDB taxonomy): domain Bacteria; phylum Bacillota; class Clostridia; order Christensenellales; family CAG-1252; genus JAEDHM01. Next base: position 29,715 of record CAYJBY010000023.1, read on the forward strand.
CTTGAAGAGGCGAAGCTTACCGGAGGTATTACGGTGGCTGTCACCAACGACGTGGAAAGTCCTCTCGCCAAGGCGGCGGATTTCGTTTTGGATTTGTCCGCAGGCGATGAGAAAAGCGTAGCGGCGACCAAGACCTTCGCGGCGGAACTGGTGGTTTTGTACCAACTGGCTGTGGCTATCTCCGAGAAGAAGCTTGGCGCAGTGCTTCAACAGCTTCCCGATAAGGTGGGCGATATCATCAATCTTCAGTCCAATATCCGCAAGATTTCCGAAGCGGTGCGTAACGACAGCAATTTCATCGTCTTGTCTCGCGGCACGATGCAGGGCGTAGGCAAGGAGCTTGCTCTTAAGCTGGGCGAGTGCTGTTACAGCTACGGACATTTCTTCAGCGTTACCGATTTTATGCACGGACCTCTCGCTCTTCTGGAAGAGGGTTCCAACGTAATAGTATTAGCGCCCTCGGGAGAGTGCAGTGAAAACTACGTTGACATTGCCACCAGAGCCAAGCTCTTAGGCGCGAACGTATATGCCTTAAGCGATATTCCCGACGTGCTTAACATTGCCAATATCGGCGTCAAAATGCCGAAAGCGGATTATATCACCGCGACCTTGACTTACGCTATGGCCATCCACCTTCTTTGCCTTATGCTGGCAGGCGAAAAGGGACTCAATCCCGACCTGCCCCGTAACCTCAAGAAGGTCACAATCACCAAGTAATTACGCGCGTAATCAATAATAACGCACGCGCAAAAGCGAGATAATAACGAAAGCCCGTCCTCATTCGACGGGCTTTTTTGTCGTCACTTCCGATATGATAATAAGGGATACGAATATAAGCCTATACCATAGTTTTGCCGATGGCTACGGGGAAAACTCGTCTAGGGCGAAACGGATTTTATATAGCCGTCAACACCCTTGTAAAGATTATAGGCAAGCAGCATACGGTACTCTTCGGAAAGCAGTAGTTTTTCGTCCGCTTTGGAGGAGAGAAAGCCGCATTCGGCGATAATTGCAGGTATTCCGAGGTTTTTGATTATGTAATAATCACCGTATAATGCGGCAAAATTGCGATTAAGCTCCGAGTAGTTCATTTCCGAGTTGATAACGCCCTGTACGAAGTCGGCAAAGGGCTTGGAGTCCTCCTTGCCGAAAAAGACCTGTATCCCTCTGCGGTAGTTTGCCGGAAAGAAGTTCATATGCACGGAAATCAGGTATTTTGCCTTGGCTTTTTCCACTATTCTTATGCGTTCTTTCATATCGTTGCGCTTAAACTGCTGTTTCAATTTGTACAGAGAGTCCGAGGTTTTTCGCGTCATAACCACCCTGTAACCCGCGTCCTTTAGATACCCCTCCAGCAGTCTTGCCACGGCAAGGTTTAAGTCGCTTTCCTTCACGCCGCTACTGCCTGTAACGCCCCCGTCCACACCTCCGTGTCCTGCGTCTATCGCTATGCAAATTCTCCCGTCGTCAAGGGCATTTCCGAAATTTACGGCGCAAACCGCGCAAATGGGTATAGTCACCGCAAAAACCAAAAGTATTGAAGCTATCAGCGTTTTTTTCTTAAAAACCACGAACAAGTTACCCACCTCCGCCGCTACAAAAATACGGGTAAATTTCCAAAATCCCCCATAATAGGGCAATTTTTTCGGTGGATAACCCACTTATCCACCGAGTTATCCACAATTACAGGCAAAAAAGCGCACACAATCCGCAAAAAGAGCGGTGGCTCGGACGTTTTTGACAATAACCCTAATTTATACGGTTTCAAGAGAAGAATTATGCCTTAAAAAGTCTTGAAAAAAGGACGGTCTTGTAGTATTATAATAACTATGATAGATTACTTAATTCCGGCACCGATTATTACCCCTGCCGAGGCTCGTTTAATTAACCCTCTCGTACTGGCTTTTGTGGGGGACGCAGTCCAAACTTTGTACGTCCGCTCCCGTTTGGCGGCGGATTCCGATGCGAAATCGGGTGTCTTGCACAAGCGTGCCTCCGCGGAGATAAGCGCGTGCGCACAGGCTGACGAGGCTATGGCTTTACTTCCGCTATTGACCGAAGAGGAGACGGCGGTTTACAAACGCGCCCGTAACAGCAAGACGGGCAGACGCGCCAAGAACGCGGCTGTAACCGACTACAGAAAGGCAAGCGGACTGGAAGCGGTTTTCGGATATTTGTATATGATTGGGGACGGCGAAAGATTAGCCCTTTTACTTAAAGCGGCGTCAGACAAGGAGAGTTTATGAAAGCAGAAGGTCGTAACGCGGTGCGCGAAGCATTGACGGCTCAAACCGATATCGGTAAGATTTTAATTCAGAAGGACAACACTGACCGTGCGCTGGCAGGTATCGCGGCTATGGCGAAGGAACGCGGTATCCGCGTATCCTTTGTGGATAAGCACGCTCTTGACAGGGAAAGCGTAACGGGCAAGCATCAGGGCGTTATAGCCTTTGTGGACGATTACGCCTACGCAAGCACCGAGGAAATTTACGAGGAGGCCGCCAACAAGGGCAAGCCCCATTTTATTCTTATATTGGACGGCGTTGAGGATCCGCATAATCTCGGCAGTATCATAAGAGTGGCGGAATGTATGGGCGCAGACGGCATCGTTATCGGCAGCCGCCGTGCGGTCAACGTCAACGAAACGGTTATCAGGGCCTCGGCAGGCGCGGTAGCCTACGTCAAAATCGCTATGGTTACCAACATCAACGATTACATTAGAGAGCTTAAGGACAGATTTGTCACCGTTTTGGCTCTTGATATGGACGGTGCGCCGATAGCTTCCGCGCATTTGGACGGAGATATCGCCTTGGTAATAGGCGGCGAGGGCAAGGGCGTCAGCCGCTTAACTCGCGACTTGTCGGACGGGATAGTATCCATACCGATGAGCGGCAAGGTTTCCTCGCTTAACGCTTCGGTAGCCGCCGGTATGGCTTGCTACGAATGCGTCAGACAAAGACTTAAGGGGTAATAATGAAGAAGTACACGAAAGAAGAGCTTGCACGCAGGGACGAGCTTGTCCGACTGGCGAAGACAGACAAGTCCTGTCTTAACGCTCTGTTGGAAGAGTTTTACAAAGAATTTAGCGTTTGGACCCACGGCTACAAGGTCAACGGTTACGACAAGGACGACTTTTATCAGGAGGGTGCGCGCGCTTTTTGCAACGCGGTGCTGACCTACGATCCCGAAAAACAGGCAAGCTTCAACACCTACGTGATAGCCTGTATCCGCAACCGTATGAAGGATTTATTAAAGCAGGGCGGCGTCAACAAGCCCCAAACCTTTAGCTTAGACGACGATGACGAAAGCCGCAATTACCACGAGGTAATAGCTTCGGAAGCGCTTACCCCCGAGGAAAAGCTGCTGGAAGCGGAGGACAGGGAGGAAAAGTTCCATCTTTTGAAGGAAAGACTTTCCGCTTTCGAGTACGAGGTGTTTTTACTTCACTACGAGGGCTATAATTATGAACAGATTGCGGAGCTTTTAAGCCGCAAAAAGCCTGTCACCAAAAAACAGGTTGACAACGCGTTACAGCGCATCAAATTAAAGTGTAAGGGCTAGGATATGGACAGCGAGTTTTCTAATCAAGGGCTAACCTCTCAGCAGGTGGCCGAACGAGTTGCAAAGGGACAGGTCAACGGCAAAACCGACCTGCCAACCAAAAGCGTCGGGCAGATACTTTGTTCCAACTTTTTTCAGTTATTCAACCTGCTTAATTTGGCGTTGGTGATATTGGTATGCACCTTGGGCAATTCTCCTCTGGAGGCAGGCTTTGCACTGCCTGCCGCGCTTAACCTTATTCTGGGTATAGTGCAGGAATTAAGAGCCAAGCATACGGTGGAAAAGCTTTCTCTTATCCACGCTATCAAGGTAACCGCTCTGCGAGACGGCCATACCTCGGAGATTTCCGTTCACGAGATTGTGCTTGACGATATTATCCTTTTGGAAGCCGGCAAGCAGGTCTGCGCGGACTGCGAGGTGTTGGAAGGCAGCGGCGAGGTCAACGAATCCCTGCTGACAGGCGAATCCGATCCTGTGGTAAAGCACCCCGGCGACAAGCTGATGTCGGGCAGTTTTATAATCGGCGGCAAAATCGCGGCAAAGGTGACTGCGGTGGGTATGGACAGTTACGCCAACAAGATAAGCTCAGGCGCACGTTATATCAAGCAGACTAACAGCGAAATCGTCCGCAGTATGAAAGCGGTTATCAAGATAATGTCCATAATCGTAGTACCTTTAGGCGTATTACTGTTTTTGAAAGAGTATTTTGTCAGCGGCGTGGATATGGCGGATTCCACCGTCAAGATGGTGGCGTCGATGTCCAGTATGATACCGCAGGGCTTGGTGGCGTTGATATCCACGGTTTTCGCGATAGGCGTAATCAGACTGTCGCGGCACAAGACCTTAGCTCAGGATTTGTATTGTATCGAAACCCTAGCGCGTGTGGACGTGCTTTGTCTTGACAAGACGGGTACGATTACCGAGGGCAGTATGCAGGTCAACGGTATCGTTCCGAAAAACGACATAAGTCAAGAGGATATTGACGGCGCACTTACCGCGTTGGTCAATTTGCTTCCCGATAACAACCCCACCTACAACGCAATTAAGGAGCGTTATAAGGACGCGACTACGGATTTAAGCCCTAGCTTTGTGGTTCCTTTTTCCTCCGCAAGAAAGTGGAGCGGCATCGCTCTGGGGGAAAAGGGCAGTTACGTAATGGGTGCGCCCGAATTCGTTTGCCGCGAGTTGGCGGCGGTTTATAAGGAAGAAATCGAGGGCTACGCCGTGGACGGCGAGCGCGTATTGGTACTGGTTAGGTCGCAGGAAGCTATGACCGACAGCGTATTGCCCGATAATCTTGAAATAATGGCTTTGATTTTAATCGGCGACAAAATCCGCGCGGAGGCACCCTCCACCTTGAAGTATTTTGCCGACGAGGGCGTGGATATTCGTATCATTTCAGGGGATAACTCCGTTACGGTATCGGCAATAGCGCGTAAGGCAGGACTTACGAAATGCGAGTACGTGGATATGTCCACCGTGCAAACGGACGAGGAGCTTATAGCCGCCTCCAGAGAATACAAGGTTTTCGGCAGAGTAACCCCCGACCAAAAGCTCAAGCTGGTTAAGGCGCTACACGGAGATAAGCATACAGTGGCAATGACGGGCGACGGCGTAAACGACGTTTTGGCTCTTAAGGAAGCGGACTGCTCAATCGCTATGGCGGCAGGCAGTGACGCGGCGCGTAACGTGGCGCAGTTGGTACTTTTGGATAACAACTTCGCAAGTATGCCGCGTATATTGGCGGAAGGTCGCCGTTCTATCAACAACCTTACCCGTTCGGCGAGCTTGTTTTTGGTGAAAACGCTGTACGCTACGCTTTTGACCTTGATATTTATGATACCTTCGATTACCTATCCGTTCTCGCCGCGTAACCTAACCCTTGCAGGTATGGTGACTATCGGCGTGCCGGGCGTTTTGCTTGCGCTGGAACCCAACAACGACGTGGTTAAGGGGAGTTTTCTGCCTAACGTACTGTCGAAGGCTTTGCCGGGGGCAATTTCAATCGCTATCAATATGATTATTTTGCAGGTGCTTAACGCAATCCTGCCTGCCGGTTCGCCGGAACAGCTTAGCACCGTTTCGGTGGTGGTTTTGACCTTCAGCGCATTCGGCGTATTGGCGCAGGCGTGCCGTCCTTTCACCAAAATCCATTGCGCCGTGTTCTTCGGCTGTGTGGCGTTATTCTTCCTCTGCTGGGGCGTGTGCCACGTGGATTTGCCGATACTGGGCTACAACTTCTTCGTTATGACTCCCATATACGCGATTACCAAGAATATGTGGATTCTGATGGCTACGCTGGTGGTACTGGGCGTGGGGTTAATCGTATTGCTCAACTGGTCGTTCGGCAGGTACGTAGCCACCCACGACTTGAGTTTCTTGAACAACATTAACAATATCAACAAGCCTAAAAGGAAATTACCGTGGAAAAAGAACTGAAAAGACGGGGCGTTTTGCTCCATTTTACCTCTCTAAGAGGTGGCAACGGCGTCGGCGGTTTCGGAAAGGAAGCCTACGACTTCGTGGATTTTTTAGCCGCACAGGGGCTGACTCTCTGGCAGTTTTTGCCGATTTTCCCCTTAGGCGGCGGCATTTCCCCCTACCAAAGCGTATCCGCTTTTGCCATAGAGCCGAGATTTTTGGATTTGACGGAGCTGGCGGATAAGGGCTTGCTGACCGAGGCGGAGCTTAACGAAAATAAGCCCTGCGACGGTGAATGCGCTCTGTATGAGGAGAGCTTTGCCTACGTTGACAGATTGACTCGGTTGGCTTTCGGACGGATAAGCGCCCAAGAGCTTGACTGCGTTCGAGCCTTCGGAGCAAGCCGCAAGCAGGTAGAGGAGTATTGCCGATTCGCCGCGCTGAAACAGCAAAACGGCGGCGTGGAATGGCAGGAATGGACGATTAGAGAGGTTGACGAAAAGGAATATTTATATCAGCTTTTCGTACAGAGCTATCTTTTTAAGCAGTACGCCGCGTTGAAGAGTTACGCCAACAGCCGCGGAGTTTCCCTCGTTGGCGATATTCCCGTGTACGTTTCCTCGGATTCCGCCGACGTTTGGGCTTCGCCTAAGCAGTTTTTACTGGACGGCGACAATTATCCTCTTTTGAAATCAGGCGTTCCCCCCGACTGCTTTTCCGCAACAGGTCAGCTTTGGGGCAACCCCGTCTATGATTACGGCGTAATGCGCCGTGACGGATATAATTGGTGGAAAACCAGATTGGAGCACGCGGTCACTCTTTTCGACACCGTGCGCATAGACCATTTCCGCGCGTTCTCCGCTTGGTGGGGAGTGTACGGCGAAACGGCGGTTTTCGGCAAGTGGCATAGGGGCGCGGGGCAGGCGTTGTTCTCCGCATTGAAGCTCAATCCCGACAGCGTAATCGCGGAGGATTTGGGAATAATTACCCCTGCCGTCAAAAAACTTGCCGCCGATAACGGTTTCAGAGGTATGAAGGTTTTGCAATTCGCTTTCGGAGAGCGGAACAAAAGGCACAAATATCTGCCCCACAATTATCCCACGCGGTGCGTTGCTTATACAGGCACCCACGATAACGACACGTTGGTGGGCTTCTGCCGAAAGGGTGGCGCGGAGGTGGATAACGCGTTGTGGTACTACGGACTTGACGACGGGGAAAAACTGCCGATTGTGATGCTTAAGGACGTTTTTTGCAGTAAAGCCGATACGGCGGTAATTCCTATGCAGGACTTACTTATGCAGGGCTCGGAGGCTAGAATGAACACGCCTGCCACGGTGGAGGGAAACTGGCTTTACCGTATGCCCGAGCCTAAACAAAGCTACGAAAAGGCGGCGGCTACGTTGGCGTTATTGCGAGAGTAAAACCGCTGTCGGCATAAGGTAAGATAACCGCTGTTTGTATTAGGAGCGATAGCTGTTATCGGCACAAGGTTACGTTGCTGATTTTTGAGTGAAATCAAGAACCGCTGTCGGCATAGGATAATTGTACGGGCACAAGGTCAAGCAACCGCCGTTACAGTTAGGTAAGGTATCCTTACCAGCTTTACCGAGAAGACGGGCAGAACAGTCGAGCAACCGCTGTCGGCAAAAGTTATAGTACGGGCGCGAGGTCAATCGTTATAGGAGCAAGCTATGGATTTAGAAGAAAAAACTTTGGAAAAGTGCTACGTTTACAAGGGCAAAATCATCAATTTGCGCCGTGACAAGGTACTTTTACCCAACGGCAACGAGTCCTTCCGCGAGATTGTCGAGCATAGGGGCGGAGCTTCCGTGCTGGCGGTTGACGGCGAGGAAAACGTGTATCTTGTTTCACAATTCAGGTACCCTTACGGCGAAGTCGTGCAGGAGATTCCCGCAGGTAAGCTGGAGCCTAACGAGGAGCCGTCCTTTTGCGCTTTGAGGGAACTGGAAGAGGAAACGGGACTTAAGGCGGAAAAGCTTACCGACTACGGCGTGCTGTATCCCACTCCGGGCTACACCAACGAAAGACTGTACGTTTTTTTGGCGACGGACTTTACAAAAACCTCCACCCATTTGGACGCGGACGAATTTATCAATATCGAAAAAGTACCCTTGCAGGAGGCTTACGGCAGAATACAGCGCGGCGAAATCAAGGATGCAAAGACGGTGTATGCCATCACGCGTTATCTGTTGGAAAAGCACCGCCGCGAGGATTGATTTTTATAGGGCAGTCCTTTCATAGCGTTATCCTTTCATAGAGAACTCCTTTTATAGGACGATTCTTTTCATAGGGTTGATTTATAGATAATTGCACTGACCGCGCCCGAGAGGTAATATCGCGGTGGAGCGGATTTCGGTTAGTAGGGAATATACGTTAATAGGCGTATATTTTTTTTATTGCCGTCCATAATCGGGTAGAAAACCAAGGGAGGTGAATTATGCGAAAAATCAAAATCATAGCGGCGGTGACCATCGCTGCGCTGTGCTTAACGCTTTGCTTTGTGGGCTGTAAAAAAACCGACAAAATCACAGACGGTGAAAGTACGGCGGAAAGCGTAAAGCTGGACGTGGATTATGCCGTAGCCGCCAAGGGCAAAAGCTTTACCTTAACGGCAACGGTGACAAAGAGCGGCACCGCGGCGAAGAGCGGCGAAAGTGCTGCCGACGGAGCGACCGAAGGCACTACTCAGGACTTAAAGGTAGAATGGTCGTCCGATGACGAAACCATCGTCACAGTAACCGAGGGCGGAGTTTGTAACGCTGTAAAGTGCGGCGAAACCACCGTTAAGGCAAAAGCAGGCGGCAAGGAAGCGGAATGTAAGATAACTGTTGCCGATCTGGTGGTGGAACAGCCTGCGCCTTCGGCGGCAGGAGAATCTGCGGCAACCGCAGGCGAGGGTACGAGCGGCGCGGAGCAGGGCGGCGCGGAACAGGGCGGCGGTGCCGAGCAACAACAGCCTGTTTATAAGGCGTTTGCTGACGCTGACAAGACCTTTGCCACCATAGCAACCGCTATCACGGCGGCGACGGAAGGGCAGACCGTGGCTGTAATGCCTGGAGCTTACGGCGAGGTTCTGACAGTGAACAAAAGCATTAGCCTGATAGGCGTAGGCGCACCGTCTTTGACGTCCTTGTCCTTCAACAAGGAAAGCGGAACTATCAGCCTGAAAGGTCTTGACTTCAAGGGCACCGCTTATCCCGTCACGGGGGAAGCAACCCTTCTTATCGGGCAGAAGGCAACCGCAACCGTCACCGAGTGCCAATTCACGATTACCACCGAGGAGCAATTAGCAGGCGGTTACGCGATTTTGGCGGATAAGGAAAGCGTAAAGCTGGATATTCAGAAGAATACCATTCAGAATTACCGTTACGGTATTTACGTTCAGCCCACGCCCGGTGATGTGAAAATCAAGGAAAACACCCTGTCCAATCTGAAAATCGGCATAGGCATCGATATAAGACAGCCCAACGCCACGCCTGCCGCCAACTATCCCACCAAGGGCGAAATCACGGAAAATAAGTTTAACGAAACGGAAACCAAAACCCAGTTTTTGTATATCGGCGAAACCTACGACGGCGACTTTGACTTTGCAGACCACGAAAGCGCACAAGAGGGCGGCGAGGGTACGGGCGGCGAATCCGCCAACCAAGGACTTCTGGAATAGAAGCGTAGTAATCCGTTGACACGGAAAAATCAAAAATCGGAATAAAAAACCGAAACGAGCAATAGCGGAATCGGAAAATCGAAATAAAAAACCGAAATACGCAATAGCGGAATAAAAACCGAAATCGCAGAATAACCGAATCGGAAAATCGGAATAAAAACCAAAACGCAGGATAGCGAAAAAACCGAAATCGCAATAGCGGAATCGGAAAAGCGGAATCAGAAAAGCCGAAACGCGCAATAAAAGCGGAAACCGTTAAAAAAATAACGGATACACCCTTTTAGAAAAAAAGGCGGCGGAGAACGCCGCGCCGCAACTCTAACGCGAAGCGTTGACCGACCGCAATCTGCGGCAAAGAGCCTGACCTACGAGCGGAATCTCCGACGGGCAGGCTTTTTTTGCGCGGAACGAGGGAAAGTCGACTTTGTCTAACGGTATTTATCGACGAAGTGGATCGTTGCTTTTGCGCAAATCGTGACGGAGAACAAAAACGCCGTTTTGCGGTAAAAGGGGCAAATGAGGTTTACATTCAACGGCAAAAGTGCTAGAATAGGGGCTATAAAAAGGCAAAGGTGCTTTATGGATAACATTGATAACAAGATTTTGCATTGTTTGGCAAAGAACGCCAGAATGAATTCCTCCGATATCGCCAAAAAGGTGAAGCTGTCCACGTCTGCGGTCATCGAGCGTATCAAAAAACTGGAAAGCAGCGGTACGATTTTAGGCTATATAGCGGTTGTCAATCCCGCGAAGCTCAACAAGGACGTTATCGCAATGATGAACGTGGCTATCGACCACCCGAAGTATAACGACGGTTTCGTGGCGGCGGTTGCCAAGAATCCTCACATTACCGAATGTATGTATATTGCAGGAGATTTTGACTACCTGCTTAAGGTTTTAACCGACAATACCAAGACCTTGGAGGAAGTCCTCAACGAGATTAAGGGTATCGAGGGCGTCAGCAAGACGAAAACCAGCATAGTTTTGAGCAGTCCCAAGCACGAGTATTCCATACCTGTGAAAAAACCGTCCAAGTCCGAAGCGGACGTTTGAGCTTAGGCGCACTTTTATCCCTCTGACTGCCGCGGCGAATAACGAGTTTTGCGGCAAAAATCCGCTCCTTTAATTTCAAGTTACCTATTGCGGCTAATTCCCTTATATGTTATAATATAAGGGATTTTTTATTTGGAGGACGAATTTTGCATATTTTACTTTCCGCAGAAAATGCAGAAGCCGTTGGCGGTTCGGTTAAGAACATAATGCTGGCAGTCGCCGGCATAATCGCAGCGATTGTTATCGTTATAAGCTGTTTTTTTCTCTTTAAGGCAATCAGGCGCGGCAGAGCGCTGGGAATGGATAAGAAGGTAATCAAGGGTACTATACTCAACAGTGCCGTTTTTTCCATCGCGCCCTCTATCCCTATAGTCGTAGGCGTGGCTATTCTAAGCACCGTGCTTATGGACGTTTTGGGTATTCCTTGGATAAGACTTACCGTAATCGGAGCCTTGCAATACGAGGTGTCCGCGGCGCAGCTCGCCAACAACGGCGAGACTATTGCTACCGTTGGACAGCTTGCGGCGGTGTTCGTGGTTATGACCTTTGCTATTCTGGGCGGCCCTGTGTTTAACGTGGCTTTGTTCGGCAAGTATCAGGGCAAGCTGTCCGACTTGAGAGTCAAGAACAAAAAACTTCTTGATACCATATCAGGCGCACTGCTGGGCGGTATGCTGGCGGCGATTATCGCCTACCTTATAGTATCGGGTGCGTATTCCGCGATAACGGGCGTCAATGCGGTGGACTCCGCTGGCAACGTGACGATAGGCGCGGTAACGCTGTTGACTCTGCTTTCCAGTGTGTTGATTATGGCGATTTGCGGCGTGCTGATGAAGGTCTTTAAGTGGAAATGGATGGAGAATTACGCTTTGCCGATTACTATGATAGGCGCAATGGCGTTGGCTCTATTGTTTGCAAATATTTTCGATAAGGGCAACGCGCCCGAGGCAATAGCCCGCATTGCGGCAATGACGGAGGTGCTACTATGAAAAATAACAATACTCCGCTGACCGATGCAAAACAGTACAATCTTTCGGTACACCGTTTAGGTCGTTGGACAACTCTTGCGACGTTGATTATCCTGATGCTTGCGCCTATTATCTTCTGTATAGCGGCAGGACAGGCTCCCGATTGGAGCGTCGTTTTCGCGCCGGGCACCATTACCTTTATATTAGGCTATTGGGCAATAGGCATTATCGAGGCTGTGAGTTATGCGCCCTTGCTGGGTACGGGCGGACAATATCTGTCCTTTATCACAGGCAATATCAGCAACCTCAAGCTTCCCTGCGCCATTAACAGCCAGAACGTGGCAAAAACGGAAAAGGGCAGTGAGCAGGAAGAGATTATCACCACTATTTCCATAGCGATTTCCTCAATAGTCACCACCGTAATTATCTTTATCGGCGTGCTGATACTGATGACTCCCGTTGGCAACGTGGTTACGGAAACCCTGCGCCCCGTTACCAATTACGTTATGCCTGCCATTTTCGGCGGACTTTTCGTCGCACTGCTTGCTATGTACTTTAAGCAGACTATGCTCCCCTTCGTGATAATGATTGTGGTTAATATCATAGTTTTCGCAGGCGGTATTAAGGGCGTTCAGTCCATCTCCACTATGATAATAGTCGGTATGGTGGTATCTATCGCCGCTTCCTCCTTGGTTTACAATAAGATTAAGGTCAAGGACTGGTTCTACGGAGCCTTCGGTATCGGCAAGCCCTCCTATTCTGTTGCGAAGAAGGAAGAGCAGTCTGCCGAAAAGCCCGTTGAGGAGAGCGCGGAAGAGCCTATTCTGACCGAGGCTATCGAAAACCCCGTTGAGGAGCTTGACGCTATAATCGACGAGGCGAAGAAGGACGCGAAGGATTTGATAGAAACTGTTGAAAACGAACTGACCGCCGACAAGACCGAGGACGGCGAGCCTAAAGATGACTGAAAAAAGGGCGGCGGTTTTTCCTAAAAAACGGCAGAGCGGTACGGTGCGCCGTATCGTCAACGCCGACAAGGTTATCCGCTGTCAAGCGGAGCGCGGCGTTGCTTTCTCGGACTTTTTTGAGATGAGCGGACGCAAAAGCGGCGCGGTTATTTCCTACACGGTGGGAGAGGACGGACGGCTGGAGCTGTTCCGTCACATAAGCTATTACGATATTCGTGACGAAAAGGGGCTGGCGCACAGCTGTAACGAAAGCGGTTTTTGCGGCTTAACTCTTAACGGAGAAGCGATTGACGAGCGCGTTCGGTACGTGGATATCGGCGGCAGGTTGGCGTTTTTCAGCGAAAGCGATAAGGGCGCGACCACGGTCAGAACCTTTTTTCCTGCGGTGTACGGTGCAGGATTGATAGAAAAAATCGAGATTAGCGGCGTAAGCGGCGAGGTCGCCTTGGATTGCAAGGCAAGAACGTCGGAGGAAAGCGCGGTAATCGACAGCGTTGGAATTGCGGACGAAAAAGGCTCCTTTTTCCCCGACTTCGGAGGCAGTAGTTGCCGAACCGCTGACGAAAAGGGCTATTGCCGCTTTTACGTCGTATGGTATTCCGCGGTTAAGGGCGAGGAGTATATGCTTAACGCCTTTTTGGAAGACCGCAAAAGACTGGACCTGATAAGCACGGCGTTTAATTCCGTCAGTCTGACAAGTCCCGAACCTGCATTGGACGTTTGCTTTTCTCACGCGGTACTTCATTGTGTGGAAACCGCAGAGGAAAAGGACGGCTTACTGTATCTCTCCGACGGCAGAGAGGACGGCGTTATCGACCTTGCCAGTATAGCCTCGTCCATACCTTTATTGGCGTATTGCGGCTATCCCAACGGACTGAAGCAGTCGCTTAACACTTTGAGCCTTTTTGTGATAAGGGCAGAGACGGACGGCTTGAGAACGGGCGTTGCGCCATCGATTCCTATGCTTTTATCCCTCAAGGGGGGTGAAACTAGCTCCAAGACGGACAAGGGGCAGTGCGCTTGCTTTTTGGAAAGCGTTACCACCTTATCCTTGTCTATCGGCAGTCCGCCGCTGACGGCGGAGCTGTACAAGTACCTTTGCTACGCCGCGGACTACTGCCGCGGAAAAACCAAGGGCGGAGCGGTTACGGTGGGCGGCAAAGCGGATTACGGTATTTCCGCAAGAGCTTGTTTGGGCTACCGAAAGCTGTCCGCGATAGCTTCCTGCGGTAACAAAACCACCGATTCTGGCAAATACGCCTATTTCGCGCAGGAGCTTAAGGAAAGTCTGTACCTTAAGGGCGCGGCGGCAGGCGCGGAGCTGCCCAAGGTGGGCATAGCTCTCAACGATACGACTGTTGCAGGAGCGTTATCAGACGCTTTCGACCGCGGTTTTAAGGAGGACGGGGAGCTGTTGCGAACGGTAAAAGGAGCTTTCTTGGCAAATAACGCTGACAAAGCTATGTCCGTTCTGTTAGAATATACCAAGGAGCGGTTGCTTGGCTCCCACTCGCCTTACCCGATAGGCAAGGACGGACGGGAAACCGCAGAGGCTTCCGCCTTGTACGTCAGAGCCGTGGTGGAGGGCGTACTGGGCTATTCGCCTGTAAGCTACACATCCTTTGAGCTGACTCCCAGACTTCCGCAGGGGTGGGATAGAATGAGGCTCAACAACCTTTACACCTGCGGTCACTCCTTGGACATCGAACTGGACGGCGGTTTGCTTAGGGTGTTCGACGAATCCGAGGAGCTTATCTATACCGCACCCTGTCATTCGGGCTTTACCGTGACGGTAAACCTCGAAGCAAAATAAAACATATTGAAAAGGAGATAAATTATTTATGGCGATTGCAAAATTATTCACCGAGCAAGGTAAAACCCTTAACAAGAACGCGGTGCTACAGGAGTATCCCAGACCTCAGCTTTACCGTGACAGCTACGTCAATCTTAACGGCGAATGGGATTACGCTATTTACAAAACCCAAGCCGAGTTCGGCGGTTATCAGGGCAAAATCCTTGTGCCTTTCGCTCCGGAGTGTCTTCTTTCCGGCGTCGAAAAGGTATTACAGCCGGACGAAACGCTGTATTATCATCGCGTTTTCACCCTGCCGGAAGGCTTTAACAAGGGCAAAGTGCTGATGCATTTCGGCGCGGTGGACTATGCTTGCGAGGTGAAGATTAACGGCGCAACCGTCGGCACACACCGCAACGGTTATCTGCCTTTTTATTTCGACGTAACCGCGGCGCTTAAGAACGGCGAAAACACCTTGGACGTGTCGGTTATCGATCCCACGGAAACGGGTATTCAGGCAAGAGGTAAGCAGACTAGAAATCATTCGGGTATATGGTACACTCCGATTTCGGGTATTTGGCAGACCGTATGGCTTGAGTCCGTTCCGACCGTGTTTGTCGAAAAACTCCGCATCACCCCCTTCGTGGACGAGAGCGAGGTTCAGATAGAATTCGAGGCAGAGGGCGCGGATAAGGCATTCGTAACGGTTTACGAGGGCGGCGACAAGCTGGGCGACGCTTATTATAACTCCGATTTCGGCGCGAAGGTCTTGACGGCAGAGGTCGCAAGCGGCGATAAGATTAAGCTGCAAAATGCCAAGCTGTGGTCTCCTGAAAGTCCTTATCTTTACGTTTTGGAAGTTAAGGTCGGCGAGGATAAGGTCGTAACTTATTTCGGTATGCGTAAGTTCTCCGTCGGCACCGACTCCAAGGGCTATCCCAGACTGATGCTCAACAACAAACCCTGTTTCCACAAGGGCGTTTTGGATCAGGGCTACTGGTCGGACGGCTTGTACACCGCGGCGGCGGACAGCCTTTTGATTAAGGACGTGCAGACCATTAAGGATATGGGCTTCAATATGCTCCGTAAGCATATCAAGGTGGAACCTATGCGCTGGTATTATCACTGCGACAGACTCGGAATGTTGGTATGGCAGGATATGGTATCAGGCGGCGACAGCAACTACGACCTGCGTCCTATCGGCGCGTATCCCGCTTTCCAGTTGGCTTTCTGCACCAAGAAAATCGGCAGACTTAACGACGGCGCCAAGAATTACAAGCTTTTCCGCAGGGCAAGCGAGGAAGGCAGAGAGGAATATTATTCCGATATGTACGGCACTATGGCTCAGCTTATCAACGTGGTTTCTCTTGCGTTGTGGGGACCCTTTAACGAGGGTTGGGGACAGTTTGACAGCCTTAAGGCGGCGGCTATGATCAGAGCTTACGATCCCACCAGACTTATCGACCACGCTTCGGGTTGGCACGATCAGGGCGGCCCCGACATCAATAGCTTCCATATCTATTTCACCGCATTTAAGTATCCCAAGCTCACCAAGGACGACAACCGTCCCGTTGCGCTTACCGAGTTCGGCGGCTACAGCCATACGGTTAAGGGACACACTTGGGATGAGGAAAAGATTTTCGGTTACCGCGTATATGACACGGCTGAAAAACTTGAAGCTAACTTTAAGAAACTGTTTGAAAAGCATATAATTCCGGCAGTAGATAACGGCTTATCCGCAATCGTCTATACGCAGGTTTCCGACGTCGAGATGGAAATCAACGGTTTACTCACCTATGACCGCGCCGAAGTTAAGGTTCCCGTTAAGACGGTTAAGGCTCTTAACGACAAGCTGGTTATCAAGGACTGAGTATAAAAAGTCACAAGACGCAATTCGGGCAAGCAGACAATTAGCGCAACAGGTCGCTAAAGCCTAGGAAAAACTAATGACCGAGCGGTAATTAATAACTATCTTTGCTTGTCAAATACGAAGAATTAACGCGTGGGGCTACGGCTCCGCGCGTTTTTCATAGGTGCGTGCGCATATCAGCTTATAGTTACCTTTGCAAGCCGACGCTACAAGTGAGCGGAGGAAAAAGGATAATATAACTAAAGTGCAAAGGAAGACCGAAAAAGAAAAACCAATCGTAAAAAGGGTATTACAATTTAGCGCAACGGAAGTGCAGAGAGTAAAAACCAATCGTAAAAAAAGGAAAAATATATAATATATGATACGCGCGTACACATACGCGTGCGCGTGCGCGTATGAGAGGATACGAACAAACATAGAAAGGTGTACACGAGATTACGTGGATTTGCTTACGTTTTTTTGTTACCGATAAATATAACAAAATCACATAGAAAGGTGTACACAAAGCAACTTAGATACACAAAGCAACTGAGATACACAAAGCAACTGAGATACACTTAGATTTACCTACTCACTTAACTTTGCGGTTCACCATCGAATACTGACAAATACTTACGAACCAACGCAACAGCACGAATACCTACTAAAGACTCGGATATATTTGTACTCACCTAAACTCGCAATTTACTAATAGCATCTAGGTACACTTACGCAGATACAAACTTCATTATCATTATTATGATAGGCACGTTTATTAACGTATATGGTGAAGTGCGGACGCGCGAACACCCACAAAGCAACCCAGATTACAGGGACACGTTTTTGTATTATCCGCCTTACCGCTAAGCCCACCTACAAAGGGATACGCAGGCGACAGCACAAGCGCAGAAGCACGAGCAAGCGGACTCAAATTCCTTTTTTAGAGTTGTCGGCGGCGGAGTTTTCTGACATTATATCGGATATTGCGCGGATTAATTCGACAGCCCCTGATTGGGTTTTGCAAAGGCTGTCGGAGGAGGGCGCGTTGACTCAAAAAACGGCGAAAAAAATAATTGAAAAACTATGGAAAATCAGTTGCCAAAGCACGAAATAAGTTGTAAAATCCACAGAGTAGTGAATTTGAAGTTTACAAAAGACATATTTTGATTGATTTTTTGAGGAACTTGAGCTGATCTGCCTGATTCGACACAACATTTTGTAGGTACTTGTCAAAGCGTCCACAACAGGTTACGAAAACGGCAAAAAGTCGGCAAAATCGCCCGTTTTGGTGCAAAAAAGACCCTTAAGAAAAAAAGAAAAATTTTTGTAAAAAAGTCAAAAAAATCGTTGACAATCATTTTTCACTATGGTATTATGTGTAGGCTGTCTTCTGAAGAAGCGGCAAGTGAAGCTTGAAAATAGAGAGGTTAAAGCGAGTGTGTCCTTGTCAAACC
>CAYJBY010000024.1:0-12152 GCA_964368645.1 uncultured Christensenellaceae bacterium
TTGGCGGAGAAATAGGGATTTGAACCCTAGCTACGCTATCAACGTACTACTCCCTTAGCAGGGGAGCCCCTTGAGCCACTTGGGTATTTCTCCATAAAACTAATATTCAATTGTTTTGCTTATCTATAATAGCATATTATTTTACGTTTGTCAAAATAATTTTTTGAAGATTATTAATTTATTGGTTTTTCCGTTGCAGATAATGCACATCTCGGCTTGCTATTCCATCACACCCTGATTCTACAAGGCGACTACGTGGTTATTTGTGAACTTTATAAGCGGTTGCTTATAATGGGTATTAACCAATAGAAGTTATAATAGCACGGGCTGACTATGTGGCTGCTTACTAGCATTTAGTTAGATAACTACCAATAGAGGCAATATTAACACGGGCTAACTTGCGTTTACTGCTTATATAGCTGGATACTTAGCCAATACGATGATAATAAAGCAGGCTTATTCTGCGGTTGCTTACAATGGGATTTATCAATGCGGTGATAATAACGTAAGCTGATTAGGCGATTGCTTAAAAGCATTTAGTTGGATAATTAGCCAATAGAGTTGTTAATAGCGCGTGACTATGAGTTTACTTATAAGCTACTATGTAACTGGAGAATTAGACAATGCGGTGATGATAGCGTAGGCTAAATAAGCGGTTATTAGAGTTAAGCGAATTAGGTGGTTGTTAGGTGCGATATTCTTTCTTTAGGCAACGAAAAACGGATTCGCCGCAGGAGCTAAAACTGCTCTTTTGATGGCGAACCCGTTTCGTTATCGTATCAGACCGAAAAGGTCTTAACTGATTGCTTTATTCTGCGTCGGCGGTAGTAGCGGACACGTCTGCAACCTCGGTGCCCTCGTTCTCCTTAGCGGCGCGACGTTCAGCCAGTTCCTTCTGCATCAAAGCCTTGGTCTTGCCGTCGATTTTGTACCAGAACATAGGTATCATACTCAAAAGGCAAGCCACGCCGGGCATTCCGATATAGGCAAAGAAAACTATGTTCTGCATTTTGGCTGTAATTTGAGCGTGAGCGGTGTAGCCCGAAACGCCGATTAACAGAATACCGAAAGCCACGGATAAAGCGTTGCTGATTTTGTTGGACATAGAAAGGATAGCGAAGTCAACGCCTTCCTTACGCTCGCCTGTTTTCCACTCCTGATAGTCCACTATATCGGCGGTCATAATCATAGGCAGATAGCCGTGCGGTCCGAACATAAAGCCGATGAACGCCTGCATTATCCAAATCATCCACAAAGCAGCGGTGCCGCCGCGCAATGCGGAGTCTGCCGGCATACAAGCATAGAAAATAAAGCAAGCGAGTGAAATAATCACGCCGTAAATCGCAAACACGATAAAGGTCTTTTTCTCGCCCCACTTTTTGTTAATTATAGGCACTACCACGATACTGACCATAGAGGTTACGGCAGAGGTGATACCAACTAGCCAAGTTGCGCTGGAAGTCGGATCAAGTTCCAGTCCGAACAACTGGATTTTGCCCACCAGAACGCCGCCTGCCTGTACACAGATTCCCATTGCCATATTACGTGCAAATCCTAATATAAAGGTCAGAAATACTACGAAAATCATCTTGTTGTTCTTCAGCTCGGAGAACATCTCTTTCATAGTAACCGTCTTGGTGTTGTAGCTCTTAACCTCTTCCTTGTTGCAGAAGTAAATCAGCAGATATAAACCAGTGCCGATGAAGAGGAACAGCAAAGCGGTGATGAGGTAGTATTGTTTTACGTATTCGATATTGGTATCGTTCTGCTTGGTAATTGCACTAAGCACCAACATTACGATAGTGACGAAAACGCCGGGGATTGCCAACGCGATACTCTTCATCGTATTGGCGATACCTGCCGCGACGTTACGCTCGTTGACGTTGGGAGAGAGCAGGGAAAGCATACCCTGAGAGGGAATATCGGCAAAGCTCATCGCCACGTTCCAAAGAATGGTGGTAACGGTGATATAGGCGTACATAACGCCCTTGCCCGCCTGTGCGCCCAAGTTTTCAAAAGGAATAAATATGAACATTATCGTAGTGAATATTGCAACAGGAAACGCGCTGTACAATATCCAGGGACGCATTTTGCCGCCTTTCAGGTGACTACGGTCGATAAGACTGCCGATGATAGGATCGGAAATACAGCTAATCAGCTTGGCGACCAAGATTATTATCGCCGCGGCATAGAAAATGTTGCTGTCAAAGCCTGAATACATCTTGTTGTAAAACTCCATCTGAAAGCTGTTCATATAGCCTATAAACAGTTGGAGTCCCAAAATACCGAACCCGTAAATCATCGCGGATTTAGTGGTTAAAATCTTGTGTTCCTGTTTAGAATTATCCGTCATATTATTCTCCCGAGCAACGGTTAAAACCGTTATTATTAATAATACAGCAAAAAATGCAATAAGTCAATATCGATTAGGAAAGGCAGTCGCCTAAAAACTGTAAAAATATTCAACTCCGTCACTGCCCCGTCTTTTCGGCACGAATCTGTCATTGTTTATTTTTGCGGTTAGAATTAAAAAAGGACGGAGCATATTGCGTGCTTCGTCCTTAATTGTCAAATCCATCCTCGTTCGCGTTGCCTCAACGAGTATTATTCGCCGTTATTCCTCGGGTTTCGCGTCCGTGACCTCAGGTTTCACATCTTCCGTCTCGGCTTTAGAGCCGCTCGGCACCAGCAAGTCGCACAGCAGATTGACGAAAGCAGAGGGGCTGGCAACAGGCAAGCCTGCTATCATCAACGCACCGTCGTACAATATTGACGCCGTGTCCTTAAGTCTGTCCTTATCCTCGGCAAGCATACGCTTCAGCTCCGCAAAAAGAGGATGATTGACGTTAAGCTCCAGCACCTTTTCCGCCTTTGCACCGCCGTTAGCTCCCTCGGGAAGCCCTGCGAAGACCTTTTCCATTTCAAGCGTCAACGCGCCCTCGGAGCCCATACAAACGGGGTGATTACCCAGCTTGGAGGAGGTCTTAACCTTGACAACCTTATCTCCAAGGCACTCTTTAACGTAATCGGTCAGAGCCTTGTCCTCTTCCCTTTCCTCGTCCTCAATGCCTATATCGGCGTTTTCTACGTTCTTCAGCTCCTTATCCTCTATCTTTTCGATAGCCTTTAGAGCAAACTCGTCGATATCGTCCGTACAGCACAGCACGTCGTAGCCGGCGTTAAGCACCTTTTCGCATTGAGGAAGCGCCTTTGCCGCGTCTATGGTCTTTGCCACCGCGTAGTAAATATATTTTTGGTCAGCAACGGCAGCTTCGGCGTACTCCTTGAAGGTGACAAGCTTGTCCTGCTTTGCCGAATGGAATATCAGCAAATCGGAAAGCAAATCCTTTTTTGCGCCCCAGTCCGCGTATATGCCGTATTTAAGCTGAAGTCCGAACGCCTTGAAAAACTTTTCGTAATCCTCTCGTACGGAGTCGCGCATTTCCGAAAGCTCCTTCTTAACCTTGCTTTCGATGTTGGCGGCTATCGCCTTAAGACGGTAGTTATGCTGAACCGTTTCTCTCGATACGTTAAGGGGCAAATCGCTGTCCACCAAGCCCTTGACGAAGCTGAAATAATCGGGCAGCAGCTCCGGACAGCGGTCGCTGATCAGCACGCTGTTGGTGTAGATTTTCAAGCCTTTTTCGTAGCTCTTGGTGTAAAAATCGTAGGGCGCGTGGGAGGGGATAAACAGCAACGCCTTATAATCAACCTTACCCTCGACCTTGTAATGGATAACCCTTATAGGCGCCTCGTAATCGTTGAAATCCGAGCGGTAAAAACCGTCGTAACTCTCCTTGCTTATCTCGCTCTTGCTCTTGTTCCAAAGCGGAGTCATAGAGTTAAGAGTTTCCACCTCGGTGTAAGGCTCGGAGGGCTTGCCCTCCTCCTCGGCAGGCTTGTACTTCGTTACCGTCATTTTGATGGGGTAGCGCAGATAATCGCTGTACTTCTTGACAAGATTGCGGAGTCCGTACTCCTCTAGGTACTCGTCATAGCTTTCGTCCTCGGTGTTGGGCTTGATGTGCATTATTACGTCCGTGCCATTGCCCTCTCGTGCGGCAGGCTTCACGTCGTA
This sequence comes from uncultured Christensenellaceae bacterium, assembly GCA_964368645.1. GTDB lineage: Bacteria > Bacillota > Clostridia > Christensenellales > CAG-1252 > JAEDHM01. Next base: position 4,079 of record CAYJBY010000024.1, read on the forward strand.
GCCCTCGGTACCGCCGCTGATCCATACGTTAGCGTCCGTTGCGCCGTAAGCCTTGCTGACAACCTCTACCTTATCGGCAACCATAAACGCCGAATAAAAGCCTACGCCGAACTGTCCGATAATGTTCACGTCGTCCTTTAGGTCGTTCTCGTTCTTAAACTGCAAACTGCCGCTCTTAGCGATTACGCCTAAATTGTTGTCCAACTCCTCGGCGGTCATACCGATACCGTTATCGCTGACCGTTAGGGTACGCGCGTCCTTGTCCGCTTTGATTTCAATGGCAAAATCACTGCGGTTTAAGCCGCTTACGCCGCCCTCTAAGCCCTTAAAATAGAGCTTATCGATTGCGTCGCTACAGTTTGAGAGCAGTTCTCTCAAAAAAATCTCTTTGTGCGTATAAATGGAATTAATCATCAAATCCAAAACACGTTGTGATTGCGTCTTAAATTTTTTCATAAATTCACCTCCGATTGATGTTCGTTTTTATTATTTACTTCCTGCCGCGGTTTTTAACCTGCCTAACCCCGACGCCATTGCGGCTAGGCTTTGTTACGCGGCATTATCGTCGATATAGTGCGCCTTCTCGCAAGCGTAACAGTCCGTCCGCTTGCATTCGGCTGTACCTGTACGACAAAAAACCCGCCTCGGGCGGGTTCCTTGCCCTTTTTGATTATGCTATTACTCTGTTCACAAACGCAATAACGTCCTTGCAAACCTGCTCAAAAGCGGCAGGCTCGTTAAGAATCTCGTGACGGCAACCGCCGTACAGATTCAGCTCAACGTCTTCAACACCCGCGTCGGAAAGCTTGCCCGATACCTCGTGAGGGCCTACGCCGTAGTTGCCTACGGGATCGTCCGCACCTGCGATAAAGAACAACGGCAAATCCTTGCGGATAGAAGCGTACCACTTTTTGGAGTTCACTTCCTTGAGAATAAGGAAGAGGTTAAGCAGACCGTTGACAGTGAACAGGTAGCCGCAATGAGGATCGGCGATATACGCGTCAACCGTTGCGGTATCGGTGGTCAGCCAATCAAACTGCGTCCTATTCTCCGTGTGCTTGTTGTACGTGCCGAAAGCCAAATTATCGATAAACTTACTGCGATGCTTCGCGCCCTCAACGGCTTGAATCAGCTTGGCAAGCATAATGCCCATACCCAAGGCAGGATTAGAGCCGCCCGTGCCGCAGATTATGGAGCCGGCAAGCTCCGCGCCGTAACGAGCTATAAAGCTACGTGCCACAAAGGAGCCCATACTGTGACCGAAAAAGATATAGGGTACAGAGGGATAAGCGTCCTTAGCAATAAGCATCAGCTTACGGCAGTCCTCTACCAACGCGTTCCAGCCGGCGTCGCCGAAATAACCCAAATCGTCGTCGCTCTTCACGCTTTGTCCGTGTCCTACGTGGTCGTTAGTGAAAACAGCCAATCCGTTATCGCACAGCACCGAAATAAACTTCTCGTATCTTTCAAAATGTTCCGCCATACCGTGAGCTATTTGAAAAACAGCCTTTACTTTGCCGTCCTCGGGAATATAACTAGCGGCGTGAATGTCCGCTAAACCCGATACGGAAGGAAAACTAAATTCCTTTTTTACGTATGCCATTATACTAACCTCCTAATCATTGCATTTATAGTAATTATATCACAACGGTGTAATTTTGCAAGAGCAAAAACAAATTTTACCTAATTTTCGGGGGTTTTTCAGTGATAATCCCCCGATATTGCCGCTCTTTTATCCTTCGCGATAGACAACTGTGTGAACAGGAAGAATACGACCGCAAGAGCCTCCACCGAAACGGACGTTATTATCATCGCGCGAATGGAACGGTCGTAAAGCCAGCCCGTGAGCCAACTGCCGAAAAACCAGAAAACTCCGAAGAAAAGCTGAAAGATGCCGTAACTCTTGGCACGGCTGTTTTTCGATGTCATTGTGGCGACTGCGGCTTTCATTATCGACTCCTGCGCTCCCATACTGACGCCCCACATAATCACGCCTACGATTAGCGACCACATTGAGTCGAAGCCGAAGACGAAAAGCGCGAAGGGTGCGGAAACGGCCGCCGCAATAATCAGCGACCAAAAGCCCAATCGGTCAAACAGCCAACCGAAGAAAAGCGCGGAAAACGCGTCTATCAGCATTGCCGCCGCATAAATCAGGGGCAGATAATCGGTGGGGATTAACGTGCCTGCGCTTTCGTGGGCGGTGATAATGGAAAAATCTATAAATCCGAAGGCAAAAATCCCTGCCGCTATAAGGTATAGTATGAAGGTGCGTTTTGCGCCGAAACGCGTTTTCTCCTTTTCCTTTTCAAAGTCCGCGGGGTTGGGATAGGTGCGTTTTGCGAACAAAAGCAAGGCGATACAGGCAAGAGCAGGCACAGCAAGCACCGCAAAACAAATCCCGTACTGACGGTATTCGCCTAAATCGGTGGTTAAAAGCATAACGAAAAACAGAACCATAGGACCTAAAAAAGCTCCGATTTGATCGACAAATTCCAATATTGCGAAGCTCTTTCCCTCACCCTTCTCGCTGGCGGCGTAGGAAATCATAGCGTCCTTAGCAGGTTTCTTGACGGCGTTGCCGATTTTACCCACCAGAAGAATCGCGCAAGCGGCAATCCAACCGTTTTCGGGAACTAACGCCAAGAAGGGAATCAGGAGCAGGTCAACGGCATAGCCCACAATGGTCATAATCCACAATTTGTGAGTCTTATCCGCAATATATCCCGTTAAAAGCCGCAGTCCGTAACCAATCAAAACGCCTAAACCCGACATAAAACCGATAGCTTCAGCCGAAGCTCCCAAGAGGGATAAAAACGCGCCGTTGATACTGGCTGCGCCCTCGTGAGTCATATCGGAAAGAAGGCTGACAAATCCCATTAGGAGAACGAAGGACATCGCCCTGTTCCCTGTTTTTTTGTTATTGTTATCGAGTTGATTATCTAACATAGTTTCGTCACTTTCGGCGGTATAAATAGGGTATCCATTTACATTTTTTCAGTCGAAATTTATTATAGGCACAGTATAGCGCGGAGCCAAAAAAAAGTCAACCTAACGATGGGTAAGGTTGACATAAGTAATTGCTTTAATGCTTATCAGAAGGGCTTATCAGTCTGCGCATATCCTCAGGCAACGGCGAAGTAAATGAAAGCCGTTCACCGCTTATCGGGTGTACAAAGGACAGCTCCGCGGAGTGTAACGCCGGTCTGGATATCAAGTCGGGGGCTTCCTCCCCGTACATCCAATCCCCTGCAAGCGGACAGCCTATAGCGGCTAGGTGCGCTCTTATCTGGTGAGTTCTGCCCGTTAGCGGCTTAACGCTTACAAGTGCATATTTCCCGTAAACTCCGATAGTTTCGTAATCTGTTACCGCATAATCACCGTCTTGCGAAACCACTCTTTTCAAGGACGCAGACTGCTCACGCGCCAAGGGAAGTTCTATCCTTCCAAAGCTAGGCGACGGTGCGCCGCAGGTTACTGCTAAGTAACCTCGGTAAAAGTCCTCGGTGTGGAGAAGCGTGCGCAAGCGGTCGTGAATATATCCACTTTTGGCGATAACCATCAATCCGTCCGTGCCCTTATCCAAACGGTTGACAGGGTGAAAAGCCGTGTCCGAGCCCCAAAGATAAGCCAACGCACCGGCAACTGTTTCGCCCTTTTCCATAAGCTCGGGTGCGCCCTGCGTCGCCAAGCCGGCAGGCTTATCAAGTACGGCAAGATCCTCGTCCTCAAAAACGAAATTTAGCGGATAATTCAGGGGTTTCGCGAGGTTATGCCCCGTAATATCGCCTACTGCTACGCGAAGAATGTCATTTTCCTTTACCTTCTCGGTGGTGCGAACACGTCTTCCGTTAAGTGTAATACCGTCAGGAAGTTCCTTAATGGCGGAAATCCGTGCGCTGCCGATAAAAAGAGTCGCTGTCAGTAGATTTCTAACTGTGCGACTCGCATTTTCCGCAGTAACAACTAAGGTTAAATAACGCATAATTATCTAGCGTTATCCGAAATAATTGCGGATAAGCCCGAAAGAATTTCAACCCATTCTTCAAAGGAAAAATTGCTCTCTATATACGCTCCGATAACGTCCTGCGGCTTAACGAAATACGCTGTATCCACGTTCTCAAAGCAGTAATCCTTATATGTTACCAAGTATTCTGCGCCGCCATTGTCAACGAGCTTGAACTGCTCTAAGTACTTATCGCTGAACCAATAGGTGTATTCGTCATCCTCGTAGGTAAAGCTGTATTTTTTTACGTCCTTACCGTTGAGAGTTTCCTTAACCGAGGTTTTCAACAGAGTCGCATAACTGCCGACAAGCAACTGGCTCGTAAGGTTATAAACCAAGTTTTTATCGGAAGTTGCGGAAGTTTCGGGATATAAGTAATACTCACCCGCACCTATGCCGACGTTGCTGAAAGGTATAGTCAAAGAATTGTAATTCTCAAGAATTTGATAATATTCGTTATCCTTAAAAAGCTCGCGATAGGTCAATACGTCGCCCACTTTTTCAAGGGAGTAAACGTAGGCGTAAGCCCCGTCCTTATAAAAGCATTTCAGATTAACGGTTTTCGTTCCGTCGGTATCCGTGCAAACAACGGTAGCCGCAAAGGAATACTCCTCCGCTCCCTCAATAAGTTTTTTATACTTAACCTCTGCCCCGTTAAGTTTCTCATATAATTCGCAAGACGTCAAAAACAATAAAACGACTAGGGCAATTACTGTTATAATCGGTAATATCTTGTTTTTCATTGCTTAATTATAGCACTGAAAAACCGCCTTGACAAGTTAATTTATTAATGTGCTAAAGCGTTAACAGGGTTGAGGCGATTTCGGGAGTGAAAAAATCATAATCTCGCATCACAATCTCCACGTTATGGTCAAAACGTGTATGCTCTACTACCCTGAAAAGTGCCTGATACAAATCCGTTAATGCCGCAGTATCCGTTAGTTTCTCCGTATTGCCCACCGCCAAGGCTATCATAAAGCCATACAGACCGCAAAGAGAAACGTAAGCGTCGTCAAAAGTAGCGTCGGCGTAGGGAAACTTTTCGTAGAATAGATGATTAATCAGTAATTGCTCAAAGAAAAGGTTAAGGTTTGGAAAGTTCTGCAAAAGACGGCTCTTCAGCTTCCGATACACCCTTTCCTCACAACGGCACAACAGCTTGTCGGCAGTATCGCAGTAGCTCTTGATACTTGGACTTATTTCGTAATACAGTTCGGAAAGTGCTTCCATCAGCCGAATACTTTTACCAAAATCCGCCGAAACAGGAGTAATATTGCATAGATACTTGCCGATTGACCTTATATTATCCGTTACAGGCGCCTCACGGTTGCGCAAAAGTGATATAGAATGCTGACGGACAGCGGCTCGTTCCGCCGTTTCGCGGCAAAGCACCTTTTGCGGAAGTTCTGCGTAGGTAAAGCTTATCGGTTCCGTGCGATTAATCAGCATCTCAATAACGCCCTCACAGCTGGTAGATAAGGTAGCTTCACCTAGATCGGCGCGGATACTTCTGGGATAAACCTTGCATATTAAAGGAAGATTATTTTCGCCCATTTCGGTTTGAAGGCGACACAAGCCGTTTTCGGCGCGTAACGGACAGTTACCCTCGTAGTCGTGCTTAAGAATTGCGTAACGCTCTGGAGAAGAATCGCGAGGAATATAAAAGCAAGTATTTAGCTTCGCTCTAAGCGATTCGCCACACTCTAAGCTCAACAGAGAAAAGTACTCTGACATAGCCACCGATACCGTCCACCCCTCACAACAGCAAGCTCGGCAAGCGGCGCACTTGCACTTAAAATCCATATAGAAATCCGGTACCAAAAAAGTGTTTTCCGTCATAGTTTTACCTCTAAGTTCCTCGTATTGAACAACTATCATAAAGATATACCGAATTTTTTTTAGTGTCAATAATCTGAAAAAAGGTTTTTTCTCTACCGATATTTCCATTTTTTATGCGGAGCATAATCCTTAATTATTGCCGATACTCCGAGGTTATCGAAATTGCAGGCTGTCTAATTACTGCTGTTGTTGACTTGTATCGCGGTTATTGCCTTTGCCTGCTGTATGTCTATTCTTGTGGTGTGCCTGTCCTTTTTGGTTTACAGAAATTAGGATTACATTTTAACGAAAAAACGCACCGCGTTTTGTTCGCAGTGCGTTAAACTATTATAAAATTAATAGACCTTTATCAGTTATTTAGATATTAAATATATCATCGTCTTGGGAGTTATGCTCTTGTTCGTTTTCGATGGTCTGCTCCGCGTCGTCCTCGCGTATTTTACCATTGACTACACCGTCCTCGTCGTTGCTGTCAGCTCCGAAGTCACCGCTTGCCGTGGTGTGATTGCCGCGCACAATATCAGTGCCATCGCATAAACCCAAATACAAGAGAGTAAAGGAGGTCTGCATATAGGGAGCTGTCCACAAAAACAGTATTCCTGCGGTCAAGCAGGACAAGAGTATCCAACCGATAAAGCTCAAGCCCATTACGAATATCTCGCCATTGCGACCGCGCGTGATTTCTTTAGAGCGGTCCATAGCGTCGCGCCAGTGCATATCAGGGTTATCGGCTAATATATTGTTGACCTGAGAATATTTTAATCCCCATATAATGCCGGGGATAATCAGCAAAATGGTACCGCATATTACAATCAGCGAACACACGATATTTGCAATAAAGATATTAAGTGCGTGATTACCGCTTTTGATGGTCTTAAAGTAACCAGGCATCGATGCGTCGCCGCTACGAACAAACTTAAGATAAAAAGCGGCAGACCATACGTTCAAAAACAAAGTTCCGAAACCCAATATCGAGCCTAAGGTCGTTAAGATTTCGATGCCGAATTTCGATCCCGTAGCAGTAAACGCGCTGACTATTCCTGCAACAATGGCATTAAAAATCAAGGGTATCATAAGATTACCCGCGTTAGACTTGCACATATCCTTAGCTTTTGCTTTAATTTGTTCACGTAAACTCATTGCCTTCTCCTCATAGATACAATCGCATTCCCAATTAATTACCGCGAAAGCGTAATTGTCAACAACTACTTATCATAATTATATTATACAGCGTACATAACGCAATTTGCAACAAATACTTGCACACACCAAAATTATATGTACTTGGTTGTTTCATTAGCGAAAATTGCAATTAAAAAGCTACGTTGTTTTAACGGTAATTAGAATTAAAGCGTAACGAACTACAGCAATCATTAATGTAACCTATTAAATACAAACTTAAATAAAAGCCCGGAACGTCAGAACGAGTAACAGCCAAGAACGCTAAAAAGAATAATAAACTAGGAATGTCACAAAAAAGGGTAACAAACTAGGAACGTCAAAAAAGAGAAAAACTATCGTAATCTTTAAAGACTGATTGATTAACTGATTGACTAAATAATTGACTATCAAACAAAAACGCCATAGAAAGAACAGTCAAGAACGCTAAAAAGTAATAAACTAGGAGAACGTCAAAGGTAGTATCAACCTAAAACGGCAAAAGCTTAACAAGAACGTAAAAAGAGTAACAGCCTAAAAGGCTAAATAGTGTATCAACCTAGGAACGCTAAAAAGTAATAAACTAGGAACGTCAAAGGCAGTTTCAATCTGGAACCTCATAAAACTTAATCATAACGTCAAACGGAGTAACAACCCATAGTGTCAAAGAGAGAAACAAACTAGGAATGTCACAAAAGAGAGAATAAACAAAACGCCAATGAGAGTAATAAACTAGGAGAACGTCAAAGGCAATATCAAACTGGAACATCAAAAAAAACTAAATTGAAGCGTCAAAAAAGCTAACCCTAAACGTCAAAAAAGCTAACCCTAAACGTCAAGAGAGTAACAAAAAAGGAAGTCAATTGACTTCCTTTTTTGGTGTCCGGCAGCGCCATATCCTCCCAGGTCGTGTCCAACCAAGTACTTTCTGCGCGGCGAGGCTTAACGACTGTGTTCGGTATGAGAACAGGTGGGACCCTCGCGCCAATGCCACCGGAGTGGCTAAATGTGTTATTAGCACATTCACAACTGCATAGTTTAATCAAAATCTTGAGTTAGCATTAAATACTT